>JAYUVP010000164.1:0-10937 GCA_043753995.1 Fibrobacterota bacterium
CATGCCGCAATGGGTGCAATGGATCACCTATCTCAATCCAGTGCGCTATTTCATGCAAGTCTTGCGTGAAATGTTTTTAAAGGGTTCCGGACTTACCGAAATGTGGCGGGAACTTCTGGCCATGCTCGCTATTGGCGCCTTTGTTTTTTCCCTGTCCATTGCATTATTCAAGCGCAAGGTCAGTTGATCCTTGTTCGCAAAACCAGCTTCCAAAATCGCGATTGCCTAGCCTTGGCATTCGCGTCTCCTACCGTGAGACCGGGATTTTCCGACCAGGTCCCAAAGTCATTCAGAAAATTCAGGGATGCGCCATTCCGATGGCGCTGCTGAGACTGGGCGAAAACACCTTCCGATTCGCGTAATACCTTGGCCAAATGCCATTGGGCTTCAAACTCCAACTCGGCACGACCAAAACTGCGTGCATGACCTAAAAGGAATTGCCAGGCTTGGGCCTCCATAGCATACCCCAGGCCTTGCTCACTTAAACCCGTCCAAAAAACATTAGGCCCATGCAAAGCCGATTGACGTAAAACCTCGCCGGTCCAAGCCAAACGCAAAGCGGCTCCTGGCGCACGCTGACGTATGTCATAGGGTCTAACGGGAAGAGAATCGAGAAAAACTTCGCGCAAAACTTCGAGGCATTGCTCCCAAGGGGGTTGATATAGGCGGACAAATAAACCTTGTGCTTCAGAAACACTTAAAGGATTGAGGCGGCCCGCGCGGGACATGGCTTTCAGTAATAGGACCTCCAGGCGAGCTCCATATAAATCGGCACCAGAAAAAGGATGGGAGGAATAGAAAAGCATACGCGCCGAAGGCAGCGCTCCCGCCTTTGCCGCCATGCGCGCACGCCAAAGATCAAGCATGGCATTGCCCGGATCCGCTGCCTGAGCCGCTTCGGCAAGCGCATAAGCCTCTTGCATCTGGCCTAAATCGGCGGCCGTGGCACTCCATGCCGAAAGCAAAAGGGGATCTCGCGGGGACAGCAGGAAAGCGTCCCGCAAGGCCTCGCTGCGCTCCAGGGCATTGGTGTCTGCCAGGGCGGCTAAAAGCTTTACCTCGGCGTCATTTGGCAGCCAGCGCTGTAAATCTTCCAGCAAATCCGGAGGCTCAAATTCGTGCAATGCGGCCCTTTGCCAGGAGGGAGGCATTCCCATTTCCTGGACGGGCTGACGGCAATTCCAGCAAAGCAGGGCGGTGACGGCGGGAATGAGGAAACATTGACGTGACGGGTGCATCCACTTTTCCGATTTGTTACCCTTAGCGCGGCATGGAAAACACCGCGCGCTGGATTGGTTATGGAACGGCACTCGCCATCCTTGCCGTCCTATTATGGCTTCTCGCCACCTTGCGTGGCGAGCTTTCCTCGCCGTCTCATCTCATTCGAGTGCGTTTTGAGGAAACCGGAACCCTGAGGATCCAGGATCCGGTCACTCGCCAAGGTGTGGTGGTCGGTCGCGTGCATTCCGTGGCGACAGATTCCTCGGGGGCCGTGGTGAACCTGGAGTTATTCGACAAAAACCCATTGCGATCCGATGCTCGCTTCGTGAATTTCAATCACAGCCTCATGGGCGATCGCATGGTGGTCTTGGTTCCGGGACGGTCGCAACAAAACATGGATGAAAGCCAGGTGCAAATCGGTTTTTTTGCCAATGGGGTCGCAGAAACCATTCATAAAGTCGATGGCTTGCTCAAAATGGTTTGGCGAATTGAGTCCACCTCTCGACGATGGAAATCTCCCCGTGATAGCGCCGATTCCTGGAGCGGCACCGTCAGTCAAAAAATTTATCCCGTCTTTGATGAAATCACCCGCCTTAGCGCGGCTTTAGGCCAAGCTCGACAAGGCCTTGAGCCTGACATTGCGGAATTGGAACGGAGCACCGAGCAACTCGCGGATTTAGCCTTGCGCGTGCATGCAAATGCGGACTCCTTGACACGCTTCGCTGCTATCTCGGTCATACGATTGGATTCCTTGGCACGCCTTGGCGAAGATTTGATTTTGCAAGTAGACAGTTTGATGCTGCTCAGCGTGGGACCTCAATCCGGATTGCGGCCACTATTGCTTGAACGCACCCTATATGATCGCACTTTGCAATTGACCGAAACTTTACGATCGGTCTTGTCCATCCTGACTGTTGATGGACTTGACATAATTCACGCCAAAAACCTCCACCTCAAGCGAACTCACTCGGCTTCTCATTGACATCTTCCCACCGGCACCCTAGGTTTAAAACCAGGATGTTTATGAAAAATTCTCTTCTTACAATTGCGCTCGGTTTCAATCTTTTTGTCCTAGCGGGTCCAGCTAAAGCGGAAGACCCACTTCTAGGCATTGTTCGTGCGGTCAAATGCCTCAATTGCGTGCCCGACTCCGTGGTACTATTGGTAGATGACCCCATTGAGCAAAAAGAAATCGAAGTTACCGTCCCCTCCCGGGATTACAATAAAATTATGGTGTCCCTTCAAGGCAGAAGCCTCCACACTCGCGATGAAGCCTGTTTTTACTGGGTGGAAAAGCTCAAGGTCCCTGCGGCCGTGACTAGCTATCCCACGGCAGCGACTTCCGACGCGAAACCGACCAAGCCGGCTACTCCCGCAAAGACCTCCAAGTCAGGCAATTCTGCCGATTCCAACTCGCCCGCCATGGCAGCCCTTCCCCCTAGCGATTCCGACAAGGCCAAGTTCACCACCAAAGAAAGCGCCTGCATACCTTATCACGCAAAGTCGCAAGGTGTGCATTAGTGCCTATTTCTTGGCGGACCAGCCCTTAATCGAGCTCCGACCATGACTTCCTCTGCCTTGGAATTATTAAGCTTCACGGCGCGACGCTTTATACAATTTGAAACCCGCTTTTACCGTGAAGAACCTGCCAGGCGGCAAAAAATCTCGACCTATTTCCAAATGTTGGCCGCTGCTATATGGCAGTTGCGCGATGAGCTATGCCGACAAAAAGTTCCCTTGGAAACATCGCGTGAATTAGCCAAGCTGGCTAGTGTTTTACCCGACCATGTGGAAATGGAATTGGGGGGCCCCGAGACGGAAAGGTTGCAGCAATTCTTAGAACAGGCCTGTGATACCGAGCGCATTTACCGTGAATTCAATGACTCGGCAAAGTCCCATTTTTTGGCCGAAGAGCTCGAAAAGGCCACTATTTTACTGCAAGCTCTGAGTCACGGACTTTATCTGCCAAGCCAGGAGCCTTGGACACCGTCCTCCGAAGGCGGCTTTACCGATCCCATCCTATAAGGCTCCACATTGTCAATACGCCGTTAGGGTTCCCCTGCTTTGCAAAAATGGCGAGCGGTGGTATGATGAGCTTATTGAGTCATACGGGAGACTGGATGTCGCAAACCTTCACACAAGCCTATTTGAAAATGGTCGCGACGGCTAAGGAGGTTCAATCCATTCGCCTAACCGAGCGTGTTTTTCCCGCGGGGGATTATGCGATTTTTGAGTCTCCGTTCATTCCCAATGGCGCAGTTTCTCAAATCGATGAAAGATCGGCAGGCATCCCCCAAGAAAATGCCTTGGCCTGGCTCCCCAATCTCGCACAAATCATGGAATTATTCGGAGGCTATCATGCCTCGCTGTCCGCCATGCGCAAGGCTCTGTTTAGCAATGAAACCGCCCAGTACTTCGAAGCCTTCACAAGTTGGGAAGAATGCGTACTTGCCATTCTCATGCTTGAAAGATTCGGTAAATACTGGAACGGCACCGAGTGGACAACCCCTTAGGGCTGAGCTACCCCTTAAGCCACCTTAGCGCTGGTTTCTATTTGTAAAATCGCATCCAGCTTCCGGTAGATCGTGCGAAGCGAAATACCTAGTTCTTCCGCAGTCTTTTGCTTGTCGCCATGATTTCGCTTCAAGGTGTTTTGAATTACCGATAGCTCGATTTCATCCATGGTCATGCCGCGGCCAATATAAACCTGGGAGCCCGCTTCGGGATTGGCTGACAATTCATCGGGCAAATCGTCGATTCCGATTTGATGCCCCATGCAAAGGATGACAGCGCGCTCGATGGCATTTTCCAATTCCCGGACATTCCCGGGCCAGCCATAATGCTCCATCATTTTCAAGGCATCGGCGGATACCGATAAATTGTTTTTCTTGTTTTTCTTGCAATACTTCGCAATGAAAAAGCTGATAAGCGAATGCAAATCTTCCGAACGCTGCCGCAATGCTGGGATGTGCAAGGGAATGACATTCAGACGATAAAACAAATCCTCACGGAAAAGCCCACCTTCGACTTGTTTGCGCAAGTTTTTATTGGTGGCAGCGATAATACGCACATCCACTTTATGCGATCCCCCGCCGACCGGACTGACATCGCCCTCTTGTAAAACCCGCAGTAATTTGGGCTGCATGCTCATCGGCAATTCGCCAATTTCGTCGAGGAAAATAGTGCCTCCATCGGCTTCGACGAATTTGCCTTTTTTGTCTTGATAGGCACCCGTGAAACTGCCCTTCTTGTATCCGAAAAGCTCGGATTCGATCAAATTTTCTGGTATGGCGGCGCAATTCACCGTGACAAAAGGCTGATGTCCGCGATTGGAATTGGTCACGATATACTGGGCAACGACTTCTTTTCCTGTTCCCGATTCGCCGAGAATGAGGATGGTAGCGTCACTGGTGGCGGCTTGCGAGGCCCTAGCCAAAAGCTCGCGGTATAAGCGGCTCTTCCCCAACTCAAAGGCCGGCATTTGGCTTTTCTTTAGCTTTTCGCGGAGGAGGAAATTCTCTTCTAGCAAAGAAACTTTTTCAAAAGCGCGATTGACAACCGCGACGATTTCCTGCTTATTAAAAGGCTTGGGGATAAAATCGTAAGCACCTTTTTTCATCGAGGTGACCGCGTCGTCGATACTACCGTGTCCCGTGATGACAATCACTTGAATGTGCGGATTGAATTCCTTCACTTGCTGCAAGACTTGCAGACCGTCGAGTCCGGGCATTTTCAAATCCGTGATCACAACCTGGGGAATATTCGATTTCATCAACTCCAAGCCTTGCCTGGGATCGGTGGCGCTTAATATCTCACAACCCAGGCCATGCAAGGCGCGAGTAAGGGATTCAATTATGCTGGACTCGTCATCGATTATGAGCAGTTTCTGTTTCATCATTCGCCCTCCATCCGACTGGGTAAAGCGTATCCTTTACAGGTCTAAGCTTGAAGCCCAATTCGTCTGACATTTTGACAAGGTGGCATTCAGAATAAGCCAAGCTGGCAAGAGTGAAATCAATTGACTGCCTTGACTTGGCCATTTTGGGAAGATTTCCCAATAGCCAAGCACAATGGATATGCGTATCCATAATGGTATTGATCTTGCTCATTCAAAGATTGGCCACAAGGATTCTTGGCCAAGGAAAGGGTTAAAAACCATGATGAAAGCAAACGATTTGAGTCGGGGAAAATCCAAGTGGTTTCGTGGGATGCTTTCGCTGTCAGGGGTTGTGGCCGCCACCACCCTAACTTGCCTAACCGTTCCTGAAGCTCAGACTTGGAAGGGAGAAGAAGAGGCCGTGCTCACCACGGCTCCACAAGTGCCACCTCCCATCACGCGCAAGCACAATGCCAAGGTCAAGGTGCATTTGGAGGTTCGCGAAATTAATAAACGCCTGGCTGATGGAGTCACCTATACCTTTTGGACTTTCGGTGGAGAAGTGCCGGGGAAATTCATACGCGTCAAAGAAGGCGATTATGTCGAATTCCATTTGAGCAATCACCCCGATAATAAAATGCCGCACAATATCGATTTGCATGCGGTGACAGGCCAAGGCGGTGGAGCCGGCGCATCCCTGACTGCACCCGGACATTCTTCGGTGTTTTCTTTCACGGCCATCAATCCCGGGCTTTATGTCTATCACTGCGCAACCGCGCCTGTGGGCATGCATATCGCCAATGGCATGTATGGCCTTATTCTCATCGAGCCGAAAAAAGGCTTACCCAAGGTCGATAAAGAGTTTTACGTGATGCAATCCGAATTTTATACCAAGGGTAAAAATGGCGAAGGTGGTAATCAGGCTTTTGACATGGAAAAAGCCATCAAAGAACAACCGGATTATGTGGTCTTCAACGGTTCCGTAGGCGCCATGACTGGCGATAAAGCCATCACCGCCGAAGTGGGACAAACCGTACGCCTTTTCCTCGGAAATGGCGGCCCCAATCTCTCCTCCTCCTTTCATGTCATCGGCGAAATTTTCGATCATGTCTATAGCTGGGGTGGAGTGAAAGCCGATCAGGAGCAAGTGCAAACCGTTTTGATACCTGCCGGCGGTTCGGCCATCGTGGACTTCAAATTACAGGTGCCTGCCACCTATATCCTCGTTGATCACAGCATTTTCCGCGCTTTCAATAAAGGCGCCCTCGGCATGCTAAAGGTCACAGGCAAGGGTGACAGCCTGATATTTTCCGGCAAACAACGCGACGACATTTATTTGGCTGAAGGCTCGGCCATTCAAAGCGTGGAAGAAACCAAACCCACCGCCGCCGTCACCAGCTTGACCTCGGCTCAATTGATGGAAAGAGGAAAGCGAGTCTATGGACAAGTATGTGTAGCCTGCCATCAAGCCAATGGCGAAGGCGTGCCTCAAGCCTTTCCACCGGTGGCGAAGAGTTCCTATTTGATGAGCGACAAAAAGCGCGCCATCGGCGTGGTGCTCAACGGGCTTTCTGGCCCGGTCGAAGTCAATGGTCAAAAGTTCAATAGCCTCATGCCTAAGCTGAATTTGAACGATGCCGACGTGGCTTCTGTGCTCACCTATGTGCGCAAAAATTTCGGGAATAATGCCCCCGACGACGTCACCCTGGATGAAGTCAGTGCGGTGAGAAAGGCCACGCCAGGCCAAACCGCTACCCCTGCCGAATAGGTTGAATATGCTCAAGGGAATTGCCGCCTTCTTCATTGTTTTTCAGGTCGCCGCGGCTATTCCTCCGGGAGAAATGTCTCTCATTCCTCCCGGTTTTTTTCAACCGCCCTTCGCCAAGGATTCCACGCTTAAGCAATTAGCCGTCCCACGCTTCTGGTTAGATAAAGTCCCGGTCACCCAAGCAGAATTCCAAAGGTTTGTGACCCTGAATCCCGAATGGAAAAGCAAACCCTTTCGTCCCATGTTACGTGACTCGAATTACTTGCAGAATTGGCGAGACGGAAAGCCCCCTTCCGGCCAGGAGAATCATCCGGTGACTTGGGTCTCCTGGCATGCGGCGAAGGCCTATTGCGCCGAACAAAAAAAGCGCCTGCCCACTACCATGGAATGGGAAAGGGTGGCAGCCACGCGTGCTTCGGGCCTCGATTCCGCCGAGTCGATGCGCCGAATTCTCGATTGGTTTGCTCGCCCTGCTTCCTTAGGCACCGATACCGTCGGCAGCGGCATGATCCATGATTTCGGCGTGAGTGACTTGCATGGCCTGATTTGGGAATGGACCTCGGATTATAAATCCTGGGGTTATGCCACCTTCAATACCAGCCGCGTCGAAGACAGCGCGCAATTTTGCGGCGGCGGCGGCAATAAGGGAAACTCCTCCGACTATATCCTGTTTATGCGTTATGGTTTTCGCTCCAGCTTGCAACCGCATTTCGCCGTCGCTTCCTTGGGCTTTCGCTGTGCGAAAGATCCTTGAGAAAGGTTTTATGATTCGCATCCCATTTAAAATCACGGCACTCTGCCTCGCCCTGGGGCTTCCCGGGCTTAGCCATTCCGCCGATGGCGGCAACAAGCCACCCTTGCCTGAGAAAAGCATTTACCAGCTATCCTCGTCGTGGAAAACCGATGATCAAAAATCGCTCCAGCTCGCCGAGTTGCGAGGCAAGCCGCGCCTCATGGCCATGTTTTTCAGCCAATGCGAATCGGTTTGCCCCATGCTCATTGGCCAATTGAAGTTACTCGAACAGAATTTGCCTGAAGATTTGAAGCGGAAATTCGGCTTCGTTTTGGTTTCATTTGATATCGCGCGCGACAGCCTGCAAGCCCTGGTCGACTATCGCGCCCACATGGGCCTTAGCCCCGATCGCTGGTTGCTCTTACGGGGAAATGCCGACGACACGCGCGAATTGGCTTTTTTGCTGGGCATAGATTATCAACCCGGAGGCAAAGGCCAAATCGATCACAATGGACTTATCGTCCTCCTCGATTCCGAAGGCCGTATCGTCACCAGCGTATCGCGCATTGAGGACCGGAATGCCTTCATGCAAACCATGCGATCGATGAAGGCGAATCCATAAGTAAAACCGCCATCGATGGCGATGGAATTATTAGAGCCGGTCTCAAAATTCCTTTTGAGACCGGCTCTAGTTGCTAAAGGCGAGCGATGAGCAATTCGCGCTGAAAGATCAATTCCTTAGGCAAATGCCCATAGAGCTTGATGAAAAGCTCGTCCTGGGAAATTACCTCACGTTTCCACGCATCGATGTCTATGGTTTGCAGGTTTTCAAAATCCTTGGGCGTCATATTTGTGCCCTGTAAATTGATATCGTCAGCGAAAGGCATCCAACCCAGGGGAGTTTCCAGCCCATTGGCGCGGCCACGGCAACGATCGACTATCCATTGCAGCACGCGCATATTGTCCCCGAAACCCGGCCACAGGAATTTACCGTCGGAGCCTTTGCGAAACCAATTCACATGAAAGAATTTGGGAGGGCGCTGAATAAGCTTACGCATGCGCAGCCAATGCTCGAAATAATCGCCCATGTTATAGCCGCAAAAAGGCAACATGGCGAAAGGATCGCGTCTCACCTTGCCCACTTGGCCTTCCGCCGCCGCCGTCGTTTCCGAGCCCACGGTAGCGCCGAGATAAACACCATGAATCCAATTAAAGGCTTGAAAAACCAAGGGAACATTGCTGGGTCGCCGGCCGCCGAAAATGATGGCGCTAATGGGCACCCCTTGCGGATCTTCCCAAAGCGGATCAATGCTCGGGCATTGCGATGCGGGCGAACTGAAACGCGAATTGGGATGCGCCGCAGGACGACCGCAATCCGGTGTCCATTCCTTGCCCTGCCAGTCCCAAATCTTGCCAGTCGGAATTTCGCCCATGCCTTCCCACCACACATCCCCAGCTTCCGTGAGGGCCACATTAGTGAACAACGTGTTTTTCGCCAGAGAAGCCATGGCATTGGGGTTGGTTTGAACATTGGTGCCCGGCGCGACGCCGAAAAATCCCGCTTCGGGATTGATGGCATGCAAACGCCCATCGGCATGCGGCTTGAGCCAGGCGATATCATCGCCCACCGTGGTGATTTTCCAGTCTTTATAAGCTGGCGGAGGCACCAACATGGCGAAATTGGTTTTACCGCATTGGCTGGGGAAAGCCGCCGTTACATAGGTTTTATCGCCCTGGGGCGATTCCACGCCGAGTATGAGCATGTGCTCCGCGAGCCATCCCTCGTCACGGCCCAGGGAGCTGGCAATACGTAGGGCAAAGCACTTTTTGCCGAGCAAGGCATTGCCGCCATAGCCGCTTCCGAAAGACCAAATCGATCGCTCTTCGGGAAAATGCACGATGTATTTGTCCTTGGCATTGCAAGGCCAGGCTACGTCCTTTTGTCCCGGCTCCAAGGGCATACCCACCGAGTGAAGGCAAGGCACGAAATCGTCCTCGCCCAAGGCGCGCAAGGCCGCTTCGCCCATGCGCGTCATGATGCGCATGCTGGCCACCACATAAGGGCTGTCGGTAACTTCAATGCCGATTCTGGAAATGGGTCCGCCAATGGGGCCCATGCTGAAAGGAACGACATACAAGGTGCGGCCTCGCATGCAGCCTTTGAAAAGGCGCAGCAAGGTCTCTTTCATGACCGCCGGAGCCATCCAATTATTCGTCGGTCCAGCCTCGTCCTGAGATCGCGCGCAAATAAAGGTCCTTTCCTCCACACGTGCCACATCATCGGGTGTTGAGCGACAGTAATAGCTGCCGGGACGCAATTTTGGATTGAGGCGAATCATGGTCCCTGCTTGAACCATGCTTTCGCAAAGCGAGTCGAATTCGGCTTGGCTACCATCGCACCAATGGATGCGATCGGGTTGGCAAAGGGTTTTCAAACTGTCTATCCATTGCCGTACTTTGAGGCCAGCCAAATTCTCCATGTTTTCCACGGAATAACTCCTAACGACGAGGGCTCGGGTTAAAACAACCCGCCAGCCGGACTGACAAACCTCGTTTTCGCAAGGTAAACACGGGTAGCCCGCCTCTACCCTATTTAACTTTGTAATTAGGCATACACCCCATGCGCAATTCCGATTTCGCCTGGGTTGGCAAGTAATGCTTCGGAGGAAACGACGATGGCTTTGAAAACGAATCCAGACATCCTGATCGAGGAACTTCGCAAAATCATGGCGCGTCAAGGCACCACTGATCCCGCTTGCGATTTGGTTTTGGATAAGGTTTTAGAAGCCTTTGATTGTCAGGTGGGCACCATCCATAGCCTCGATCGCGATACCGGCATGCTTAAATTGCGCGCTCGACGTGGCATACCCGACATCATCCTCGACAAAGTCCGCATGATACCCATAGGGAAGGGCATGGCGGGACTCGCCGCCGAACGCAAGCAAGCCGTGCAAGTTTGCAACCTGCAAACCGACGATAGCGGTGCAGCGAAACCCGGCGCCAAGAACACGCAAATGGAAGGGTCCGTGGCCGCCCCCATGCTACTCGACGGGAAATTGCTCGGCACCATAGGTATAGCCAAGCCCGTCGCCTATGAATTCACCAAGGAAGAAATGGATAGCCTCATGGCTATCGGCTCTCTCATCGCCTCCTACTTGCTTTAACGATTTCCTTTAGGGCAAAGCAAGAGCATTGACCGCTGCTTGAATCAAGCCTATCACCACGCCTAAGGCTCCTCCAATCCAAGCGATCTCACGAAATTCGCGGTAGCCGATTTTCTCGATAATGTCATTCAGTTGAGTGACGTCGAAAGCCATGATATTGCGGCGCAAAGTTGC
>JAYUVP010000165.1:0-12045 GCA_043753995.1 Fibrobacterota bacterium
TAAAGGCTAGCCGGAAACCAAACCAACCCGCCACCGGCGGCAGGGATGACGCTGGCGAAAATCATCAGCACACCGAGAAAAATGGGAGCGTGCAAACCCACGGCCCAAAACAAAATGGCACCAATCGCGCCTTGTATGATTCCGATGACCAAAATGCCTTTCAAGGTGGCTTTGGAGACGGTCAGAAATTGCTGTAGGAGCAAGCGCTCATGATCGTCGCGCAAGGGCGACCAGCGAATCAATCGGGCCAGCATGCGCTCGCCGTCCATGTAGAAGTAAAACATCATGAAAAGCATCAAGAAAAAGCTGACCAAATTGCCCGCCAGAGTCAGCGAAACATTGGCGCCTTGGCTGAGCAAGTATTGTAGAGCATTCCGCATTCCATTCAGGGCCGCATTGATGATGTCTTGGGGATTGATGCGGGAGAAAAGCGAGGGATAATCAGACTGGATTTTGTGAAAGGTGCCGACCAAATAGTCTCGCACCGCATCGGGTTGAAAATGGCTGACGAATAACGAGGCTTCCTGGTAGGCCACAATCCCCAGGGCTATCAAAGGAATGACGGCAACGAGAATCAGTAGCAAAAGGGTCACGCTACTGGCCAGCACGGGACGCTTCAATCGCTTCAGCCAATAACTGTAAATAGGGTAGGTGAGGCCGGTAAATACGGCGGCCATGAGCAAGGTCATGGCAAATCCTTTGAGCATGAAAAGAAAAACCCCGGTGACCGTCACCAAGAAAAACAGGAAAGCGATTTTTTGGAATCGTGTCGGAGTGTCGGTAGGCAAGGGTTGGGAAGCGGTCATACAGGACAAAATGGATAAGCGGGAAGGCACTTTCAATTAGCTTTTCAGGAAGAAGACGAAACAGATCGCCCTCGAAATCCCTTTTTCCCCTGACAGCATGGAAACGGCCGCAGCCTTCTCCCCTAAAGACGCCATCAAAAAGGTGGGGCGTGGCCGCACCCTATCGCAAGACTTGACCTATGACGAAGGCCTGGCCGCTTTTCGCCTTTTGCTGGAAGGTGGATTCACTGCTGCCCAGGCTGGCGCCTTTCTTCAAGCATTGCGGATCAAGGAACTCACTCAGGACGAACTGAATGCCCTGGTCGCCACGATCTACGAGCGGGGACGGTTCTTGCCAGACTTGGCTGCTAAGCCCGATATGACGGTGAATGTCGCTTCGGATACGGGCCGCAAAGGCGGCCTTTTGGCCCTATTGGCCGCCAAGGTGCTCGTGAAACAAGGTTCTACCCTCGCCTTAGTGCGCAGTACTCCCGTCATGTCGGGCAATGAGACCACCTTCACCAAAACCGCAACCTTAGGTCTTTGGCCTGACCGGCTTCTCACCGTGCATATCGACGACTGGATGCCGAATTGGTCGGCCCTGGCTGGTTTGCGTGCCGAATTAGGCTTTCGTTCATGCCTTCATACGGCGGAAAAATTGATTCAACCTTGGCCTGAGGCTCCCGTACTTTTAGGCATCAGCCATCGCCACTATGCGGATAGGCTTGCGGCGGCCATGCAATTTCAAGGATTGCACGGGGTCATTGCCCTCGGCAATCACGGCACGGTCGATCTCGTTTTGCATAAGCCCACCGAGGTCGTTCGGGTGCGACCAGCCGGGGTGGATACCCATTTCATCGCTCCCGACATGGGCGGACTGAAACCCGACGGAAGCATTTACAGTCTGGCGCGATTCGCGGAATGGCCCGCCTTTATGCAAGGATCATGGCCCCAGGGGTTTGCCGACGCCTTGATTTTGCAGACGGCATTTTTGGCTTGGTGCCAAGGCCTAGGCGAAAGCGTTGAGGCGCTCTTGCCATCGGCCAAGTCCTGGGTGCATGCTTGGGGAGAGGGTTCATGAACGAAAATCCGATCGCGGCCAAACGCAAAAGCAATGGGGGTGACCCCAAGCCCCGTAACGCACCTGTTTCCCACCCGGTGCAGACCATACGTGAGGTTTTCGGCTATTTACGCCGTTATAAAGGCCAGGTCTTCGTTCTAAAGGTCGACGACACCTTATTGGGCAAGCCGCTTTTCTCCCTGCTCATCAAGGACATTGTGCTGCTGCAAAATGCGGGCATCCAGGTGGTCTTAGTGCCCGGTGCAAAGCAAAGCATCGATCAAGTGCTTGCCACCTATGCCGTCGCAGCTCCGATGCAAGGCACGACGCGCATTACGCCGCAAGAGGCTATGCCTTTGGTGAAATTGGGCGCATCCAATGTGACCAATGTGCTGATTTCCCTGCTGTCGGAAAACGAAGCCCATGGGGTGGTCGGGAACTGGGTGCGGGCGCGCGCCATGGGGGTTTTGGCCGGCGTGGATTATAAGCAAACGGGACGCGTCGAAAAAGTGAATGTGCAGCTCATTCGCAATATGCTGGAGGATGGCCTTATCCCCATCATTCCGAATATTGGTTGGAATGTGGTGGGCCGCGATTATAATCTCAACAGCAATGAATTGGCTGTGGCCGTGGCCAAAGCCCTGCAAGCCTCTAAACTCTTTTTCATCGGCGTCGATGGCGGCATTCCCGTGGTCGAGGGCTGCCCCTTCGTCGAGCCTCAAGAATTGAAATCGGGTCTATTCTCCAATCTCGATCCCGAAGAGGGCCGCGCGCTTTTGGCGTCCTTCGGCACGCAATTACAGCCCCAGCACCGCGAATTGATTTCCCTGGCTCTTCAGGCTTGCGAAGCCGGCGTTGAGCGCGTGCACCTCATTGATGGCTCTAAAGACGGCATTTTATTACGGGAGGTCTTTTCCTCAGTGGGCCTCGGTACCATGATCTATGCCAAGGAATACGATCATATTCATCCTGCGGGTGCCCAGGACATCCCCGAAATCTTGCGTATCATGCAACCCTATGTCGAGGACGGAATTCTAGTGCAACGCTCCGCCGAATCGGTAGGGGAAGAGCTAGACAACTATTTTGTCTATCGCTTGGACGATGCGGTTCAGGCCTGTTGCGCCATCCGCATGCATGACACCGAACGCAGCGCTGAAATTTATTCCCTGGCCGTCGATCCCATATATTCCGGTAAAGGCATTGGCCATCGCATTGTCTCTTTTCTTCTGGAAAGGGCCAAACGATCCGGCGCCAAACAGGCCTTTTTATTGACCACGCAGACCAGCGACTTTTTTATGCGCCTCGGATTTAAAGAGGCAGGGCGAGATGTTTTACCCATTGAAAAGCAAGCAGCCTACAATACGGATCGAAATTCGCGAGTCTTACTGCGCGAGTTTTAAGTTTGACTTTTATTTGAGTTCGCGGTCGAGTACGCTGACGATGAAGCGTTCTAGACTGATGGGGTAATAGC
The DNA here is from genome assembly GCA_043753995.1 of Fibrobacterota bacterium. Lineage (GTDB taxonomy): Bacteria > Fibrobacterota > Fibrobacteria > UBA11236 > UBA11236 > JAYUVP01. Next base: position 3,317 of record JAYUVP010000165.1, read on the forward strand.
GTGGAGCAGGGCACCAAATCACGCCCATATTGATAACCTCGCCACGATTCAATTCGTCAATCACCTTATCGAGCAATTCTTCGCCGGGAAGTGAAAGCTTTTCGACGGTAAGATGCTCATTGCGAATCCGGTGATTGCGGCGATAAGCGGCGCTGAAACCGAAAACACGACCCACCAGGCGGCGGTCCATAAAAGGCGTTTCTTCAGGAAAGATTTCCGCGAAACGTTCGTCATTGGGATTGATGGTCATCACCAATTTGGGACTCACGGTAATCTTGCCGGTCAGCTTGAGTGAACCCGAGCCAAATTCGGCTTCGCCTTCTTCGTCATTAGGACCGATCAAGGTGAAAGGCAAGGTATGATAACCTGCGACAAAACCCGTCACAGGAGAACGGGCAATGCGCGTGGCTTGAAAAACCTCGCGGGTCTCGTCGGGATTGGCGTCGGGGAATAAATCAGACATGGTATTAAAGGCGCCTTAATCTACATCGTCTCGCCGCGGAAAACGCTCCAAGTGGCATGGCGCGTATCGGCGTTTAGGATCAAAGCACCGTGGACCGCGGTCAAATAAGTCTTAGCTCCAATGCGCTCCAAGGTGGCGAGGGTAGATGGACCGGGATGCCCGAATTTATTGGCCTTTCCGGCCGAGATAAGGGCAATTTCCGGACGCATGCGCGCCAAGGCCGCGGTATCACCGGTTCGATCGCTTCCATGATGGGGAATGATTAACCAAAGTGGTTTTTTGGGTTTGGTTTTAGACCACATTTCTACGCTATCGGCGAGGGTATTTTCCACCCGTGACTCGATGTCGCCGGGAATAACCAACCTTGCCTGAGGTCCTTCGAGAATCAAGACTGAAGAGCCATTATTGCGTGATACCTCGGTCCCGATATGCAAATCCAAGGTACGGAGACTCCAAGGCCCATAATTCAATAGGGTTTGTCCCGGCTGAATGGGCCCCATGGGAATGCCGTTTTCCACCAGTTTGTCGGCGATGCCGGGCCACAAGCCATCGTCCGGCCAAGGCCCACCTATGCCAACTTGACCAATAGGTATTTCGCCAATGAGGCTGATAAGGCCTCCGACATGATCGGCATCGCCGTGGCTGAGAAAAACTGCATCAAGTCGATTATAGCCCTGGTCGCGCAAGGTGGGAAGCAAGGCCCTGAATCCGGCATCAGGTCTTTGCGGACCGGCATCGAATAATAGGGTTTTATCTGCCAAAGTGATGAGGACGGCCTGACCTTGTCCCACATCAAGCACATGCACGGCTAACCTTGGATTTAGGGTTTCGTATCCCTGTCGAAAGGCCCATACGGAAACACCGAGAATTAGAATCCCCAAACTAATGGAGCGGCGCGCATTCGCCGGGATAAAGGGCCAGAGTAATGCCAAGGTGACCCAGAGAAAACTCAGGGCCAAGGGCCAGGCGGGCAAAATGAGTAGCCCACTTTTCCATTGGGCTAAGGTATGCACTGTGGTTTGAAGGGCCCAAGCAAAAAATCCGGTGGCTGTTCCCATCCAATCCGCGCCAATAGGAAAGAAGGCCAGGGATGCCGTGAGAATGGCGCCAGTTAAAAGTCCGCTGCCCAAGGGAACGGTGATAAGATTGGCTAATGGCGCCACCGGCATTATCACATGGGATGTAGAGGCAATAATGGGTAAGGTTGCCAGGGTGACCGCCACGCTGAGGGCGATTGCCGCTATCGCGAGGCGACCTATTTGCCCCACCCGACCGGGAAGACGCCTGGGTGAAATACATTGCTCTGCAAGCCTTTCGCTGGACTTCACATGCATGAGCAAGGCCAGGGTAGCCAGATAAGAAAGTTGCCATCCCACCTGCGAAATCGACTCCGGTTCCAGGGCTAGACTCAATCCTGCCGACACCGAAAGGCTGGTCCAGGGGCTCACCGGTCGGCGTAATATTATTGGCGGTAATATCAACCAAAACATCCAAATGCTGCGCACCACGCTGGCTGAATTTCCCGTTGCGGGTCCATAAAGGATGAGCCCCAAGGCAATCGCTCCGCAGGCGATTTGCTTAGGCATCCGTATCAGGTGGAAGGCTTGGATTCCAATGGCGGCAGCGAGGGCTATATGCTGGCCGCTAATGGCGAGAATGTGAAGCATGCCGGTATTTTGAAAATCACGTTTGACGCTGGGGTCTAAGCCTTTCATGTCCCCCAGGACGGTGGAACGAACCAAGGCTTGGCAGCGCGGAGGCACATGGCGCTGAATGATGGCTGTTAATTCGCGACGCAGAGTAAGGGTCGTTCTCCAAAGTAGGCCAGGATTTTTCAGAATGACCAGGCTATCGATTTGCAGGACCGCACGTATACCCAGGCTTTGTAACCATCGCTTTTCACTGAAGCCGCCGGGATTGCCTGCCTCTGATGCCGCATCCAATTGCCCCTTCCATTGAATTCGGCTTCCCGGTTCGGGACAAAATTGGGATTCTTTCAGCTTGAGTAATACCAAGCCCATGGATTGGGCTTGGGCAATACATGTCGGAGGCTGCTCACGCATGGGAAAATTGGCGACGACGCCCTCGGTGACAGCTTGGCTTTGTTGCAAGGTGAGAGGCTTGGGTGTGATCCAGGCCACGCGACAAGCCACTGCTCCGAAGCCCAATAAAAGAGCGAAACGCAAATTGTTTCGTCGCGGTGCGCTTATCCAGGCCGTGAATAAAGCTCCCAGTAAACCCCAAGGTGGAGAAATGACGGCTGCTAGAGTTCCCCAAAATAAAGGCTGCACCCACCACATGGCAGGTTCGGCGCGACAAAGTCGAAAAGCTTTTTTTTGTTGGGACGCGCCCCATTCTAAAAGGCAATCGACTTTTGGACCTGGTACTAGAGGTCGAGGTAAGCGCATGCCGCGAACTTAAGCAGAGCGCACCCTTGGAATTGTATCCGCCATCACGTCGGCGTAATAAGAAAAGAAATGGGATAAAAAAAGGCCGATCGAGTTTCCTCGATCGGCCTTTCACCGCGATGACGCGCGGAAAGAGCTTACTTCTTGCCTTTTTTAGCGGCCTTCTTAGGAGCGGCGCCGCCAATGGCTTCCTTTGCGGCCTTGGCCACACGGAACTTCACCACCTTCTTGGCGGGGATTTTGATTTGTTCGCCGGTAGCGGGATTGCGGCCAATGCGAGCCTTGCGGTTCACCAAGACCAATTTGCCCAGGCCGGGAACGGTGAAGCCGTTCTTGGCGCTCTTGTAAGCCAATTCGGCTTGAGCGGTGAAAAAGCCGCGAACTTGCACCTTGGTGAAGCCAGTGACCTTGGAGAGTGCGTCGACGATTTGGCTCTGGGTGAGGGCTTTGTCTGCCATGCATCCATCCTTTCTAAGGAGTAAATCTGTGTGTGTAAAGGCCACATGCGTTCTGCATGTTGTCCCTACACATAGCAATAATCCTCAATGAATGCAATGAAAAGATCGCTGGAAGGCCCATGGAATAAGGCCGCGAGAGGGGGTCATTGGCATGTGTCCCCCGATTTTCATCACGGTATATCGCCATCCACGCTTCTCACCACATCGGCTTTGAAGCGTAAACCGAAGCGCACATTTCCGCTTTTCGAATCCAGATATTCCCAAATTGAATCTTGCGTATCTGATTGATCTATAACGGGATCCGAAGATTTTTCCCAGGAAACACCGAAGTTCTCTACGGCCGTACGATCGGGATTGCCGACCAGAAAAACCACCAAGTGCTTGTTCATCCCTGGCGTCACCTTGCCGTCAATAAAGGCCTTGCGCACTTCCCAAGAAATTTCTGCGCCATAATTTTCGATATAGTCCTTTCGCTCCTCGGGATCGAGGGCGCCCTTTTTAGTGGGGCTGGAACTGCAAGCCGAAATAATCAGGAAGCAAGCCAGCCAAGCAGATATCTGCAAACGGATTTCCTGAACTCTCTCTAAAAGGGAAAGGACGGGTAAAGGTGGACTTGGTAGTTTTGCGGTCGGGAGGCGGTTATGTTTCGGATAGCGCTGAGATTTCATGCGATTATTTGCGTTCCTGTCTATCCTGGTTTACAATAAGGTACAGCAAAGCATGCCAAGCCTCTTCGAAATAATGCGCGGTTTTGTGACCCAGGCCAGTATCGGCGTAAGTATCGTAATGATAGTGAGTTGTGGCCGGATTATTGCCCCAGGAGACGGTCCAAGTGTCAACCGGCCCGACAGGCGGCTCTATGCCAATGACGCCGCATTAAATGACAGTTTGACGCCAGCCTTGGTGCAATCCGGTGTCCGCTTTGTTTTACAGCCTGCCAAGAATTATGCGCTGACCTTTTTAGCCAATGAGAAAAACGATCAACTTGCGGTTTTCTATTACGACGATGGCGGTAATTTACGGAAATACCAGAATTATGGCGTCACGATTCAAGGCACTCAGGAAATTTTTTACCTGAAATCCGACCTAAGCAAGCCACGTTTTTTCGTGGCTCAGCTATTGCCGCCCGACGGTGAACTCGCCGCTCAGAGACTGCAATCGGTGAAGTTGGTTTCATTGGGTACAGCCAGCCCAAACTCTCTGAAAATCAAACTGATCTTTGTGGGTAAGCTACAAGGTATGGCTACAGATGTGGCTAAAACCAATTTTGCGAATTCTTTTTTCAAAGAAATCGATGCCATTTTTTCACCGCATGGGCTGAGCGTAGAAGGACTTCAGGAAATCGTCGATCCCCAGGGTCCAACGCGTGTCGTTCCTTTTTCCAGCCGATTCACTCCGCTGGACGGCACGCGCAGCCCAGGCTATGTGCATTTCTATTTAGTCGACAGCATTGCCCCGCCGCCCAATTCCGATCCCGGTGGGTATATCCTAGGCTTTTCCCCGCGAGAAGCCATGGATTTGAGTTCTCAGCCTGAAAGTCGAGTGGTTTTAGGCAATCGCTATATCAATATTTCCAGTCTAGCGACCACAGCGGCTCATGAACTTGGCCATTTTTTCGGGCTACGGCATCCCACGGCAACCGATATCGACATGGATTTCGATAAGGACTTTTCCAACTACGACGATGGATTGGCATCGACGTCGCTTTGCGATGGGCTAGCGAAAAAAGGGCGCGGCCAGGGGTCTTCCCTCAACAAAGTGAAAATTCAAGGACCAGGCGGCTTGTCTTATTGCTTGCGCATCGCATCGACGACATGTCCAACTTTTTGCGATCTCGATAATCTGATGTTCGCTTATGATTGTTCCAATCGGTCCAATTCCCAGCGCCAATTAACCCAGGATCAAATTTCGCTTTGGAAAAAAAACCTGGGCGTGATGCAGTAAGGCAAGACCTTACCGGGCCGATTCAATCCAAAGCCAGGGGCTGGACCGAACTGACCAGGTCATAAAAGGCCTGCAAGCGCGGGCCTCCGCCGCTATCAGGGCTGAACCATTTGATCATGATACAGTAATTGGCCCAAAAAGCATGGCAGACCAGCCAGGTTGAGCCATCTGCACCAACGCCCCGACTCACCAGAGTTTGTACGCGATAGGTATTGGCGGCCAGTACGGTGCGCACAGCGTGCACTCGCGCATCCTTCAAGTATTCTTCGTGCAAATCGGAGACTTCGGCATCTTCGGCCTTGATGGCCTTACGCGCGGCAACCAATTCTATCAGGCAGCTTTCATCGGTCGCCGTCAGTACCGTTTTTTCGGGCGTGTCGACGATGTCCCAATCGCCTTCGGCACCGGGAACCTTGAAGCAATACCACGCACATGGCGAAAAGTGAATCACGTTTTCTTTTCCTGCCGGTTCAGCCAGTCTTGTAAGATAAAGCATGCTGCCACACGGTCAATGGCCGCTTTGTCTTTTTCACGCTGATGCTTCGAAACCGGCCTCATTTTACCATTCGATCGTTGCTTCAGGCTGTCCTGAGCCAGGGATGTTGTGAAGGCTTCATCTTCGCGATCGACGGGCAAACCAAAACGCGCTTCCAGCGAGACGATGAAGGCATCGACGATTTCGGTTTTGCCGCCAACCACTTGTTTGCCATCGGTTCTTAGGGGGTAACCCACCACGATTTGCCCGACATCTTCTTCTTCGATAATGCCCGCTAGGACTTTAAGAACGTCAGGATTCTGCCGACGATCCAAGGTGCTATGGCCGGTGGCGATGAGTCGATGTACGTCGGAAATGGCTATGCCAATGCGTCTCTCGCCGAAATCAAGTCCCATGACCGTCGTTAATTTCATCGCGATGCTTGGCCCAGTCCAGTAAAAGCTTTTCGGTGTTGAGTCCCTTGCCTTGCGAAGGGCCGCGAGTTTCAAAGAAAGCAAACTGGCCCTCTTCGATATTAAGCATGCCCTCGACCGCCTCGGCATCGGCCAAATCGCCCATGCGGGCGAATAAAATATCGCCGCGGGCCAAATGGACTTCCCCCTTCAAATTAACTGTTTCGACCTTGAGGTTACCGCTCTTTCGAAGGGCGGCGAGAAAGTGAAGGATTTCCCATAAACCTCCACCGACGAGTTCGCCTCGCATGCCTTCGGTACGAACGCCATGTCGAATGGTTTTGGGTGAGCGTCGCAGGGCCGCCCCCAACACTTCGGAAAGGGCCTTGTCATTTCCTCCCAACATCCAGTGAAGACGGACGCCAAAGCCTTCGGTCAATCGGGGGGGCTTTTCCCCGAGGTAAATCACCGGGGTATTGGTCAGAGCGGCATCCTTTGCAATAGCCGATTCTATCCGGGCGGCATCTTTCGACAAGGCCATCAAAATATTGGGCTGGGCATTGCGCACCTTTGCCAGGACATTTTCGGGAGTGCTTACCGTAACTACGGTGTAACCCCATTCCTTTAAAAGGCTGAGCATGGGGCGAGAGTCTCCGTCCAGGGTTTGCCCAACCTCGGGCCAATCGTGAAGTACGGCAAGTATGCGCTTGCCGCGACGCGATTGGGCTTCAAACAAGAGTTTTTCTGCGGCTTGTCTTTGTCGGCGCGTTTCCATCCAACGCGCAATTGCCATGGCAATAAGACCACCCATGGCTAATCCGAGCAAACCGCCGAAAATAACGGGTAAAACCGAAGACCTACTGCCATCTTGGTCGGTCATCTTCCCCGAATTCATCGGAAGCCAACCTGTTTTGCCTTCGGAAAATTTTATTTGCACCCATTGGCCCTCTTGGCTGAGGACAGCATAGGTTTCTCCTGATCGCGCAAAACCAAGGGTGGCGGCTTGGCGATTCATTCCATTTTGAACCGGAGTCACAACATTTTGCAAAACGAAAAATTTTTCATTGGCGGCAAGGACGTCTTTGGCTATGCCGAGGTTCAAGACGACAAATAATGTCAAAACCATCCAGCTTCTTCGCAAACCCTTAAAATCAACAGGTGTCGAAAAGAAACGGGGACGACCTCGTGCGGGACCGACCATGGCCATAAGAAACACCTTACGATTGTAAAGGCGGCCAGACGAGCCAACTACTAGGAAAGCTCACTAAAGGCGAAAAGAAATGTGATGTTGGAGTAGTATTCGAATTATTGGGGTTTTGGGCGAAAACCCAAACCCCAAAATTCACAAAGAAAGTCGCCTAGGCACGTTTGCGGGCATTTTCGTCGAGCAAGACCTTGCGAACCCGGAGGCTCTTGGGGGTTACTTCGACGCATTCATCGTCATTGATGAATTCCAAACCTTCTTCCAAGGAAAGCTGGCGATGTGGGGTCAATACCGTAGCCTCATCGGAAGATGTGGTGCGCATATTGGTCAATTGCTTGCCTTTGATGACGTTAATCACCAAGTCATCTGCGCGCGAATGTTCGCCTACGACCATGCCAGGATAAACGTCGGTGCCGGCACCGATAAACATGACGCCACGTTCTTCCAATTTCCAGAGGGCATAGGCCACCGACTGGCCTCTTTCCTTGGAAATGAGAGCACCGGTTTGTCTTTGGCCGATTTCGCCCTTGACGGGCTCATAGCCGCGAAACATTTGCTGAAAAACCGCATAGCCCTTAGAGAGCGAGAGCAAACGCGAACGAAGGCCAATGAGGCCACGCGAAGGGATGGCATATTCCACGCGCACTTGATTGCCTTCAAGCTGCATGTCGAGCATTTCACCCTTACGCTTATTGATTTCGTCAATGACCATGCCGCTATGCTCTTGTGGCACATCAATGGTGATGGTTTCGACGGGCTCAAAGGTGACTCCGCCTTCTTCGCGGGTAATGACGCGGGGACGACCCACGGTCAATTCATAGCCTTCACGACGCATTTTTTCGATGAGTACCGACAAATGCAAAACGCCGCGACCGGCCACGCGGTAGGAGCCCGATTCTTCGGCCTTTTCTACGCGCAAGGCCACGTCAGAAAGGGCTTCGCGATCGAGACGCTCAGCCAAGTGATTGCTAGTCAAGAACCGTCCACCGTCCTGGCCGCACATGGGCGAATCATTGACCCAAAAACGCATGGCAATGGTGGGTGGGTCGACCTTGAGACGAGGCAAGGCAACCGGCGTTTCTTCCCCGGACAAGGTATCGCCCAGAGTGAAATCGGGAATACCGCAAAGGGCGATAATTTGGCCGGCAAAAGCCTCGGGTACTTCTTTGAGCTTCACACCTTCGGGATACAGAATTTTGGTGATACGCACCTTTTTCTGGCCGCCATAGGAGTCAAGATGGGTCAAGGTTTGGTTGGGCTTGATAGAACCCTGGCGCAATCGTCCCACGGCCATGCGTCCCAAGAACTCGGCATAGTCGAGACTGGTGATTTGCATGATGGGATTGGTGGAAACGCCCACGGTG
>JAYUVP010000166.1:0-11194 GCA_043753995.1 Fibrobacterota bacterium
CCCTTCTGGATCCGGTAAGGGAACCGATTCGGCTTCCGCACCTATTGGCTCCGTGGCACCCGTTGACACTTCGGGACCCAAAACTGCCATACCTGGACCCATCGACCACCGGCCAATCCAGGCACCTCCAGATGCACCTCCGGTCCCCTCCGTCCCAGTAGATAGTAGCGGCCCACCCGAGGGTAAGACGAAAGAAGTCTTAGAGCCCAATTACGACGATGTCGACCAATATTAGAGCTGGTCTCAAAATTGCGTTGGCATTGAGCCTAAGCGCTTGCGCCATTTCCGCGCCAAATGAGCGCGGAGCCTATAATCGTGAAACAGGAAGCTACGATGACCGCTCACTTCGCGGTTATACGGATGCCGAAGCCTGGAAAGACTTTCAGCAAACAGGTGAAATCTCCTATTATGCCAACCGATTTGAAGGCCTGAAAACTGCCAGTGGTGAGCGCTACTCAGGCTCGGAAATGACGGCTGCTCATCGAGAATTGCCCTTTGGGACGCTAGTTAAGGTGACAAACCTTAAAAACGGCAAGAGCGTGGTCGTGCGCGTCAATGATCGCGGCCCCTTCACCCGCGGACGAGTGATGGATCTTTCCCTTTCCGCCGCTAAGGAACTTGCCATGATTGGCTCCGGTACGGCGAAGGCGCGCATCGAAGTCGTCCCAACATTATAGCGGACCCTAGGCCCGCACCTTCATCTTCTGGCCTTTCCAGGTGAAGCCGCCCAGACTGCCGGCGATCACTGCCGATAAGATTAAAGGAATATGCAGCAAGGCGGCTCCGACAAAGCCTGACATCAACTCCTCGTGGCCGAACTGTTGCGCCGCCTTTCGGGTGACTCGCCAATCCGATGTGGTTTTGAAAGCGAAAAAAAACAAGGCGAAGGGGAGCAGCTTGCAAAAGAAAATCCCGGCCACAAGTCCCGCTAAAATGCTGAGATAGTACAGGAAAATTAGGGATAAAAACGCCACTTGCTGCGGTTGATAATGCATGCATTTCCCCGCCCATCGCTTGCGCTGTTCCCAAAAATGCCTTGCATTGTCAGGCGGCGCCGTCATGACGGCGGACTCTCGTGAAATGGCATAGCCAATGCCCCATTGCCCCGAAGCATGAATGCCCTGTAAGAGAAAGTCATCGTCGCCACTGACCAAATGATCGCGGTTGGCTTCAGGATTCTGACTGCCATGAGCCTCGCGACGATAGGCGATATTGTTGGCATTGCCGCTCACCGGAAAACCCAAGCCCACCAGGGCTGCGGAGACAAAGGCATAGGACGCGAATTCGAGAGCCATGACTTTATCCCACATGCCAGCCGTGGACGGCAAGCGATAGGTGGTGAGACCTAAAACCAAGCCGGTCTTGCTGTCGAAGGCTGCGGCCAACTCCTTGAGCCAAAGCGGCCCCATCAAACAATCGGCGTCGGTGGTCACCAAGATTTCGCCCTTAGCTTGCCCTAAGGCCAACGAGAGGGCGTGCTTTTTCGGGCTAATTCCTGGTGGTTTATGAGTCACCTGCAAAGCATGGTGGCGTTCGACATCGCGCTTAGCCCACTCCTGCAAGACCCCCCAGGTGCGATCTTGGGAGCGATCGTCCACAATCCAAATGTCAAAACGGTCGCGAGGATAGCTTTGGCGCTCCAAAGCCTCCAATAAACTGGGCAATTGGGACTCTTCATCGCGAGCCGCAATTAAAATTGACAGCCTGGGAATGGGGGTGGGTAGGGAAGGTTTTCGACCTTGAAGTTGGCTTAATCCCTTCAATAACAAGGTTGAGAGCCAAAAATAGAGCAGGCTAACCAGGGTCATCAGGCCAATCCAGGCCAGGGAATAAATTGACATGGGTTTTCTTACCGACCTAAGTTTCCCGCGACTTGATACTCACGATTGATACTCTCGAAAAAGAGCCTACCGAGAAGGCTCTAGCCAGTGACGCCGAAGATTTAGCTGAGCTTTTTGAGCTTGGCTGCACCGGCAAGGTGAAAGCCGCGGCCCAAGTCCATTCCATGGGCGTCTCGATTTTGGTGAATTTAAAGGTCGAGGGCACCATAACCCTCGAATGTGGTCGCTGTTGCGATCCCCTGACCGGTGCCTTTACCTTGCCTATGCGACTTTTAATTGAAAAGCGCGATGAGGCCGGTTTGGAATGGATAGACGAGCAAAACCAAGGGGTTAACGAATACGTCGTGCGCATGGGACCCGATGTTTTGGAAATTCCTTTGGAACACTTAATTGCTGAACAGATCATCCTGAATTATAATTTGCACCCTCTTCCGACCCTGGACGAGAAAAATTGTTGCCTACAGTGCGGCCGTACTCAAAAAACGGAAATCCGCATGGATAGAGGTCCGAATCCGGATCCAAGATGGGACAAGCTCAAATCTTTGAAATCGCCGGGAAGGTCCCGGGATGCCAAGGACGCCACCTAGGGTTAGGCAAGGTTGATCTTCGGAGATAAAAATGGCGGTTCCTAAACGAAAATCCTCGACCACGCGCCGTGACAAGCGCAAGACCCATTGGAAGTTGGCCGTTCCGGCCATGTCCAAGTGCTCGCATTGCGGTCAAGTCAAAATGGCGCACAAGGTCTGTTCCAATTGCGGCTATTATGCCGGAGTGGAAGTCCGTCAGCCAGCAGAATAAACGAGACACATGATTCGAGTAGCTCTCGACGCCATGGGGGGAGATTATGCTCCCTCCGCTGTGGTGGAAGGTGCCGTTTTGGCTGCGAAAGCAGCCCAAGGCCGATACGAAATTTTGCTTTGCGGTCCCAAAGGCGATCTACAGTCGTTGATTTCAGGCTTTGGGTATAGCGGACAAGGCATGGAGCTGGTTGAGGCTCCTGACATTGTTGCCATGGATGAGTCACCGACTTCGGTACTCAAGACCAAGCCTAATTCGGGCCTGGTCACTTGCGTGGCTTTGCAAAAAGCGGGCAAGGCTCAGGCGAGTCTCAGCGCTGGCAATTCTGGCGCCATGATGGCGGCTTGCCTCATGATTTTAGGCCGCGTCGGCAATATCCCCCGTCCTGCCATCGCCACGGTTATGCCGGGCCTTGGTCGCAAATGGGTGCTTTGCGATGCCGGAGCCAATGTCGATGAAAAGGCGACGACCCTTCTTTCCTTTGGTATAAGCGGCAGCATCTATGCCGAGCATATTCTTGGCCGAGCCAATCCCAAGGTCGGTTTATTGAATATCGGCGAAGAAGAAAAAAAGGGTCCCGAAGTACTGCAAGAGGCGCATCAGCTCTTAAAGCAGGCCCCTATCAATTTCATCGGCAATGTCGAAGGTCGTGATTTGCTGCAAGGCGAAGTCGATGTCGTGGTCGCTCCAGGTTATGCGGGCAATATTGTCCTCAAGCTCATGGAAGGCTTTCACGAATACTTCCTTCATCTTTTCGGTGAACTCGACACGCCAGCCGCCAGGCAATTCAAAAGCGACTGGGACTATGCCAATTTCGGCGGGGCCATGCTTTTAGGATTGAATGGCACGGGTATCATTACCCATGGCCGTGCCAATGCCCGCGCTATTCAAAATGGCGTTGAATTGGCTTATCGCTTTGCCGAAGCGAAAATCGCCGCTACCATTTCCCAGAAATTGGCCTCCCCGGCCTGAGTCCCGATTCATGGGGACAATATTCCGCGGCTTGGGCGTCGAAGTTCCCGACACCAAGCTCACCAATGCCGATTTGGAAAAAATCGTAGCGACTACCGACGAGTGGATCACCTCCCGCACCGGAATTCGCGAACGCCGTATTTTGCCCAAGGATTCTCCGTTGCAAGCGTCCGACTTGGGTGTAGCGGCAGCGAAAAAAGCGTTGGCTCAAGCCGGCCTCGACCCTCTCGAAATCGATGCCATCCTAGTCGGTAATATTGTACCAGACAAGCAATTTCCTGCCACCGCCTGCATCATTCAAGACAAATTGGGCGCGCGCAATGCCTTTGCCATGGACTTGACCGCCGCCTGCGCCGGTTTTGTCTTTGGGGTGAATCTTGCCGATCTAATGATCAAACAAGGCCAATGCCGAAATGTTTTGGTCATAGGGTCCGAAATCCTTTCGCGCGTCGTCGACTGGACCGATCGCAATACCTGCGTGCTTTTCGGCGATGGCGCAGGCGCAGCCGTGCTAAGTCGCGGCCCCGAAGGGCGCGGCATTTTGGGCTCGCAGCTCCATAGCGACGGACGACATGCCGACATTCTTTTCCTGGATTCCTTGGTCGGCCAAGATGGCAAGCAAGGCATGCGGATGGACGGCAAACAGGTTTTCAAACTTGCCGTCACCGAAGTTTCCCATGTCGTCGAAAACACCCTCAAGACCTTTGGCCATGTTCCCGCCGACATCGACCTCCTAATTTTGCATCAAGCCAATGTCCGCATCCTGCAAGCCATCGGTGACAAGCTCGGTCTCCCACCCGAAAAAGTCATGATCAATGTCGACCGCTACGGCAACACTTCGTCAGCCTCTATCCCAATAGCCATGGCCGAAGCCCAAGAAAAAGGCCTCCTCCGCGACGGCTCCCTCGTCGTCCTCGCCGCCGTCGGCGGCGGCATGTCCTGGGGCTGCAACATCCTCCGCTGGTGACCCCCAATTTTCAACCATGTCCAATCTGATTCGTGTGCATGTTCGGGCTTCACTTTTAACTTTTAACTTTCCCCTTTTTACTTGAACCCGGATTCCCCGTGAGCAAACGCATTCTGCTTTTCCCTGGTCAAGGTTCTCAATATCTCGGCATGGGCCGCAAGCTCAGTGAATCCTATGCCCCGGCCAAGGCTCTGCTGCAAAACGCGAATGACATTCTCGGCTTCGACTTGGGCAAGCTCATGTTTGAAGGCCCCGAAGATCAATTGACGGCCACGCAAAACACCCAGCCAGCTTTGTTCACGGTTTCCATGATGGCGTGGGAGTGGTTGAAAGAACGCAAACTTCCTTTTGATTATGTCGCTGGCCATTCCCTGGGAGAGTATTCCGCGCTATGCGCTGCGGGCGTATTCGGTTTTGCCGAAGGCCTGCGCCTCGTGCGTCTGCGCGGCGAATTGATGGCTGGCGCGGGAGCCCAACAACCCGGAGCCATGGCCGCCATTTTGGGTCTCGAAAAAGAAAAACTCGATCCGGTTTTGGCTGAAGCCTCGAAGCAAGGCATGGTGGTTGCCGCCAATTTCAATAGCCTTAATCAAATTGTGATCTCCGGATCGGTAGCTGGAATTGAAGCTGCTTTGCCCTTGGCCGAAGCGGCCGGAGCTAAACGCGTCGTGCGTTTGCCCGTCAGCGGAGCCTTTCATTCGCCACTCATGGAATTCGCCATACCTGGGCTCAAGGACGGCTTGACCAAGGTGGCCTTTCAAAAGCCGCTTGTCCCCGTGATCACCAATGTCGAGGCCACGCCGCAAAGCGAAGCTTCGCAATTCTCTGGCTTGCTTTTGCGGCAACTCACTTCGCCAGTGCGTTGGGTCGAGTCCATGCAGGCGGCTCACGCTCAAGGCGTGACCGAAGCCCTGGAAGTCGGCGCCGGCAAGGTTCTCATGGGTCTGGTGCGTGGCATCACCCGTGACATCAAGGTGACTCCCGTTGAAAATCCAGAAGACCTAGCTTGATTCGATTTCCCTTTTTCATGTCGGCCCGTCCGGCCCTGAAGCCAGGAGCATAGCATGTCGAATTTTCTCTCCCTGCAAGGTCAAACCGCCGTTGTCACGGGCGCAAGTCGCGGGCTCGGTTATGCCATGGCCTTGCAATTGGCGAAGCAAGGCGCTGCCGTGCACGTCGTGGCTCGCGGTTTGGATGGCGCGCAAGCCGCCGCCGAGAAAATCAAGGCTGAAACTGGCTCGGCGACCTATGCCCACAGCGCCGACATCGGCGATTCTGCCGCCGTCATGGCCTTGACCGACGCGGTTCTTAAGCAAACGCCCGCCGTGGAAATCCTGGTCAATAATGCCGGTATTACCCGCGATGGCTTGCTCATGCGCATGAAGGACGAAGACTTCGACGAAGTCCTGCGCATCAATCTCAAATCCGTTTTTTTGCTGTCCCGTGCTTTTTTGAAGCCTATGCTCAAGCAGCGCTATGGCCGCGTCATCAATATCACCTCCATCGTCGGCGTGCATGGACAGGCCGGTCAGGCTAATTATGCGGCTTCGAAGGCGGGCATTATTGGCTTTACCAAGAGCTATGCCAAGGAAGTGGCCACGCGCAATATCACCAGCAATGCGGTGGCGCCAGGTTTTATCGAAAGCGACATGACCAGCGCTTTGAATGAAGATCAGAAAAAGACCATACTCGGTGAAATTCCCGCGGGTCGTATGGGTAAGGCCGAGGAGGTTGCCGCCTTGGTGACCTATTTGGCCTCGCGTGAGTCGGCCTATGTCACTGGCCAAGTCTTTTCTATAGACGGCGGTATGGGTATTTGAACCCATTTCAGACCCTTTTTTCGCTAAATTGCAGGAAAAACGCATCGGAAGTCAGCCCTTTCGGTACGCCTGGGATTATATTTCCCCAACCCCACAAGGAGATTTGAATGTCCGAGGACATCAAGCAAAAGATTGCCAAGGTGATTGTCGAGAAGCTCGGCGTTACTGAAGATCAAGTCAAACCAGAAGCCTCCTTCATCGATGATTTGGGCGCAGACTCACTCGATACGGTGGAGCTTGTCATGGCTCTGGAAGACGAATTCGACATCGAGATTCCCGATGAGGAAGCCGAAAAGTTGAAGAAGGTCAAAGACGTCATCGACTACGTGACTTCCAAAGCCTAGGCCATGAGTGCGGCCGGATTTCATGCCGGCCGCCGGCACTTGACGCCTCGATGGAAATCGAGGCTTGTCATCGCGACATGATTCTCGATCTGGTCAGACGGTTTTTCCGTCGTCAATCCGTTCCTGCGGAGTCTGCCGAATCGGCCAAATTGGCTCCTCTGGAGTCCATTTTGGGTTATCAGTTTAAGCAAATCAGCCTGCTTGCCAAAGCCCTTTCGCATCGCAGCTGGGTCAACAGCCTCAAAGCCGATATTAAGCCCGAGTCGAATGAAAGACTTGAGTTTTTGGGCGATTCTATACTCAACGCCATTATCACCGATCACTTGTATCACACCCATCCCACTAGGGAAGAGGGCGTGCTTTCCAAAATGAAATCCCTGGTGGTATCCGCCAAGGTTTTGGCGCTTTGCGCTGAAAGTTGGAAGCTTGGCGATTTCGTTTTCTTAAGTCGTTCCGAAGAAAAAGCAGGTGGTCGCAGTCGACCCAGTATTTTGGCCGATGCTTATGAGGCTGTTTTAGGAGCGGTATATCTTGATGGTGGCATAGAAGCGGCTCGGACCCTGATACATAAGAGCTTGGTGACCCGTCTCAATGAAGTCCTAGAGGACGACGATCTCGCCAATTATAAAAGTCAATTGCTCGAATACACTCAAAGCCGTGGACTCGGAGTTCCGGCCTATGACGTGCTGGAAGAAACCGGCCCCGAGCATGCGAAAAATTTCGTCGTCGGTGTCTTCGTTCAGAATCGCGAATGGGGAAGAGGCCGGGGCACTTCTAAGAAAAGCGCCGAACAGGCTGGGGCCCGCGCGGCGCTGGCGGAACACGGCGAGCAACAGTCAGGCTCGCGCTGAAGCGAGCCATGGCCTTTCGTTTCTGGAATTCAGGCCCACAAACGGGCGCCTATCACATGGCTGTCGATCGCGTTTTATTTCGACGCCTTGAAGCGGGCCTATCCGAACCCCTAATACGCATTTACTCATGGTCGCCTTGGTGCGTCACCTTGGGTTATTCGCAAAGCCCCGAACGCGAAATCAACTTGACGGCCTTGCAGCAGCGGGGCTGGACTTGGGCGCGTCGTCCCACGGGTGGCCGTGCCGTTTTACATGCCCATGAATTCACCTATACCGTGGCGGCATCTGCGGAAACCGCGCCCTGGTGCGCCCATCGCGATCGAAGCTATGCCCGCATCGGCGAAGCCTTGCGGCTTTGGGTGGCCGAAGCGGGAGTGGAAGCACAATTGGCGAGGGGCGATTCCGCGCTTTCGGCGGCATCGAGCGGTCCTTCTCGGCCTTGTTTTTCTTCGACTTCACGCCTGGAATTGACCTGGCAGGGCCGCAAACTAGCGGGTTCGGCCCAGCGGCGAGGACGACAGGGCTTTGTACAACACGGCTCTTTACCTATTGATGACAGCTTTGGAAAACTCACCGAGGTTTTGCCGGTTTCAGATGCGGTGAAGCAAAATCTGGATGAAGGTTTGCGTGGTCATGCCGTGAGTTTGCAGGCCGCTGGAGCTGACGAATCTGCCATCGCACAAATGGCGGACAAAGCTTGCGAGGCCTTTGCACGTGGGCTTGGTATGGATTGCTTTCCGGCTGGCCTCAGTCCCGAAGAGGAAGAGGACGTCGTCGCCGAATTGTCGCGTGAAAATGGCCGCAACCTTGTCGAGCAAGGTGAAGGAAATTTTTCGGTTTCGGGTTCAGTGCCATGACGGCAGGCATGCCAGCCTTGCTGGAGGTGGAAAACCTGAATGTCCACTTCCCTCAAGAGGGACGCATCGTGCAGGCTGTGCGCCAATCCAGCTTTGCCCTGGGGCCTGGCGAAACCTTGGGGTTGGTGGGTGAAAGCGGCAGTGGTAAATCGGTCACGGCCTTGGCGCTCATGGGACTTTTGCCAGGTAACGCGCAAGTGACGGCGTCGAGATTGGCTTTCGCCGGGCGCGATTTGCAGGCCAATTCCGCGCGCGACTGGCGCGCCTTGCGCGGCGCGGGCATAGCCATGATTTTTCAAGACCCGATGACTAGCCTCAATCCCCTGATGCGCTGCGGCGAACAAGTCGCCGAAGTGTTGCGTTTGCATCGCGGCATGGCGGGTGAGGACGCGCGCAAAGCCGTGATCGAGCTTTTCGAAGAAATGGATTTGCCCGAACCGGAGCGCCGCTTTTCAGCCTTTCCTTATGAGCTTTCTG
Source organism: Fibrobacterota bacterium (assembly GCA_043753995.1). Classification (GTDB taxonomy): domain Bacteria; phylum Fibrobacterota; class Fibrobacteria; order UBA11236; family UBA11236; genus JAYUVP01. The sequence continues at coordinate 8,928 of JAYUVP010000166.1, forward strand.
GCGGCCAGCGGCAACGCGTCATGATAGCCATGGCCTTGGCGGGGCGGCCTAAATTGCTCATTGCCGATGAGCCGACTACGGCCTTGGACGTGACCGTGCAAGCGCAAATTCTGAAGCTGCTGAGCCGGGCCCAAAAGCAACATGGCATGGCCTTGATTCTCATCACCCACGATCTCGATGTGGTGCGCGACACCGTAGACGAAGTCTTGGTGATGTATGCTGGATATGGTATAGAGCAGGGTTCGGTGAAATCGGTTTTGGCACATCCCCGTCATCCTTATACCCAGGGCCTGCTTGCCTCCATTCCCAATCCCATTCGGCCCACCCGACGATTGGATGCCATACCCGGTATGGTGCCGGCGGGCTATGCTGAAGTTCCCGGTTGCCGATTTCATCCGCGTTGCAAGCGAGCGGAAGCGGCATGCGCCTTTGGGGGACATCCTGCTTTGTTACCCGTGCCTGGGAACGCGCTGCATGCAGCGGCTTGCCCCGTGGCGGCGCGCGATTACGCATCAGTAGGAGGGGGCTGAACCATGAATGTCGCCTCCACCGAGAATTCCAATTCCCCCAAGTCCGACCCGGCCTTGCTGGACGTACGTCATTTGCATGTCACCTATGGCTCGGGCGCCAAGCGCTTCGACGCGGTGCGCGACGTGAGCTTTGAAGTGCGTCGCGGGGAAAGCGTGGGCTTGGTGGGGGAGAGCGGATCGGGTAAAACCTCGGTGGGCCGCTCCCTGTTGAGGTTGGCGCCCTTTTCGGGAGGCGAAATTCGCTATGCGGGCGATTTGGTTTCCGGTCTTTCCGATCGGGAATTTTTGCCCTATCGCCGCAAAATGCAAATCATTTTTCAAGACCCTTATGCTTCGCTGAATCCCCGCTTGACCATTCGCCAGAGCTTGCGCGAAGCCTTGGAGTTAGGGCGGCCGGGAGACCAGGACACCTGGGAGGCCCGCATGGCCGACTTGATGGGCCAGGTGGGCTTGCAGGCCGATCACTTGCAGCGCTATCCCCATGAATTCTCCGGGGGGCAGCGCCAGCGCATCGGTATAGCCCGAGCCTTGTGCGTCGAGCCCGATTTCCTAATTTGCGACGAACCCGTTTCCGCTTTGGACGTATCCATTCAGGCTCAAGTCCTCAATTTGCTCATGGTTTTGCAAGAGACGTTGCGTCTGAGTTACCTGTTTATTTCGCATGATTTACGCGTGGTGCGGCATTTTTGCAGCCGCATCCTAGTCATGCAAAACGGCCGTATTGTCGAATCTGGGCCGGCGGAAAAGGTTTTTTCCGAACCCAGCCACCCTTATACCCGCGACTTGTTGGCTGCCATACCCGGCCGAGAAGGACGAGCCTCATTTTTGTAAATTCTGCCCCCTTGGAGGCTCTATTGCCCGGCGAATCCGAATCCCTTTCCGCTTCAACAGCGGCTGCTTCAACCCCGTCCATCCCTAGCGCGATCCCTGCTGCGCCTGTGCCACCCGGCTATGGCCCGCTCATCGTGCAAGGCGATATGACGGTTTTGCTTGAAGTCGCCCATCCCCAATATGCCGAGGCGCGCGATAATATCGCGCCTTTCACCGAATTGGTGAAAAGCCCGGAGCATATGCACACTTATGCCATCTCGCATCTTTCCCTTTGGAATGCCGCCAGTTCGGGCCATTCTTCCAAGGCGGTGCTGGATACTTTGCGCCGTTTTGCGCGCTTCGCTCTGCCTGCGAATGTGGTTTACACCATTGAAACCTTCATGGGGCGTTATGGGCTGGTAAAGCTTTTGCGCCGCGATGGCCAATTGATGCTGTCGGCCGAAGATGGCGAGCTTTTCGACGAATTGCTGAATCATCGCGAAATCGCTCCATTCGTGGATCAAAGGCTCGACAATCACGAAGCCATTTTGGTGCCGCATTGCCGTGGTCTCGTGAAAATGGCCTTAACGCAAATCGGCTTTCCCGCCGAAGATCTCGCGGGCTATGCCACGGGCGCGCCTTTGGCCGTGACCATGCGCGACAAGACCTTAGAGAATAAGCCTTTTGGTTTGCGTGATTATCAAGACGAAGCCGCCCAGGTCTTTCATGCGGGTGGCGGCGAAAAAGGCGGATCCGGCGTTGTAGTTTTGCCTTGCGGCGCGGGTAAAACCGTGGTGGGCATGGCCGCCATGGTGCGCTGCCAATGCAATACCTTGGTGCTCACCACCAATGTCACGGCCGCGCGCCAATGGATGCGGGAAATTCTCGACAAGACCACCTTGCGGCCGGATCAAGTCAGCGAATATA
>JAYUVP010000167.1:0-6191 GCA_043753995.1 Fibrobacterota bacterium
CAATTTGGCCTGAAAGAAAAAGGCTTCCATGGAGTCAACCGGGCGTGGCGCCGATCGCACCGTGTCCAACAAGGACTGGTATTGCCGTCCCAAATCCACCAGTAGGCGCAAAGGCAAGGTCCTGGTGGGACGAGCCGTTTCCGAAGTGTCCCGGTTGGTATCGGCCACGGCGGCCAAATCTTTATCGAAGCCGATTCCGACTTGAACGGCTTGACTTGCGATGATGCCTAAATAGACCAGCCGCTCCATGGATTCGGAAACCGCCGTTGTTGCCGGCAATCCCGTGATCCGCCATTCACGCGGAACCTGTCGCCAAATACTGTCCACAGTCGCCGCATAAACCTGACGCAAATGGGTGGGCTTGGTCTTTGCCTCCTCGGAATAGCGATCGTGTACGGCTTGCTTCAAGGCTATGGCATGGGCCTGGGTATAGTGTTCCGCCGCCTCCACCCAGGCCGCTCCTAAGGTTTCGAGATTTTGAATTTTTCGTTCCAAGGTTTTCGCTGGAGTTTTTGCATACTTCACGGAGGTCAGCCGAATCGATTGGCCATAGTTTTCAAACAATGAACCAATAGCATGAGCGGCACGCATCGCCCAATCAGCTATGCGATAATCCACCACCTTGAGGTATTCGGCAATGGCCGCCTTAAGCCTTACCGTTTTAACATCCAAGTCGGCGTCGAATTCGCTTTCACGCAAGGGAGATTTAGCCATGACTTCCGCCCCCATCTCGCCCAAGGTGAATTGCGCCTGGGCGGCATAAATTCGAGATTGCGGATCACGTTGCCCTTGGCTTTTGAATCCGTCCACGGCTGCGATCAAGCGTTGGCGGGCATCCACCAAACGACCTTGGTGAAAGGCCGCCAAGCCGCCCAGGCATTGCGCCTGTACGGCACGTTTGCGATCGCTTCCATAGCGCCTTTGGAATTGATTTTGCAAATCGGAAACCTTGTCCCATTGTTGTGCCTCGGCGCGTAATTCCACGGCTTTGAAAAGCAAATTCGGCGCTTCGGTGGCCTGGGGAAAGCGAATGGCATAGGCCTCGAAAGCTTGAGCCGATTTCTCCGGAAGCTTGGCATTCGCGTAGGCGAAGCCAGTATTATATAAGGCCGGTTCGGCTTGTTCGCTATTGGGATAGGTTTGCGAGAGCTTCCAATATCCATCGGCGGCCCCGGCCCAGTCGCCCAGCATTTCACGGCTCTTGGCCTGGCGAAAAAGTACACGCGGTAATAATGGAGATTGATAGTAAGCGTCGGTGAATTTGTTATACGCGGCGAGGGCGCGTTTCCAGTCGCCTAGCTTTTCTCGAAGAGCACCGCAATTATAAAGTGCAATTGGCGAAACCTCGGCCTGCGGAAAGGTTCGCGTGACATCGCCATAATATCGAGCGGCCTCTTCGAGACGATTTTCCTTCTCAGCATTTTCGCCTTGCAAATAAAGAGCTTGCGCTAGGCGATCGCGTGCATTATGGCTCGTGACCGTATCCTTTTCCTGCAATTGCTGCTGAAACCAAACTTGAGCGCTGTCGGCTTCATCCATACGGATATAGGTCTGCGCCACCATTTGTGAGGCTTCTTTCCGTATTTGGGGCGATAGTTTTCTGGACAGCAAACTCTTGTAAATCATCATGGCCGAATCAAAGCGATCTTGCGCAAATAGATGATTGGCGAGCCAAAGCCGGACTTCATCGGCTTTCAAATCCTCCGGTCCAAGGACCAGATAATTTTCCAAAGTCAATTGGAACAATTCCGCTGCGGCAGAATCTGGGGCTTTTAGAGAATCGATGCGCTGCAAATGAGCATCCAAGGTGGCCACCGAATCGATATTGCGCCCAGAGGCTTTCACTAAACCAGAATCTGAAATTTTTTGCGCCTCCTTGGGATTGCCTTCCATTCCTTTGGGCATCAGAAAGCACCCCATTGGCGTCATGATCAGGATTAGCATCCAAATCCAACTCAGGACAACTTCTATTCTTTTCTCAAGGCACAACTTTGGCCTCCGCTTTGCGCTGTAATTCCTGTGCGGCCACAATGGCATTGTAGGCAGCCATCATTCGCAAGGGCCCCTTGTCTTGCCTTGAAACCATCATGTATGTGCGAGCCGCAGCAGCGAACTCACCCAGGGCAAAATGAATTTCAGCCTGTTGATACAGATTTTTCACAGCGTTGGGATCGGCAGGATAGGCGTTTCGCCAAGCCCCGAGTAAGAATAAGGCCTTGCGATAATGCTGATCGCGTTTCATACCCTCTTCTAAAATCGCATCAGCTTTGAATTTGCGTGCCTCAAACAAATGATGTCGTGACGCGAGGGCGCAGGCCTTCTGCAAGACCGTGTCCATTTCCACGCGACGAGCGCCCGCGGGGATGGATTGATAGGCTTCGGTGCCAGGCAAGTAAGTCCGCAAAACCCGCTCACGCAATTGGGCCCCTTGCTCGAATTCTTGGCCCTTATCAAAAGCTTGAGCTAAATCCATCAGCACTTCGGGGGTCTTTGCATAGCCGGGATAGGTATTCATCAAGCTTTCCAGGGCACGGCGCGCGCGCTCCAGTCGTCCTTGTTGTAGATAAATGAGGGCCATTTTATGAAGTAGTTCCGATCCCACCTTGGCGTTTCCGAATCGATCGGCGAAAGCCATGCCCTCTTTCCATCCTCCTTCCCCCGAAGTATCCGCTTCTGCTAAACTTAATGCCGTGTATTGCAGTGCCTCTCCCGCGAGTAGCCCTTGCTTATCTCCATTTTTACGCAAAGAAGATTCGAGTATGTAGCTGAATGAACTGATGGCCGATTTATAGGAATTGCGGCGATAGCGCGTCCATGCGAGTTTGTATAAAGCTTGATCAAAATAACGCGACTCAGGGAAATCGAGAACCTTGTCATAGGCCGCTTCGGCTAAATCCAATTTGTTGTCGTTGAAATAATGCTCACCTACGAAAATCAAGGCCTGCTGAGCGTATATCGACGAAGGATGTTCCTGGGCAAGCCTTTCGAAGTAGGCGAGTCCGCGGTCGCTTTCGCCCCGAGCTGACATGGAATAGCCCAGGTAGTACAAAGCCGCAGGCGCCCATGTCGATCCAGGATGGCGACGCAGTAGGTCGAACCAGGGGTCTTCATAGGCACGGAAGTCAATTTCGCGCTCTTCATCGACACTGACCTGACCCGATTGGCGGACCCACCTACGCGCAGCCATAAGCCGCCGTAAATTGTCCTCTTCGCGGGTATAAAGCAAATACCCGCGCTGGAAGAGGAGCCAATCCTGTATCAAGCCGGAGTTTGGATCTTCGGACAATGCGCCGATACGCTGAAGAATTTCTTCGCTTTTGGCCGCTACTCGTTCACCGATATCGTCAGCAAGGCTATGCGATCGCCTTTCCAAGTCCATCCGAAGGGCCACCGATGCAGAATCGGTACCTAGAGTATCCATTTCTTTACGCAACCCGATTTGCCAATGTCGCAAAAGCTCAGACAGCCAGGAACGATGCAGGATATGAATATCAAGGGCCAAGGCCCGAGCTTCGAATAGTTTTTCCAATACGGTTTTGCGGACATCTGGCTTGGGTGAAAGGTTAAACGTCGAATCACCGCCGAATCGTATGGCCGCCAAACGCAATCTCGACAGCACTTTTTCGCGATCAGTTCGGAAGGTTCGATCCGAATATTCTCCGCTCTGATAGCGAGATTCCAGGAAATCACAAAGGTTCAACGCCTGCTGATAATAATCTGCGATTCGATCGGGTGGTACGGGCGGCTGTTTCGAAAGAAATCGTCTCGCAGAATCCACTCTGGAGGCTAGGGACTTGCGGCTCTCGGTCGAAATAGAAGGTGAATTATCGCGCAGTTTTTCGGATAGTTCATCTAGCTTTTCCATTTGCTTATCGTATTGGTTTTGCCAAGCCCATTCATCATGAGCCTTGCGAAGCATTTTCCGGACCAAAACCATGAATCCTTCCATGGCCCAGGGATTGTCGGGATGCTGAGAAATCAATTTTTTCAGAATGAATTCGGCCGCGTCCAAATCCCCCAGTCGGATATTGCACCATACCATTCCATAAAGGGCCTGCGCCTGCAAACCTTCCTGATCGAGTAATTCTCGATAACCCTTGAGTGCAGCCTCATGATAGCGATCTTCAAAATTAAGATGGGATAAATCCAAGGTGGCCTTGTTGCGCATTTCCTGTGTCATATGCGGATCTCCACTCAGCTTGGCTAAAAGCTTGCGGGCCTCTGCGTGCCTATTCAACCTCACTAGAGATTTGGCATAGACCAGGTTGATTTTTGCATGCCAAGCATCTGCATAGGGAGATTGCGACGCGATACTTTCTACCAAAGAATCGCGACCTAGAGCATAAAGGCTTTGAACTGCCAGATAGCGGGCGGAACTCTGCAAATCGGCTGGCAATTCTCCCGCTGCAGAATAGCGGGCATACAGGGTAGCCACGCTATCATCTTCCTTGGCGGCGAAATATGCCTGCAATGCGCCTAATCGAGCGCGGCCAAACATTTTGCTATTGGATTTCACACCCTGGAAAGTTTTTGCGGCCTCATTAGCCTTCCCGCCAGCAAGTGAAGTCGATCCCAAGGTGAATTCGATGACACCAATGGCCAGTTTTCCAGCAAAACGTCGGCGCAAGCGCTCTAAATCGAGGCGCACCCTTTCCACCGCACGCGCCGTTAGGCGATTTTGCAATCGCTCCAAATCGACCTTCGCCATCAATTCCCATTCGCGGGTGCTGCCGCGTTTCGCCAAATCATCTTTATAGGCATGAAGGTCGGCATAAAAGCGATCGGAGGAAAGACCAACCCTGCTCCGCAAAACTCGGAAGAAATCGTCCCCTTCGCTTTCTCCAGAAGTTTTTTCAGAAGGCAATCCGGAACGCTTGCGGTAATCATCGAGCAAGCGGGTCGCTTCATCCCATCGATCATCAAGGTCTTTTTGCACCCCGATTAGGCGCGAAACCCGATCCACATTGTCGCGATGCAATAATTCCAACATATCACGATTAAGTGTTTCTCCGGCCATTTCTCCGGTGATGAACACCGCATCAGCGAGCGGTGGCTCCAGAGACAACACGGCCTCGCGTACGTTTTGAGTGCTTTTCTCAAGCTTTTCAATAGCCTTGTCAAAGGCGACGTCATCCACGCGGTCGAGTCGGCTCACCGAGGTTGGATATAATTGCAAATCACGGAAGTCTTCGCTAATGAAGCGCAACTTGTCTATTTCCCCCAGCAGACCGTCGAGCTTACGGCGTTCCTCCACCAGCCTATCGGCCAAAGCTTCGGCTTGAGCCCATAAGGTCTTCTCGCCGGTTTTTTCAGGAATCAATGGCAAAGCCCCCGCCGCCTGCATACACAGGAGGACCGCGGTTACCAGGAATAGGGTAAGCGTATTACCGGAGTTCCAGGGCTTTTTCATCAGCCTCTCGCCTCCTTTCCTGCAATCGCTTCAGCCTTTGCTCCTCTTCGCTGAGCCCACCATCACCTTGGGTGCTTTTAAGCGCTCCTTCGACGTCAATTCTTTTTCTGTGATCCTGATAGCGACGCAATAAAAAGGATCGATACAATTCGCTTGAAGGCTGGTTGAATCTCAGCGGATAGCGAATTTGCCCGAAGACTTTCCATTGCGGATAAAAGGGTGAGAATCCATCACTGGCACCATCGAGGCAGGCATTGTCGCGCGTGCATGGCCCCAAAGTCGGCCCACGTTCTGCCGAGAGCAACCAAGAAAAACCTCCCATGAGCTCAAGGCCGGTGGCGTATTTCATACGCGCGCCCATATGGGTGTATATCGGGGTTTCGAACAAATGCAAATCGAAGGTTTTGTCCACAAGGTTGAAACGGGTATAAGGATTGGCGGATTCCCCTTGCATCCAGGCTCCCGCATAATTTTTCATTTGATCGAGAAAAGGTTGGGCCTCGATCTCAACGAAGAAGTCGGATCCGAAAGTCTTGAGTTGCAATCCCAGGCTCATGGGCAAGGTGGTTGCGTCCTGCGTGTAAACGGGTTTGCCGGCTTCTCGCGATCTACGCTGATTATCCTCCAGCAGGGCCGAACCCAGAATACCGGTTTCATATCCCAAATTCGCATAACCCTTGAGCGGCAGCCACGAGACAAGGCGAATGCCATCCACATCGCCAGCTAAAGAAATTTTGAGGCTATTGAATATTCCCGAGCCGCCATACAAATAGCCTTCGGG
>JAYUVP010000168.1:0-9490 GCA_043753995.1 Fibrobacterota bacterium
CTAATTCGAAGGGAAAGATTAGTGGCTTGCCGCGCGATTTCGTCTTGGAATTAGAGTTTTCAGAGTCAACCTCGCCTAGTTGGGCGAGGTTTTTTGTGTTGCGGGAAAAATCGGGGGAGTTCAAGCTATTCTAAAAAGCGAGTGGGTTAGCTACATTTGCCTACAAAATTGATCGGCACCTGACTTTTGGATAGTTCCAAGTTTCAGGAGCCGACCCACCCCTTTCAACTTGGAACCCGGACTCGAATGATTCCCAAGTTTGCCCTCTACGGCATGTTTGCGTTGTACGCCGTGGCTTCTATCGGCCTCTTCACCTACGGTGTCAACTGTTACTGGCTACTCGCCATCTTTCTGCGGAATAAGCGCCGCGAAGTTGTTCACGATCGCCGACATTTGCGCCGGTTTTATGCCACGGGCGGCATGGCCAGGTTACCCATAGTCACCACGCAATTGCCGATCTTCAATGAAGGCAATGTGATCGAGCGCCTTATCGAATCGGTTTGCGCCATGGAATACCCAGAGGGTCGCCATGAAATTCAAGTCTTGGATGACTCGACCGATGGTTCCGATCAAATCGCCCAAAAACTGGTGGATGCCAAGCGTGCTCAAGGCTTTGACATCAAGCTGATTCACCGCACCAATCGCAAAGACTATAAGGCTGGTGCCCTTAATGAGGGTATGGAAGTGGCCAAAGGCGAGTACATCGCCATTTTTGATGCTGATTTCGTACCTCCCAAGGATTATTTGCTCCGCACCGTGCCCTTTCTTTGCATGGACAAGGAAATCGGCTTGGTCCAGGCTCGCTGGGGCCATCTCAATTCCCAGGAAAGCTCGCTGACTTTGGCTCAGAGCATTGGCATTGATGGCCATTTCGTGATCGAACAGTCGGCCCGCTCCTGGGGACGCCTTTTCATGAATTTCAATGGTACGGCAGGTGTCTGGCGCAAAGAGGCCATTTCCACTTCCGGTGGTTGGGAAGGCGATACCCTGACCGAGGACATGGATTTGTCCTATCGCGCACAATTACATGGCTGGCGCATGAAATTCGCCTATGATGTCGTGGTTCCTGCCGAATTGCCATCGGATATCAATGCCTTTAAGTCGCAGCAATTCCGCTGGGCCAAGGGTTCGATTCAGACCGCGGTGAAATTACTGCCTCAAGTCATGGCTTCGAATCAAAAGTGGCCGGTCAAGTTGCAAAGCGTTTTGCACACCACGCATTACATGATTCATCCCTTGATGCTCATCACCGCACTTTTGGCCATGCCCCTGCTTTATTGGTTCCCCTTTAAAATCAGCACGCCCCTGTTTTCTGGCTTATGCGTCTTGATATTGATTTCTTCTTTGGCACCTTCGATTCTTTACCTGGTGGCTCAAAAAGTTTCGCGTAAGAATTGGAAAAGCCGCATACTTTCCCTGCCGACCTTGATGGCTTTGGGCGTGGGTGTGGCATTCAATAATACGCGGGCTGTGGTTTCCGCCCTTTCCGGCCAAAAAGGAACTTTTGTTCGCACGCCAAAAGCCGGGGATAAGACGGTTTTTGTATACAAGACCAAATTTCCCTTTACCGCAGCAATGGAAATGGCTTTGGCCGTCTATTGCTTCATCGGTTTTATGCATTATACCCGCGAGCACAAATACTTGGTGGGTCCCTTCTTGGGACTTTATGCCGTCGGCTTTTTCGTGGTTTCGTGCATGTCCCTCATGCACTATGCCCGTAAGCAATGGCTCATTCATCGTGGTACCGTGATTTTGCGCGAGGCATAAACCGGCTCAACCGGTTGGCCGCCTGACCCATCACCACCTCGGGCTCAAAACCTCGTCCCTTCGGTCGAGGTTTTTTTGTGTCGCAGACTTCCGGCTTTTAGCCTTGGCGGAAAACATGTCCACCTTCCTCTACCCCGTCGCTCTCGACCTCCAAGATAGGCCCGTGCTTGTGGTCGGGGCGGGTCGCATGGCGGCGCGCAAACTGCCTGAATTGCTGCTCTGTGGTGCCCGGGTGAAAGTGATTGCTCCGAAGGGAATCGACGCGGTACGAAGGCTTAGCTCTTCCATAGACTGGCTCGAGCGTTTTTACCAGCCAGGCGATGAGGTCGGCATGACCTTGGTTTTCGCTTTGACCGATTCCCCCGAAGTCAATGCCCAGGTCCATTCGCAATGTTTGGCTCGACAAATCCTTTGCAATCGCGCCGACTCGGCTGCGGCAAGCGGCTTTCACGTACCCGGCGTGATACGTCGCGGCGCGGTGACCTTCACGGCAGCGACCGGTGGCGCAGCTCCCGGCCTGACACGCTGGCTTAAGCGACGCCTGGAAACCCTTTTCGGGGCCGAGTTACCTCTACTTGTGGAATTGCTCGGGCATTGGCGCCAGCGCATGCGCGAAGGCGAAGGCCTGGGCCAAACTTTTGAAAAATTGCCTTATGGTGAATTGATGAATGCCGCCAAATCCGGCCGCGAAGCTGCGCAAACCGCCTTGGAAAAAGCCTGGACGGAAATCGGAGCGACCGGCGCGGAGTTGCCGAATTCTCAGTCTCGCAGCATGGCATTACCGGGCGTGACTCTGGTAGGCGCGGGACCTGGACATCCCGATTTGATTACGGTTTTAGGCGCCCAAGCGGTGGCCCGTGCCGAAGTGATTTTACATGATAGGTTGATTCCGCCGGAGACTTTGGGACTGGCACCGACCCACTGTTTGCTCGTTCCCGTGGAGAAACGCGGACATCAGCAAAGCATGCGACAAGAGCATATCAACGCATTGTTGGTCGACTATGCATCCCAAGGCAAACGTGTGGTGCGCCTTAAAGGCGGAGACCCTTTTGTATTCGGACGGGGGTATGAGGAGATTCTGGCCTTGGAAGCCGCTGGCCTTCCATGGACCGTGATTCCTGGCCTCAGTTCTTCGACGGCTGTGCCGGCTTGGGCGGGACTGCCTCTCACCCATCGCGGCGTGGCGCGATCCTTTGCTGTCATGACGGGTACGGTCTATGATGCGCCCGATCCTGAAATTCCCAAAGCCGATACCGTGGTCGTGGTGATGGGCTTGCAGCGCTTGCCCGCAATCGTTGCTGCCTTTCTTAAGCAGGGCTATGCTGCCGAAACACCCGCGGTGGCCATTGAAAAGGGCACGCGCCCGGATCAACGCCTATGCCACGCGACCTTGGCGAACTTGACGGAAGAAACCGCAGCCGCAGGCTTCGACTCGCCGGTTTTGATTGTTATAGGTGCTGTCGCCGGTTTGCGTTCACCTTCGCGGTAGCGGCCCAATGCCCAAACGGGCCCGCAACTCTAAGGCCGGTTTTTGATATGACTTTTGGCATGCCTTCGAGGTACCTTTACCCGCATGTCCGATTCGCGCAAATCCTTTTATGTCACCACACCCATTTATTATGTCAATGATGCGCCGCATATAGGCCATGCCTATACCACGGTATTGGCCGATGTCCTGACGCGTTATCATCGCCTTGCCGGGGACGAAACTTTTTTTCTGACCGGCACCGATGAGCATGGCCAAAAGGTGCAGCAAGCCGCGCAGAAGCGCGGGGTCGATCCCAAGGCCCATTGCGATGAATTCAGCATTCGCTTTCGCGAAGCCTGGCAAGGCCTGGACATTAGCTATGACCATTTCTTACGCACTACGGACAAGGCGCATATTGACTTCGTGCGCGCGCGCCTGCAAGACCTTTGGGATAATGGGCATGTCTATGCCCAGGATTATGAAGGTTGGTATAGCACCAGCGAAGAGCGCTTCTTCAATGAAAAAGAGCTTGTCGACGGTAAGGATCCCATCGGTGGACGTCCCGTGGAACTCGTGCGCGAGAAAAATTATTTCTTTCGCATGTCGGGTTTTCAGCAAGCCCTGATTGCGCATATTGATGCGAATCCCGATTTCATTTTACCCGACTTCCGCCGCAATGAAGTGCTGGGATTTTTGCGCCAGCCACTCGGTGACCTTTGCATTAGCCGCCCCAAGGCAAGGCTTTCCTGGGGAATTGAATTGCCTTTTGACGCCGACTATGTGGCCTATGTCTGGGTGGATGCACTCTTGAATTATGCCTCGGCGGTGGCCGGTCGAAAATGGAAAGATGGCAGCGCCCTTTGGCCCAGCGATTTCCATCTCATTGGCAAGGATATTCTCACCACCCATGCGGTCTATTGGCCGACCTTGCTTATGGGCATGAAATTACCTCTACCCAAGCATTTGCTGGCGCATGGCTGGTGGCTCATCGACAATGCCAAGATGAGCAAAACCACAGGCAATGTCGTTTCTCCACTTGAACTCAAGGAAAAGTACGGAGTCGATGCCTTTCGCTATTTCCTGATTCGCGAAATGGTCGTAGGTCAAGACGCGTCCTTCAGCGAAGACGCCTTTGTCTCACGCCTGAATTTCGACCTGGCCAACGATCTTGGCAATGGCCTCTCGCGCATCCTGAAACTCGGTGTCACCGGTTTAGGTGGTCGCCTGACACCGGTGGCCGGATCGACGCCCGAAGACGCGGAATTACAGCGTCTCGCACAAGACACGGTCACTCTGGTGCTACGTAAGGTCGAAGAATTGCGGCTAAGCCAGGCCGCCGAAGATTCCCTGCAATTGGCCAGGGCGGTGAACAAATACCTGGAGCAGAATATGCCCTGGAAGCTCGCCAAGGCCGGCGAGGCGGGTCTGGAGCGCCTGAATACCGTCCTCTTTCACGCCGCCGAAGCGCTTCGTCTGGTTTTCCTATTGATGACGCCCATGATGCCCGGCAAAATGCGCGATGCGCTTGCAGGGCTGGGTTTGGCGAATGCAGGCGGGGAATTGCGGTGGGGCGCCGGGGAATATGCCTCCCCACTTGCCGACACCCTGCATCTTTTCCCACGCATCGAAGTGGCCGCCAAGCCTGCACCGGCAACTCCTGTCTCGACCGACCCTTTCACGGCGGTGGATTTGCGAGTCGCAAAAATCACGGCGGTGGCAGAGCATCCCCAGGCCGACAGCCTCTATGTTTTGCAATTGGATTTGGGAGGTGAGACGCGCACGGTTTGTGCGGGCTTGCGCAAGCATATGGCTCCCGACCAATTGCTGGGCAAGCTCGGCGTGGTGGTGGCTAATCTCAAACCGGCCCAATTGCGCGGCGTGGAAAGCCGGGGCATGCTGCTGGCCGCCGACAATGGCCTAGGGGGGTTGCAACTGGTAAATCCGGCATGGGCCTCCCCCGGCGATACCGTCACCGCCTTGGGCCTTGAGTCGACTCCTAAAACTCAAATCACCCTCAAGGACTTTGAAAAAGCGCCGCTGCGAGCGCAGGGGGGTCGCATTGAATATGCCGGCAAAGCCCTACAGGCCGCTGGACAGGCCCTTGTCGTCAACGCCCCGGATGGCACCGAAGTGCGCTGAGTGGGTCGGCCTTGCCTTCCACAAAGGGGAAGCCCGGGGGTTAGGCTACATTTGCATGACTTTTAGAGATATTGGAAATCATCGTATATGACCGAATCGCAAGCGGAAAATTTAGGACAAGCCCCTTCCTCACCGGAAAGCGCCGACAAGGCCAAGGTCAACCCCTATGATGAGGCGACCATTCGCATCATCGAACCGCAGCCTCCGCTTCCGGAACTTTCTTTGAGCCAATTGAAGCCGGAAATCCAGGACGTCATTCGCGCCAATGGCTGGAATGATTTGATGCTGGTGCAAAAAAAGGCCATGCCTTACTTGCTCAATGCCCAGGATCTAATCGTCCAAAGCAAAACGGGTTCAGGCAAAACCGGCGCCTTCCTCTTGCCTATGCTCGAAGTCATTGAAAAGTCACATGCCATGCCGCAAGTGCTTATCATGACGCCGACGCGCGAATTGGCCTTGCAGGTTTATGAAGAAACCGTGAAGTTCGGCGAGCCTTTGGGCATACATAGTGTCGCCGTTTATGGCGGTGTCGGCTATCAGCCCCAAATCGACGCCTTCAAGCGCGGTGTGCATATCGTGGTTGGCACGCCGGGACGCCTGCTCGATCATATTCTGAATGGCAATTTGAATTTGAAATCCATTCGCGACTTGGTTCTCGACGAAGCCGATGAAATGCTTTCCATGGGCTTTTATCCGGACATGAAGCGCATCAATGCCCTCTTGCCCCGCGACCGCTGCACCTATCTCTTCTCAGCCACCATGCCGGTGAATGTGAGGCGCTTGGCTTCGGAGTTTCAGCGCAAGCCTTTGTTCCTGTCCCTGTGCGCTACCGAAATTTCGGTGTCGAGCATGGAGCATGTGTATTACGTGGTCGACCCCCAGGAAAAAGACAAAGCCCTCTTCCAAATCATGGAATGGGAAAATCCCGAATCGGCCATTGTGTTTTGTAATACTCGGCGGGATACCAGTTATGTCTATGAATACTTGAAGGCTCGTGGCCTCCGAGTCGGCATTATCTCTGGCGACATCGGACAAAAAGATCGGCAAAAGGTGATTCGCGAACTCAAGGATGGAACGGTCAAAATACTCGTAGCCACCGACGTCGCCGCCCGAGGCATAGACATACAGGGTATTACCCATGTCTTTATGTTTGATCATCCCGATGATCCGGAAGTGTATGTGCATCGCGCCGGCCGAACCGCTCGCGCAGGCAATTCCGGCCAAGCTATTTCCATTGTCGGCATGATCGAGGAAATGGCCCTTAAGAATACGGCCACCAAATACGGCATCCCCTTCGTCAAAAAAATCATTCCTCAAGCCCAACAGCTCGAAGCGATTGTGCGCGAACGCACCACGGTTTTCCTGGAGCAGGAAGTACGGGGACTAAAGCAGCCCGATCGAGTGGGGGGGCAGCGCATGGTGCCGCTCATCGATCACCTCATGAAATCCGAAGATCAGAAAATCATTTTGGGCATGATTTTGCATCAGTTTTATTGGAAAAAGTTCACTGGCAATGAAGCTGCCGAAGCGGTTAAGCCAGATGAGGAAGCAACCCCAACGGTTGCTTAGGCTTAGGGGTGGGTGGCCATGGAGAATGGCCTTTTGCTCCCCACCTTAAATTTCATCAGCGAATGGCGGCTTCGGCCGCTTTTTTCTTGGCCTCCGCGTCTGGGCATCCCCCAGCCTGCAAGGCCCGCTCATATAATGCCAAAGCTCGTTTGGCATTGCCCTGACTGAATTCAAAATCCCCGCCTTGAATCAGCTTGCGGCAATCCTCACCGCAATGCATTATGGACAAGGATAGGAAGGCAAGTAGTAACCTCCATGACATCTGGAAACCTCGGATTCGTTGTGGCATGATTACTCCCGAATCGGATTCAAATCCGATTTTGCCCTAATTTCTAGCTTTGTCACCAAGAAATCCCCATGGCTATTAAGATCAAAACCGACCGAGAAATCGGCCTCATTCGAGAATCCTGCCGTCTCGCGGCGGAAGTCCTTGAAGCCGCAGGCCGCCTAGTCAAGCCCGGTATATCGACCGACGATATCAATCGCTTCGTTCACGACATGACCGTGCAAAGAGGTGCCTATCCCTCTCCCCTGAACTATCATGGCTTTCCCAAATCGGTTTGCACTTCGGTCAATCAGGTGGTTTGCCATGGCATTCCTGGGAATTATGTCTTGAAAGAAGGCGACATCATCAATGTCGATGTCACCTGCCTCTTACAGGGATATCACGGAGACACTTCGAAAACCTATTTCGTCGGCCAAGTCTCGCCTGAAGCCAAAAGATTGGTCGATTGCGCGCAACGAAGCCTGGATGAAGGCTTATCGGTCGCCATCCCCGGAAATTATTTCGGCCAAATTGGAGAGGCTATTCAAGCCCTTGCCGATGAAATGGGATATGGCGTAGTGCGTGAATATTGCGGCCATGGCATAGGCCGAAACTTTCACGAAGATCCCATGGTCCTGCATTATCGTGCCGGAAACCGTGGCGCTCGAATTACTGAAGGCATGGTTTTCACGGTAGAGCCCATGATTAATTTGGGCTCGCGCGAGGTTTATGTCGCTGAAGATGGTTGGACGGTTTATACTCGCGACGGCAGCCTCTCTGCACAGTTCGAGCATACCTTGGCCATCACCCGTAATGGCCCGGAAATATTGACCCAGCTGGACTGAGGCACCTGGGCTCTGAGGGCGCTATTCCTCTTCGTCGTCCTCGACGATGGGAATGTGAATTGCGCTGAGGTCGCCTCCTTTTTCTTCGACTTTCTTTTTCAATCGATAAAGCTCGTCCAGACGGACGTGAAAGCCTTTGGAATCATCATCGGTGATGCCATTGCGAATCAAGAATTCACAAACTTCTATGGCCTTGTCGAGGCTTTTCTGGTTTTGGTGATAGGTTATGAGCGCCTTGCATTGCACGGCTACGAATTTGGGATTGTAACCATAGCGCTTGAGGCTTTCGCGAATAAAATCCAAGGAAAATCGCGTTAAGTCCTCTTTATTCATGCGTGACTTGCTTTCCTTAATCTTGAAGGTGAGCAAGTCGAGGAATTCATGGGCGATTTCCACACGCTCGAAAAAAGGGGCCGGTCCGCGCTGGTAAGCGAGGAAACCTTCCAATACTTGGGTATTGTCCTCCCTCAATCCTTTGAGCAAGCGCTCCAATAACTGCTCTTTCGACTCCGGGGCCGAGCTATTCTCGGATAATGCGTCCTGTGTCATGACTTACCTGGTTTCGAAGGTGGTTTCAGGCAAAAATAAGCCCTGAATGAAAAATGGATTGGCTTCACGCCATAAATAGCCGAAAAACAGCGCGGATCCCGACTCGGAATTCCCTTAGGTCACTAGGCCTTGGGCCTGCTCCCACTGAATCAAACTGGGCGCTAATTTTTTCAAGGTGGTCAACATATCGGTGGCGTCGCGGTACCGACTATTGCGATCGGGCCGCAAGGCCATGGCGACAAAGTCACTCCAGGTCGTGGGTAAAAGTGGATTATGATCGCTTATCATCCCTGTGAATAAATCTTTGCCACCTCTTGCCCTGGCCTGGAAAATTTTCTCCGGGCGCTCCACCTTGGCGGGCATGAAACCGAGACTGGCCTCCAGTAAAACGCAGCCCAGACTAAACAGGTCGGCTCGTCCATCGACTTGTTCACCGCGGGCTTGCTCGGGAGAAACATAGAGGGGACTGCCGAGCACATAATGCTTTTCTTCTTCGACCGAGGCATAATGCACCGCTGCCAAACCGAAATCAGCCATAATCACCTTAAGGTTTTTCTCCTTGAGCATGATGTTTTCAGGCTTTAAGTCGCGATGGACCACGCCTTGCTCATGCGCGAATTGCAAAACCTCCAAGACCTGTTCGGTCAGCGGCAATATTTCGGTAAAAGTGGGTAGGCGCCGCTTCGGTACGGGATGCCGCTTTTTTAGGCGCAACCATTGGCTCATGGTGATGCCGTCAATTAGCTGCATCACGAAGTAAAGGAATTCAGTTTGCTCACCGAACTCAAAAATGGTGACGATGCCGGAATGATACAGGTTGGCGACCACCTCGGCTTCCTGGCGGAAACGCTCGGGGGTGAAAAGCTTGTTGAACTTATCTCGAAAAAC
>JAYUVP010000169.1:0-7682 GCA_043753995.1 Fibrobacterota bacterium
TTTCATAATACTGGCCGCTCGAAACAAATATTTCCTCGGAGGCAGGATCCCATTGGCCGCCCGTGCCGAGCGTCTTGAAACGGCCCATGCCACTCCCGACCAACAGGCCTTGCAGCGAACCATTTTCAAGCTTTCGAAAAGCTTCAATACCCAAATCCAAATGCCGCGTCACTTCCTTCGAACAGCTATGGCAATTGTCTTCTTGCGCATAGGCACCCCCCAAATGCAGAGCCATTTGGGGGGTCACGGCGACTGCGGCCGTCGATTGCAGGCCTTTCTCGAATTGATAACCGAGACTCACTTGAACCTGCCCGGCTTGCTCAAAAAGGGGAACATTCTGCCCATCGGCGAAATGCACGGGATGAGCGGCACACCCGATTAGGGCAATGAAGGAGGAAGCTAATACCAAATGACGCATAGAATCCTTAGACGTTTCCTGAGTTGCCAATGGTAATTCGGGCTTTCACAGGCTGTTTAACCTACCTGGCGCTTGGCACCGGTGATTGCGAAAATCGAAGCCATGATGAGAATGTCCTGTAAGAAATGGATGAACCAGGCCCAGAAAAAGCCATTCGTTTCATAAACCGATTTAGCCAGGACAAAACCTAGAATTCCCGCCAATCCCATGCCTATGGGTCCTCCCGGTATGCCCCGAAAATGGGCCAAACCGAAAAGCATAGCCGAAATCAGGAAGAGGGTATTGGGATTCACCTTCCCAGACAAAGGGGCCAGGAGTCCCACGCGGAATATCATTTCCTCGGCAAAAGAATTCGTTATCGCAAACAATATCACCCACGGTATTACCGTTTGCAGAATTTCCCAATCGACCTGCGCACCCTTGATTTGAAAAAACAGAAAAAGACCCGTCACCAAGGTGATGACCAGGCTTAAGGAAAGGCCGGTTTTCAACCAGCTATCACCCTGGGCAATGCCGAACCACTTCAATTCCTGGGCTGGCGCGGTGATTTTCCCCAAGGAGAAATAACCTTGCAAACCGGGTTTGCTCATTGCATAAGCCATACCCAAGGCGAGCGCAGACACCAACAAAGCGCCCATTTGGTATTTGAATTGTTGGTTTATCAATGGGTGCTTTGAGACGACAATATTCATCTTGCCAGCGATGGCACCCACCCCCAGCAACAGGGCAGTAAAAACCACGTTGAGTAAAATCGGTAGGGTGGTTTTCATGAAATTGGGAGGGGCACCTTCACGTCACTTGCGCAGCATTAAATCCGCGGCCAAACGCAGCGAAGCCAGCATGGATTCGGGCTCGGCAATGCCCTTCCCAGCGATTTCGAACGCCGTGCCGTGATCGGGCGAAGTGCGCACGAAAGGCAATCCCAGCGTGCAATTCACTCCATCGGCAAAGCCTATGGTTTTCATGGGACCAAAGCCTTGATCATGAAACATGGCAATGACGCCATCGTAACGGCCACGTAACCCCTGGAGGAATACCGTGTCGCCAGCGAAAGGCCCCAGAGTCGCATAGCCCTGCGAGGCTAGCCTGGCCATGGCGGGTTGCAAGATCTCGATTTCCTCGCGGCCAAAAAGACCTTGTTCGCCCGCATGCGGATTCACTCCGGCGAGGGCAATGCGAGGCTTGCCTTCGGGGCCGACCCGCCCGGTGCGCAGCAAGGCATCATAGGTGAGCTTGACCACTTGCTCAATGCGTGGACCGCGAATCGCGAGCAAGGCCTGGCGCAAAGAAACGTGATCCGTGACATGGCCGACCACCAATTTGGGATGCCATATCGCCATGACCACGCCATGCTCGCCCGTCATGCGATCGAGGATGTCCGTATGTCCCACAAAGGCATGCCCGGCGAGATTCATGGCTTCCTTGGAAATGGGGGCCGTGCAAATGCCTTGGGCATCGCCGCGCAAGCAAGCCTTGACGGCATGGACGAAATAGCGATAGGCCGCATCTCCGCAACGGGCCTGGGCAAGCCCCGGAGCCACCGCTCCGGGAGTCAGGAGGCCGAGGCTTTCCACCTGCACATATTTCGGTAGCGAGAGGCCCAGTCGCGCCGCAGCTTCGTCAACCAGGGAATATTCGCCGATGAGGCGCACCCGCAGATTTTCCGGCGGCTGCCACATCTGCAGAGCCTTGACTAAGACTTCCGGCCCAATGCCAGCAGGGTCCCCAAGGGTAATGAGTAATTGCGGGGCGGACATGGCGAAGTTCTCCTGGGAGTACCCTCGCCAAACTATTCAATCCGAAGCGATTAGCGGCGAATCTCGTTGGCGGTAGATTGCAAACCTTGGGGTAAACTTGGCTGTAGAGCAGAGGGCAAGGTCCGGCCCGTGAGATTTCGTCTTTCCTGCGAAGCGGGCAAAACCAATTCCCAGGCATGCGGAGTCATGCGGGCCTTGCGGCTGACCTTTGCGGACTTCGATTGGCCCTTCAACCCCACGGCTGTGCCCACGACCAGAGTATCTAGAGCGGTCTTGCGATAATTTTCATCGCAAAGGAATTGTCCGGTGGGGCAGGTGCCAAGAGGCTCCAGCACCACTTTATATTCGCCTTCCTTAAGAGCCGGCACACTGAAAGTCCAATCGAATTTGAAATCCGCAAGGCACTGGAGACCGCGCAAAGCGGTGTCCAGCTCAAAGCCGAGACTGACCGTATGGCCGGTCACCGTGACTTGGGTGCGACTAAAGCGGACATTGCAATTCACCTTGTCGCTGAGCAAATGCAAGTCGAATCCTTGATTGGCGTGCACGCGTCCGGGAGTAACGGAAAGGGATTGACCCGAGGCGGAGACGAAAAGGCTGTCGACCTTGGTGAGTATGGGCAGGGCAAGGCAATCGGTATTGGGCAAGCAGGGGTTTTGCACCACATTCACCGCATAGCCGCCGGCAAGGAGGCCATCCATTTTAAACTGCGGCCCGTAAGGTGTGATATTGGTAATACAAACCCGCTCGGGATGCGGGACGATGCCGAAAGAAAGGTTGATAGCGCGCCCATCGACCTTGGCCACGGGATTGGTGAATTCGGTTTGGCAATTACCATAACTCGGGCTTAGTAAGTTCAAAGTGAAGGCTTTATTCTCTGGCACTTCGCCGGGTTCGGCATACCATCTCACATCCTTGACGCCAATGGAATCGATCACGGCCAAGGTGCCGACATTTTGGGGCACCGGCGCTATTTCACAGGCCGGGTTGGAATACATGCAAGGTGTACCGGAGGCCGCCATGACCTTATAGTTGCCTGCGGGCAGGCCTTTTATGTCAAAGGTTGGGCCAAAGGTGGCATCGGGATTATAAATGAGAATGCAGGCCACTCCGGGATTGGCGGTTTGCAAATAGCTGAGGGTCAGCACATTGTCTTGAACCTTGTAATCCAGGTGGCTAAAAGACATTCCGCAACCGTCACCAGGCATTACCAATTTCAGTTTGAAGGCAGCCTTGGCTGGGGTGCTTGTCGGGGAAACCGACCAGCCTCTCGTCGTCGTGTCGACAGCGGCGGTGCCCGACTGGGTCGCCTGCGCATTTGCCGCCAAGGTCGCAACGCTGAAAAGAGAAATGCCGATGAAGGGTGATAGAGTAAGACGCATGATTGGCCTCCTGCCGTCCTGCAAATTCGTAGTCTAATTATATCTCATTTTGTCTGCGAAGTGCGGCAAAATAAAGGATTTTTAGATTTTAAGCGCGGTAAATCGTAGTGTATTTGATCCTTCGATTTTGCCTTTTTTGGCAGGAAAAGCGAAGGACTATGGAGTCATGACGTGCGAAACCCCAGCGGAATCAACATATCCGCTTCCCGGGATTGTCATAAACTCGGGTTTAATCAAAACCAGAATGCGGGGTCGGAGATAGATTGCGGTCAAACCATCCTGGGAACTTAGGCGCAATTCTCCAGTGCCGTGCTGCTTCACTTGAACCGGGTAGCGCAGTAAAGCGGCTACGGTTTCAGTGATGGGCGACTCACCACAATCGACTTGACTTCGCTTACCCAACTTAAAGTCATAGATCTCAGGCTTTAACATCGAATAGGTGCCCGAGAAGGTATTGCATTGAAATTGGGCTGTCCATTGGGACGTGGTGGTGAAAGAAATTTGAGGCGAAGCCACTAAGGTCGTGGTAATCCCCGAGAACTCCAACCGGGTGACCAGGAATTCTTTTCCGCGAAACGGGTCCGTCGGTTGGATGGCATCGATTTCAATGGCCTGTCCCGTGCCGAAATTTCCCAGTAAAAACTGGTAGTTATCGTCTTCAGATTCGGGATTCGGATCCAGCCATCCCTGCTTGGGTGCACCATAGATATCATAGGTGACTTGAAAAACTTCACCCACCAAGTAGAGCTGGGTCAAATATCGGCCAAGTTGGGTATAAAGCGTTTCAATCGTGGGGTATCCGAGAAGGCCTTCAGGAGAAAATTCCATCGCATCGAGAACTTGAAAAGCGATGACCTTTCCATTTTGCACGGAAATCCTGCCATTGCGGTCAAACCTGCAATCCATGCAGCCTTCCTGAAACTGGAAGTGATAGGCAGTAATTTCGCTGTGCTTCCATCTTCCCCAAGCCGCCACCGTCAAATCAAATATCGCCTTTCGGGCCTGCGGAACCGAATAGCCGCCGTAGACAGGAAAGTCATTGGGCAAGACGAGTGGGGTATCCACCGGAGTTTCGGGGATTTTGGTATTGGTAAAATGAAATCCCACCCCAGGCATTTTTTCTGGGAAAAGGGACAAGCTGTACCCAGTGACTTTTAATCCATTGGCCTGGCCCAGGGCCCGGACCAACTTGTTATCTGGATCGGATTCGTTGGGCAAGATATTGCAATTCCAGGACCTATTCGGTTCCAGGAAAACAATTCGATCCGCAGATTCGAGCCGATATTTACCCTGCACTTGTTGACAGGGCATGTCGGCCACGAAATGCGAACTATCGGTGAAGCGAAGATTAATCGTGCGATCCGAAAAACTAAAGGCCTTTAAATCTTTGGCCGAATCCATGGAGACGGCTCTCCAGGCAAAGAATTTTAACCTGTCTCGCACCAAGGACAAATCTTCGAGCGGCTTGACGGTATCGGGCGTCTCTCCCAAGGCCACCGAACTATCCCCTGGCGCCAAGCTGAGTAAAACATCGGGGTAAAGCGTGGAACGGAAATACAGTTTCTTGTCTTGTTCTTTGTAGCGATCGGCATGAGAAAGAAAATCGGGTAGCCAAGCTTTCACCGCGAGGATTTTTGCCACCGTCGTCGAGGGTAGGAGCACCAAGGGTTCATCTTCAAAGCCGAGTTCCAGCTTCCCAGAGGTGCGTACGGCAAAGGGAGACTCGCCTTTTAAATGCCCCACTTGAACCTTAACTTGGCCAGCCTCCAGAAATTGCAAGCGGATGGCACCCACAACCGCAGTTTTCTGGCCAGCGGAATCTATTTCAACGCCATCCCAGGTGCGCGCGCTCAAGGGAAAGCCGTCCTTTTTTTTGTCGGGCGAAAAAATACAGCCCGTCACCCCAATCAAGATTCCCATGGCAAGCAGGGCAAGGCCCCACATGGCTTTTAGGGCTCGGCGTGGGGTCTGGCGCAAGGATGAACGCATGACCACTCCTTCCTTCGGCGGGCGCAAATTCAACAGAATCAATCGATTAGGGACGGCGGACTAATTATACTGCCATTTTTGGAAACCGAGGTATTGTCCTGGAAAATGGGTGGCTTTTTTTCCGGGCCGGAAACCCCCACCCCAATCCAATGCCCGAGCGTGACCCGAGAGAGGATTTCGAACAAAATCAGGCAAAAAAAGAGTATTCGTAGCATGACGGGTATGGCTTAAACGAATTGGAAGGAAAAAATGTTACCGCTATTTACAGGTTTATAATCTGCAAGGATTTGACCCACATTTCCATGCCACCATCGGCAATCATGGCTCCCATATCCCAAGCTATATGCCTGGGATAGCCGAAAACCGGGTCATAATCCACGGTATGCTCGGCATAGGATAGGGCGGTCTCCACTTGCGAGAAAAGCGAATCCAGCGCATAGGAGGATCCGATTTCAGGCATATCCTTCTGATTTTCTGGCGTGAAATGAATCGTTTTGCCATTCGAGGCAATCACCTTGGCAAAGCGAAAGGCGCAAAAGCAATTAAGCTCCAGGGTATAGGAGTAATTCAGGATGGGATGCCGTCGATAATAGGCGCGCTGATAAATCAAACGCTCCTTGTCTTTATCGCTCGGCGTTTGGGGGTGAACATATGGGGACTTGGCCGTATCGACAATGGAAAAGAACCTGATAGTGCCATCCTCAAATTGGGGCGGCGTTGCGACTCGGGTGATATAACCGAGCTTCTCGTCGGTAGAAAGGCGCACCGGCCCTAGGCTTCCCTCGGGCGTGTCTAGATAGGTGGCGAATAATTGGTCTAAGGTGGGATATTCGGCGATGGGACGGACTTGGGCCGAATCTTTCAGAGGTACCAGTGAAGAAATGCGTTGATTGCCTTCCACCGTCAGCAAGCCTTGCGTGGATCCATATTCAAAGCCGCTCACCTCGGAATAAAGCCGATAACGCGGCGGCTTATGAGCCTGCCATTGCTCCCGGTACTTTTTCAGCTTGGCGCGAAAATTCGCTTCGGTGATATTGGTATCACCGTTGATTCCAAAAAAGGAGGCATAAGGGTGGGTTGTGGTTTCGGGCAAAGCCCGCTCGCATTGCTTCGTGACCCATAAGTTCAAATTTCCGAGGCCTGAAGCCAAGGGATCTATGGCGACGGTATCCTGACCGTTCTTAGCGTTAAACACCAAAAATACTTGGGTCCAGGAGCCGGCCAATTTCGTGGTGTCGGCACCGCTATTGTCGGGGGCTTTCTTAAAATGTCCTGCAAAAACGCCTGGCAAAGCCGTGTGCAGGGAATCCATTTGCCCAGGCGACAAATCAAACTGGAGGTGGGAAGTTTGGAACAGTCGACGCGTCACCGAAATAGCAAAGTGACCTTTGGCGGAAGGCTTGGCTGAAAAGGCCAAATCACCACCACCATCGGTTTGCCAAAGCATTTGCGAAACTTCGCCGTCGGCGGAGGGTTCGACTTCTTCATTGTTCATACAGCCGGGTAGCATTAAGGCCAAGAGCCATGCGCCGGCGATTCGGATTTTTTTTGAATAGTGGTACATAGTTTCCTCAAACTTTGGGGTTGCGCACGGCACCGACGAAAAGCCATAAACCTTGATTTGCGGTTTCGCGAATCAGAAAAAGGAATGGGCGATTGGCATGCAATTCGGGACCAATGGACATGGCTTTCAAGGCTGGAATCAAATCGAGTCGAGTTCTAGGCAGTATTGTGATTTTTGGATCCGTATCTGAATTATCGGACCCGGAGTTTCGCAGGTCGCAGGCGGCAACGACAAAGCAGGTGGAAAGCAAAAACCATCGGAGGTCAGCCCGTAGCGTCTTTAACGGGTGAAAAGCGCCTAGCATCGAAAAACCCTCCCAGCGGAAAAAGGCAAATGGCAATTCGTAGTCTATAATACAACATTTTTAAAACGATAGCCTAGGGCATATTGCTACCCCCCTCTTGGAAAATCCTTAAAAAAATTGATTCGAATGGGCATTTTTGACATTTTACCCACTATATGGACAATTTCCGGCCGATAGGGAGGGGCGAATTCCAAAATACCTCAATCAAATTCGTAGTGTATTAAATTCGTTTTCTCTGGAACCCTGAGGCCCGAACCCTCGCCCACCC
>JAYUVP010000170.1:0-34843 GCA_043753995.1 Fibrobacterota bacterium
GGGTGCGTATTTCACGGTGCGGGCATGGCCATTTCCCCAGTGAGCCGAACTCCATTCGCGTATGCCGGGTGCGCTTGGATAGAGGCGCGATAAGCCGAAAGTATCCGGCTGGGCTTGTGCAAAAGCCCCCGTAAATACCATGAGCGGAACAGCAAAGTCAAGAGGAATCGAGGTTCGTTGCTTTCGGAAGGAAATAAGAACTGAGATCATTTTGTCACAGACACTTCTTTTCATGCGTTCCGTTCTGAATCGATCAGAAGATTCGAAATTGCTGATACCCAGATGTTACCACTTCGGTAAAATTTCTTTCTAATTCCTCCACCGTCCCAAGGAGGATGCATATGCCAACCTATAGCTTTCCGGGCGTCTATATCGAAGAGATTCCCAGCGGCGTCAGGACTATTACGGGAGTCGCCACCTCGATCACGGCCTTTGTGGGCCGTACCTTGCGTGGGCCCGTCAACCTTCCCACCCCCGTTTTCAGCTTCGGCGAATTCGAACGTCGCTTCGGCGGTTTGTGGACGGAAAGTCCGTTAAGCCAAGCGGTGTATCAATACTTCGCCAATGGTGGGGGCCAAGCTCTGATTGTGCGCGTGCACAATACGGCCTTGACTGCGGGGGTGTCGCTGGACAGCGGCAATTTGCAGCTCTCGGCAGCGAATCCCGGCGCTTGGGGCACCAATCTTCGCGTCAGTGTCGACCTTGGCTCGCCGGCCTTGGCTGCTCCTTTATTCAATCTCACCGTGACCGATGTCGTCACCGGCGCGCGTGAAGTGCATCTCAACTTGAGCACCAGCCCGGCGAGTTCGCGCTTTGTCACCCAGGTCCTAGCGCAAGACAGCCAATTGATCGTTGTTACGGCTGGCTCAACCGTGGCCGCCACGCGGCCTACGGTTACCGCATCGCCTGTCGCTCTTACCGCAGCAGCCGCTGCCGATGGCGCAGCCGTCACAGCTGGCGAAGTTGTTAGCGGTGGTTCGCTAGAGGCTAATAAGGAAGGCCTATTCGCTCTGGAAAAGGCTGACCTCTTCAACTTGCTGGTGATACCGCCTTATTCGCCGAGCGACGATGTCGATGCGGCTGATTTGACCGCGGCCTATACCTATGTGAAAAAGCGCCGCGCGATTTTGCTCATCGACCCGCCTGCGGCCACCGATACCGTCAGCGAGGCGCAAACCTTCGTGGGCACCTTGACCCGCGATGAGAACGCCGCGTTTTTCTTTCCGCGCATCTTAGCGCCCAATCCCCTGAAGGAAAACAAAATTGAAGCCTTCGCGCCTTCGGGCGCGGTGGCAGGCATACTCGCTCGCACCGACGCCACGCGCGGCGTGTGGAAGTCCGCAGCCGGAATCGACGCCGTCATCGTAGGCGCGGCCGGACTCGCCGCCAAACTCACCGACGGTGAGAATGGCTTGCTCAATCCGCTCGGCATCAATGTGCTGCGCGACTTTCCCGTTTATGGCCGCGTGGTCTGGGGTTCGCGCACCTTGAAAGGCGCGGATCAACTGGCTTCGGAGTGGAAATACCTGGCCGTGCGCCGCACCGCCCTCTTTCTCGAAGAAAGCCTTTATCGTGGTACGCAATGGGCCGTTTTCGAACCCAATGATGAACCGCTTTGGGCCCAGATTCGCCTCAATCTCGGCGCCTTCATGCAAACCCTTTTCCGCCAGGGAGCCTTTCAGGGCCGCTCGCCCAAGGAGGCCTATTTCGTGAAATGCGACGCGGAAACGACGACACAAAATGATATCAATCTCGGTATTGTGAACATTTTGGTTGGCTTCGCCCCGCTCAAGCCCGCCGAATTCGTGGTCATTAAACTGCAGCAAATCGCCGGACAGGTGCAGGCTTAATCGCCTGGAGGGACACAAATCATGGCACAGTTTACCGTCAACGCCAATCGTTTCGACCCCTATAAGAATTTCAAGTTCCGCGTCAAGTGGGACGGCCGTTATGTCGCGGGAGTGAGTAAGGTCAGCGCGCTCAAGCGCACGACCGAGGTGGTGAAACACCGCGAGGGCGGCGATCCCAGCAGCTCACGCAAGTCACCGGGGCGCAGCGAATTCGAATCGATCACCTTGGAGCGCGGCGTCACCCATGACACCGAATTCGAAAAATGGGCCAATAAGATCTGGAATTTCGGATCGGGCCTGGGACTCGAAACCTCACTCAAGGACTTCCGCAAAGACCTCATCATTGAGGTCTATAATGAAGCCGGCCAATTGGTCATCGCCTACAAGGTATTTCGCTGCTGGGTTTCGGAATTCCAAAGTCTGCCCGATCTCGACGCCAATGCCAATGCCATCGCCATTCAGCATATCAAGCTGGAAAACGAAGGCTGGGAACGCGATTACGAAGTCACCGAGCCCGCTGAGCCTAGCTTCAGCGAGCCCGCTTGAGGCAAGTCCGGACCGACCACCGTGGGCTAGGTGAATCCGACATGCTTCCGCGCGCGCTTTCGGCTGGCGATTTGCTCGTGGCCTACGAGCAGCTGTCTTTGCAACCCGCCTGGCGCTGGCCGGCGGTATTGCTCACTCTAGGCTATGCCCGGCTCTCCTTCGAGGACGCCGTCACCTTGCCGTTACCCTGGCGCGAAGGCCTCTTGCTGCGCTTGCGCCTCGCCAATTTCGGCGGGGAAATGCGCGGTCATAGCCGATGCAAGTCTTGCGGCAGCGACAATGAAATTAGCCTAGCCTGCGAGGATTTATTGACGGCCTTTCCTGAGGCCGATGCCTTGCCCGCCAAGGATGGCGTGGTCGCAGCCTTGCCTTCGGGTGTCGAGGCGCGTATGCAGGGGCTTTCTTCGATCGATTTGGCAGAAGCCGCTCGTCTGCCCGCCGAAGCCGCCGCCTTGCTTTTGCAAGAGCGCAGCATGAAATCGCTGGCCAAGGATGGCGAACCGCGAAGCTGGCAAGAACTCGACGCCGCCGATCAAGCAGCGCTTTCCCAAGCTCTGGAAAACTTGAGCGGTGGCCTGCGCCTCGAAGTCATTTGCCCCGCTTGTAGCGGCAAAGAAAATCGCGAAATCGATTTGGGGATGTGGCTGGCCCAAGAAGTGAGCCGCGCCGCCCAAGGTCTTATAGGCGAAGTCGATACGCTGGCGCGCGCTTATGGCTGGAGCGAAAACGATATTTTGAATCTCTCGCCCGCGCGTCGACGGCTTTACTTGGAGAGGGTGGCATGAGCGACGCGGCAATGATAGCGGGCGGCGCGTCCGAGCCCTCCCAAGCATCGGAAACGGTTTCGCCGATGGCTCCTACCTTGGGGCTGTTCCGGCAATTCGCCGACCGAGCCCGTGGGGTAACTCCCCTGTTAACCCCGGTTTTGCCTTCGCGCTTCGAATCGGCCTTACCTTCGGCACGCAATGAAAATGAACTGGGCTTCGGTGAGGCGATGGCGAATTCGCCCGAGGCTCGGGAAGGAATGCTTCGGGGCGAGGACGCGGAAACGCGTCTGCGGCCACAGCCACGGCCACCGCAACAATTCCAACAAGATCTTACGACTCGGTTTGTACGGCCTAGCCTAAAACCAGAGGAAATCGCTGGCGAAGCGCACGGCGAAGGCTCCAACGAGAAGCCGTATGCTTTCCATTCAACGCCAGGCTTGTCGGCGCGCTTTGCTGCCCAAAGCTCCGAAGCCATGCTGCCGAAGTGGAATATCAGGCAGTCCAGCGAGACGGCGAGCGAAACGGATGCGAAGGTGATTTCGCCGAGCGAAGGATCGTCAACTTGGTCGGGAGAAAGACTTGCAGGCCCAAGTTTGGGCAAGACAGCCGCTCCTGCCCTGGCGAAACCCGAGGCGACTCCTTGGGGGCTAAGGCCACTGGCGAGTGACCGTAACTCACAAGGGACTCCTACCTCCGCTGATACGCCGGAGCAAAAGCAAATTGAAAATCATGTGAGCCAAGCGCTGAAGCCTGCATCCTTTTCCGCGCACCCCGCTGCCGCGCCTTGGGCGCAAACCCGGATGTCGCCGGAAACGGCACCGAAACCCGGAAACAACAACAAGTCAACCGCATTGGCAGGGACAAGCCCGGACACCACCATGGCGCAGCGCCTAGGCTTGACACCTCCGGCGAGGCAAGGTGGCGATGGCCCCTCGTCCGGAAGCCAGGGTAACATACAAGTGACGCCAGCCGCAACTGCACCACAAGTGCATATACGCATAGGCCGCGTGGATTTTCGCGGCGTGCCAAGCGCCGCGCCCGCGCGCCCGGCACCCGCCAAGCCGGCAGGACCGGCCATGGATCTCGAAGGCTATTTGCGCAGCCTCGACAGGAGGACGCGATGAGCAATCAATTGGCCGTGGCCACCGTAACCGCGGCGTTATCCCAGCATTTGGGCGAGGCCCTCTCGGGAGTGCCCGGCGCCAGCGTGACCTTCGGGAGACCCGACAAGACGCAGCCGGATAAGGGCATTAACCTTTATCTCTATGAAATCGATCATCGCGGCTCGCTTCGCTTCACGGATTTGCCCACCCGTAATTCACGGGGCGATCTCGTCGAAAAGCCGCGCGCGCCCTTAGAGCTGCGCTATTTGCTCACTTTTTATGGCGAAGAAATTTCCTTGGAGCCGCAGCGGCTTTTGGGCGCCGCCGTGCGGGTGATGAATGGCAAGCCCGTGCTCACGCGGGCCGAGATTCGCGCCACCATTGCCAATCCCAGCTTCAGTCCCTTTCTCGGCGAAAGCGATTTGGCCGAGCAAATCGACTTGGTCAAATTCACGCCGCTCAGCATGTCCATGGAAGAGACGAGCAAGTTATGGTCGACCTTGCTCAAGGCGGATCACGTTTTGTCCTTGGCCTATGCGGCCGGTGTCGTCTTCATTGACGGCGAAGGATCGCCGAGCACGGCCTTACCCGTGCGCTTGCCGCAAATCCAAGTCCTGCCCTGGCAGCCTCCGCGCCTGGAAACCGTGACGCCGCAGATTTTTTCCTTCTCCGTGGGAATGTCTTTGGCGCTTGAAGGTCATGGCCTTTTATTGCCCGGCACAACCGTGAAGGCAGGTAGCGTAGACGTGACTCCCGACTTGGGATCCACGCCCGCGCGCCTGAACTTGACGGTAACACCGCTGTGGCGGGCCGGTGTGCAAACCGCGCAGGTCATACAACCCATCGAGTTTCCCGCCTTGCCCGGACCACCTGTGGCGCATAAGGGTTTCGAGTCGAATACCGTTCCCTTCATTTTGCAGCCCACCGTGACCGGACTCAGCTTCGATGTCGGGGATCCCCTGGGGGCCAGCGTGGTCGTCGCCTGCGATCCTGCCGTGGACGCCGGACAAAGGGCTGAGCTTTTACTCAATGAAAAAATCGTGGGACCCAATCCGCGCGCTTTCCGCCTCGCAGCGCGAACGCGACCGGGCACAACAAGCACTATTCGTTTCGACGCGACCGGCTTACCACCCGGATTGTTTCTGGGGCGGCTGCGCATTGACGGCGCCGAAAGCCGCCTCACCGGATCGCTCGCCGAAGAAGTGACCTTGCCCTAAGGAAAATCCAGCCCACATGAGACATTTAGGATCACCCGATTATATCACGTCCAATCAAGCTTGCCTCATGGCAGGCTTTCAGCGTTTGCTTGCCGAAGCGCGCGTGAAAGTCGGAGCCGCGCCCGCCGAAGAAGCCGAGGAAGCGCGCGGCGTGGAAAAAGGCTGCGAAGCCATGCTCGGCAGCCCAACGACCTTGGAACAAATCGCGCAGCGTTTCGCTCTCACCGGTTTCGAACGCGATATATTGCTGCTCCTTGCGGGACTCGAACTGGACACGCCTTTCGCCACGTCCCTGCATCAATTGATGACCGACCGCACCCAAGGTCAAGTGAATGCCTTCACTTTCGCCTCGGCCCTGGCGCTTTTGCTCGAACCCCATTGGAGCGCACTGGGACCAGAGTCACCGCTGCGTTACTGGCGCTTGATCGACATGTCGGCGGGATATTCCCTGGTGAATGCCCCCCTGCGCCTGGAAGAGTCGGTCTTGCATGCCTTATGCGGCGCACCGCATCTCGACGATCGCTTGCTTGACTTGGTGACGCCCTTGGCCACCACGGTGCCCCAATCGGTTTCGCTGGCCAATGCCGCCGAGCAATTGTCTGAGGCCTTGAGTTCTCCCGTGCATCCAGGGAATCCTCCCACCGTGCTTTTGCTCGGTCCACCCAGCGAGGACAAGCGGGCTGTGGCGGGAGCCGCTGCCACGCGTTGTGGCTTGGCCCGCACCGTGGCGTTGCCGCTCGAATTGCTGCCCGCCGCCGCGGGAGATTTGGAGTCCCTGGTACGTTTATGGGGCCGCGAAGCCGCCCTGCATGATTTATTGCTCTATATCGAAACCTCGGAAGACGGTCTGGAAGCCGCGCGCCTCGTCACCTTGCAGCGCTTCGCAGCACGCAACCGTGCCCCGCTTGCCATTGGGGTGACTGACAAGATACGTCTCCCGGGAGTGACACCCCGTAACGTGACCGTTTCCTCCCCGAGCCCGGAAGAGCAGCGCGCCCTCTGGGAGCGTACCTTGGGGCCGGCGGCTTATTTGCTCAATGGTCACCTCGATCAATTGGTTTTGCAATTCCCCCTGCCAGCGGCGGCCATCACCGCCACGGCTGCCGAGGTAAGTGAAAGTCTCGCCAGCCTGGATCCGAATGTCACGCCCATAGACGGGGATGTGGCCTTTCATTTCGCCTGGCAAGCTTGTCGCGGACGGGGTCGCCAGCGCATTGCCGAATTAGCCCGACCCATCGTGCCACGCGTGACCTGGGACGATTTGGTTTTGCCCGAATTGCCCCTCCTCACCTTGCGACAAATCGCCGCCGAAGTGCGCCAACGCCATCGTGTGTATGGCGAATGGGGCTTTGGTGGAAGCGGCGCGCGCGGCCTTGGCGTGTCGGCTCTTTTCGCTGGCCCCAGTGGCACCGGCAAAACCCTGGCCGCCGAAGTGCTTGCCTCGGATTTGGGTCTCGATCTCTATCAAATTGATCTCTCCACCGTGGTCAGCAAATATATCGGCGAAACCGAAAAGAACTTGCGCAGGCTCTTCGACGCGGCTGAGGAAAGCGGTGCCATTCTGCTTTTCGACGAGGCGGACGCCTTATTCGGCAAGCGTAGCGAAGTCAAGGACAGCCACGATCGCTATGCGAATATCGAAGTCGGCTATTTGCTACAGCGCATGGAGGCCTATCGCGGTCTCGCCATCCTGACCACCAATTTGAAGAACAATCTCGACGCGGCCTTTTTGCGGCGCTTACGGCATATCGTGCATTTCCCCTTCCCAGACGAAAAACAGCGCGCCGAAATTTGGAAGCGCGTTTTCCCCGAAGCCACGCCGCGCGAAAATGTGATGCCCGCCAAGCTGGCCAAGCTCATGGTGCCCGGCGGCCACATACGCAATATCGCTTTGACCGCCTCCTTCTTGGCCGCGGATGAAAGCGGCACGGTGGGCATGGAGCATTTATTGCGCGCCGCGCGCGCCGAATTCGCCAAGTTGGAAAAACCCATGAACGAAACCGAGGTGGCGGGATGGGTATGAGGGAGCGTGGACCGACTTGCGGCGGCGCAGCGGCGCCCTGTTTCGCGGGCGCTACGGTGACACGCAAGTCACGTCCTCTGGGGGTGACTGGGCCGCAGGCAAGCCTAGGCCCCCGTTCAGGAAAACCCCCGGGGTATGATCTGCGCGGTATTTCGGTGTTGCATACCGAAAAGCGACTGGGCGAATACAAATGCGACTTGAATCAAGGTGGCAAATCGTCCATGACTATCAGCGACACCTCCTGCCTTAAATCCTGCACTGAGCGGCATGAGCAAAAGCACCAGGCGGACGTTTCGCCATGTTGCCAAGCCGCAGGAGCGGCCTACAAGGCGGCGGAAGGCGACGGCCCCAAGCAAGAACAAATCATCACCGATTTTACAAACTGGTCGACTAAAAATAAGCCTTACTTCGAATGCCGGGCTTATCAGGAATCGGTGACTTGCGCCGAAGAAAAGATCGCGGAACTGAAAGCGAAAGATCTTAAGAAGTTCACCCAATCCGACAGCGATTGCCTGAGACTCGCGGTGGAGACCAGCGGGAAATGGACCAAGTCGCGCAACAACTTTTGTGGTGGCACGGCCGACGAGCCTAGCAAGGTGACCGTCCAATTCACACCCTGCCCCTGGACACCCGCGCCATGAATATCCCGGGCCTGCATATCGATTTCGAGGAGCTGGTTTTTCACGGCTTCTCGCCGGAGCAGGCCCATGCCGTCGCCGCGCATTTGCAACGGGAAATGGAGCAATTGGCGCAGCATCACTTCGAAGCGAATCCGGGATGGGCTCAAGGGGAATTGCCTCTGACTCTGGATTTGCCTGCCTTGACTATGCCGCCCATGGCCTTGAATACCCAAGCGCCCGCTTTGGAAACAGCACGACATTTGGCCAAGGCATTGTGGACCGCTATTTCTCCCAGCTTGGCGCCCGCCGCTCCTGCCGCTCCGGTTGCGCGCAGTCAGGAAGCCTTGGCGACGCGTTTAGGATACCGTAACCTTCATGTTACAAATGCCAAGCCCACTAACGAAGCGGTGGGCGCTCCGAGCCTTGCCCCTAGGCCAGCCTTTTTCGGAGCCAAGGTCGGAGCCCAAGCCACGGGCTCCGAGGCGAAGTCGGCTCCGTCCTCCATTGCGAACGGGGGGCTGGCATGACCTCGCAAGTCCGTGCCCCTAACCAAGCCCACATGGCAAGGCAGACTACGCCGACCAAGGTCGGGGATAGCCGCAGCATCACGGCTTTGCCTGAAAGCAAACGCGCTCCCTTCACGGGCTCGGCGCCCTTTGTTCAGCTCAAATGCGCTTGCGGCAGCGGATCGGGCGCAGGGGAATGCGATTCGTGCAATGAGAAAAAACGCCTACAGCGCAAAGGTGTCGGATCGGCCGGCCCAGCGGGAGTAGCTCCGGCGCTACCTACGGGCGGGCAGGGGCTGGATGCGCCGCTTCGCGGCCAAATGGAAGGGGCCTTCGGGCATAGCTTTGCGGGCGTGCGCGTGCATCATGATGCCGCTGCGCATCATGCCGCGCAGTCTTTGCATGCCCATGCCTTCACCGTGGGGCAAGACGTGTATTTCGCGCGCGGGCAATTCGCCCCCGAATCGCGCCAGGGTTTAAGGCTCTTGGCCCATGAATTGAGCCATACCGTGCAACAGCGCGGCCTGTCATCCTCCGCATCGCCAACAGCTTTGCAAGCCGACGATGGAGGCTTCGCCATAGACCCCGTCGATGCGCCTTTGGAGCGCGAGGCCGATGCCGCTGCCGATCGTGTGCTTTCCGGTGGACGGCCACAAGTATCGATGGGCGCCGCCATCGGAGTGGCGCGCGCGGCGAAGATGCAGGCCTTTGTGCAGCGTGAACCCCAAACCGACACAGTTTCTACGCCAAAGGTCGATGGGAAATACACCACCATCACGCGCACCTTGGAGGTACAAGCCTGCAAGAAGGTGGGAGAAAATCGGAAGACACCCGACAGTCAGATTTTTTACTGGGATAAAAATGCGCAGTCCATAGGTTTTCGCTATTCCATTTGCAATGGCAAAACCAAATTCGGCACCACGGGTGATTTGCAATATTCGCAAGTAGTGGATGCAGCCAGAAACTTGCTGACCACCGTGCAAAACAATCCGGCTGGCGGCGGAGCGGCACTTCAAAATGCCATTGACACCACCCAAATCACAGCCAATGGCTCGGCAGTATTGACCGTCGATGGCGTCTTAGAAGCCAGTGTGAGCAGCGACAGTGCCGTGGGTACGCAGGCTCAAGCATTCAATGTGAAAGGCAAGCTCATCATCGCTCCTTCCGGCGACATTCGATTTCAAATCGACGGAGGCGTCGGCCTCAATAACGACGCCTTGGGAAGTCAAAAAACCTATACCTTGAGCGGGTCATTAGGTAATGACAATTTCAAAATCAGCCTCCAATACCAGCAAATCGATTTTTCCCCGGCGGGCGGCGGCGGGGGCACGAGTAGCAATAAAGTTACGGGCACCGGCGACGTGAAAATCGCCCCTGGCGTGGGCCTCACGGGTAGCGTCAGCAAATCGAACGATAGTGGTTTCACAGCGACCGGTGGGTTCAAGTTTGATATAGATCCCATTGCCAAACCGGCAGCCGTCAATTGCACGCGCCTCGAATGTCCGCCTCCGGTGGCGACTTATAAGTGCCGAACCGTGATTGAGCCACATGACAAAAAAGAAGTCACGCGAAAGGCCGACACCAAAATATTTCGCATGCTCCAGGTCTATGACAATGTCCAGCCGCTGGAACCGCAAATTTATGCGGGCCAAGTCAATGAAATAGTCACCTTGCTCAATAACGAGAGTGATGTGAAAAGCATCACGGGTCATGCTTCTCCCGAAGCTTCGGTGGATTACAATGAAAAATTATCGCGCAAGCGCGCGACCGCCACCAAGGCGGCGATACAAAGCGAGATGACCAAGCAAAATGTCAGCGCCACCTTGCCGGATGTCATTGCGGGCGGCGAATTGCATGGCGGATCTTCAGCCCATGCAGGAGAAGCGAAAAACAGTGAATTGACGACGGAATTGAAGGCTGAATTAGCCGCTCTTCCGGACGACGAGGCGCGCCTCAACTTTTTACAAATCCAGGGAGAAAGGCGCACGAATCCCGAGAAAAGAGCCGAGACCCTCGCCGACATCCAGGCTTTCATCAACGATAAGCCGGGAAAAAAATCGGCCTCGGGTCATGAGGATCTTTGGGAGAAAATTTTCCCTTACATGCGCCGTACCGATGTTGCGTTGAGCGTGAAAGAACAATCCAAAATGGTTCCCGTACCGGGAGACCCCGGCAAGATGGGTAATTGCGACGCCGAAGCGCTGAAATACGCCGTCGAGCAGATGCCGAAAATCGATCCAAGCAAGTTGTTGCCCCAAGAGTGATGACAAGATGCGATCGATGAACCCTTTACCCATGGGACAGGCCACGAAACCGGCTTCAGTGCTCCGGTCCTCGTCCGCTGGATCCGCCCCTCGATCCTTGCGGATGTCCCGGCCCGGAGACGCCTGGGAAAGCCAAGCCGATCAAGTCGCCGGAGGTCATTCACAAGCTACTGAAACCCATGGGTTACCTAGCCTCTCCTCCGCCATGCCTGCCTCCCCGGCGATGCGCGATACCTTGTCTTCGCCAGGTTCGCCCTTGCCCGCCGCCTCGCGCGCCGCGCTGGAGCCTCGCTTGGGCCATGACTTTTCCCAAGTGCGCATTCATGCCGATGCCCGCGCAGGCCAATCGGCGCGCGACGCTTCAGCCCGTGCTTATACCGTAGGCGAACATATTGTCTTTGCGCCCGGAGCTTATCAGCCTGGATCGGCTTCGGGGCAAGGCTTACTCGCTCATGAATTGACCCATGTGGCCCAGCATCGCAGCTTGCCCGGTGAAGCCGTGATGAGCCGAGTTCCCGGTCCCGGAGGGGCGGTGGCGCGGCCATTGGTGCAAGTCGTGAACGACAATCAACCCACCGTGATTGACAACAGCAAAACGCTGGAGCAAATCACGAACATGTTTTATGATGTGCCCCCCGAATCGATAGGGCCCGGCGAAATCTATCCCGCAGGCCACATGATTATCCTGTGCGACGATTACAAATACGGTCTCACCCAATCGAGCTTCACCATCACCTATACCCTGAGCGATGCCGATCGTCGTCATACCGAAAGGTCGACCACCTTATTGGGTTCTCCCACCCAATTCGCCGAGTGCTGGTATTCCCATGTGCGCGTCAACATGCGCCAAAGTCAAACCATTTTTCTACCGAATGATTTGGCCACTGCCACTAGTTTGAGTGGAGCGACGCATTGCCTTCCCGCTTCCTATACTCCGACTCAATACAATGCCGAGACTTTGGTGCATGAGCGCCAGCATGAAGCCGACAATGTGCAGGCCGCGCGCGAAGTCGGCACCGAAGCCTTATCGCGCATTGGGTCGACTTTGGGTGTTGGCAATCTCATGGCCGAGGCCCAATACACTTCCGATCCTGCGGCTCGCCTGCAAGCTTGCGCGCGCAATGTCCGTCGCCGCCTGAATGCCGTGCGCGATGAACTCGAAATCAGCTATTACCGCCGCAGCCTGCAATATGCCGTGAATCTCGATCCCCATGATGCCGGGGATCACAGCGACAGCTTTCGCAGAGTGCAACAATCGATAGCCCGTCGCGCCGAAGAAAGGGATGCCTCATGAGATTGGCGCATCCCAAATCTTTTTCCGCCCCAGCTAAGACCGCCGGTTACCCATTCCGCCGGAATGGGATCGAATACAAACTATCGCAGGGAATCCCCTAGAGGCCCCCATGTCTGGATTTCCAGGTTCTCCCCGTTTGTTCAAGGGCGCCATGATCGCCCTCGATCCCGCCAACCCGCTGGCCAGCCTGGTGGTGTTCCAATACAATCCGGACACGGTAACGCGCACGATAACTCCGCGCTATGCCGGCGAAAGCGGTGAAGTCGCGCAAACCCCGCATTTCAAAGGACCGCCCGAAGAGAAAATCAGCTTGGAGCTGGAAATCGACGCCACCGATCAACTCGAAAAAGGTATGCCGCCCGGCGTGCCTTTCGGCGTGGCTCCCACTCTTGCCTCGCTGGAAATGATGCTTTATCCCAAAACGCTTTCCGTCATCGCCAATGCCGCGCTCTCGACGGCAGGCATGCTGGAAGTGATACAGCCGGAAGTTCCGCTCACCCTCTTCATTTGGAATCTCACGCGCATCGTTCCGATACGCCTGAATTCGCTGACCATCACCGAAGAGGCTTTCGACACGGGGTTGCAGCCCATGCGCGCTAAGGCCCGCATCGATATGACCATGTTGACCTATCAAGAGCTCGGAATCACCTCGCCCGGCGGCGTGCTTTTCATGGTGCATCAAGTCGCCAAGGAAGTCATGGCCACGGTGGGCGGCACTTTCAATTCGGTTTCCAATCTCGCCTCGGGCAGCTTCGGCGTATCCATTTAAGGGGACTAGAGATGTTCGATCCGCAAAGCCGCTATGCCAAGGTGCCTACTGCCTCGCTCGCCGTGACCTGCGCCGACGGTAAGACGCGCACCATCACCTATGTACGTCGGCGTCCCATGCCCATACCGCATCAGGGTATCGTGGCCGCTACCCACTTCATCGTATCCGGTGACCGGCCCGATCGCTTGGCGGGGCGCTACCTCGCCGATCCCCAGCAATATTGGCGGCTATGCGATGCCGAAGGCGTGATTCAAGCCGATGAAATCGCGCAGCCGCTGGGACATCGCCTCGACATTCGCCTGCCCGATCCCACCGGAGGCTTGGCGTGAGCATCGGCGCTTTGGGCATACGCTTGCAATTGCTGGTGGGCACCGTGCCTTTGCCGGTGTCTCCGGACGTGATGCAGGCTTTGACCTCGCTCAGCGTCACGGTATCCGACGGCGCGCGCGGCGGTTTGCAGGCCAGTTTCGCCCTGGGTAAAGCACCCGGCACGGACTACACCTTACTGGCCTCGGGGGTTTTAGCTCCCATGACGCGCATCATCGTAGTGCTCTTCATCGGCGCCATTCCGGAAACCCTGTTCGACGGCCTCATCACCCATCATCAGGTCAGTTCGGGTTCTTCGCCGGGTCAGGCCACGCTTTCGGTCAGCGGCTCGGATTTATCCATCGCCATGGATTTGGAACAAAAAAACCAGAGCTATGACAATCAGCCCGACTTCGTCATTTTCACCCAGCTCATCGGGGGCTATGGCCAATACGGCATGATACCCACGCCGACGCCGACCGCCATCGTGCCCATCATGACGCAACGCACGCCGCAGCAGCGCGCCACCGACTATGCCTATATCAATCAATTGGCGCAGCGCAATGGCTATGTCTTTTATGTCGAGCCCTTATTGCCTGGTTCCAGCATCGCCTATTTCGGACCGCCCATACGCTCGCCCATACCGCAAAAGGCCATCACCCTCAATATGGGTGAAGCCACCAATTGCAAATCGCTGAACTTCAGCTTCAATGCCCTGGCTCCCGAAAGCGTGCAAGGGGCTTTGCTTGAGCCGATGACAGGAATGTCCTTGCCCATAGCCGCGCCACCTTCCTTGCGCATGCCGCCTATTTCCGCGATACCGGCGGCGGCCTTGCGTACGCGTCTCCTCGATGACACCTCTTCGCTTGATCCCGCCCAAGGCGCCATGACCGCCACCGCTTCGCTCACCAATGCCGAAGAGGCCGTGACTGGGCAAGGCGAACTCGATACCGTGCGGTATCAGGCCACGCTCAAACCCCGGCGAACGGTTGGCGTGCGCGGCATGGGCTTCTCGTATGACGGCATCTACTATGTTAAAAGCGTCACGCATACCATACAGCCCGGATCTTGTCGCCAGAGCTTTCAACTTTCGCGCGAAGGGCATATGCCCTTAACGCCGGTTTTGCCCACATGAGCCAGTTCTTCGGGAAGTATCGCGGTACGGTCGACGACAATATGGACATCGAGAAGCGAGGTCGTCTCAAGGTCAAAGTGCCCGCCGTACTCGGCGACATCACTTCGGGCTGGGCCTTGCCCTGCTTTCCCTTCGCGGGATCGGGCACGGGCTTTTTCGGTGTGCCTCCCGTGGGAGCCTTGGTGTGGGTTGAATTCGAGGGCGGCAATCTCGAATACCCTATTTGGAGCGGCTGTTTTTATGGAACGGCGGCGGATGTACCTACCGATACCTTGTTGGCGGCCGATCCTTCGCAAGTCGCCGTCATCGCCACCAGCGGCGGAAACAAAATTGTGATTAATGACACGCCTGGCCCGACCGGCGGCATTATCCTGGAAATTTCCAGCGGCGCCAAAATCCTCATCAATGACGTGAGCATCACCATCGACAATGGCAAGGGCGGCAAAATCGAAATGACGGGTCCCCAAGTCAGCGTCAATAGCGGCGCCTTGGAGGTAACCTGATGGGTGCTCCAATCGTGCATCAAGGCGCTGTTGTCTTATGCGCCCATGCCGGACAGGCCCAGCCTACGGCGCCTTTTCCGCGTGTCAAAGTGTCGGGCCAGCCCATCGTGACCCAAACCTGCGCTTATACCATTGCCGGCTGCCCCTTCACGCCCGCCAATGGCGGCAATGGTCCTTGCGCCACGGGCACCTGGATCATGGGAGCCACGCGGGTGCGCGCCGGCGGTGCGCCGGTGATAGTGCAATCGAGCACCTCGACTTGCGTGCCCACGGGCACACCCATGCAAGTCGTCACCACTCAACCTCGGGTTACGGCCCAGTAACTCGCACGGTATACCTATGCCCATGACCTTTCCTTTTTCCATCGACTCGCGCGGGCGCACCGAGCAGGCCTCGGAAAGCCGCCACTTGCGCGACATGATTGAAATGGTGCTCTTCACCGTGCCGGGTGAACGCGTTATGCGTCCCGACTTTGGCTGCGGCCTCAAGCAATTGCTGTTCGCGGGCAATGGCTCCGAATTGGCGGGAGCCACCCAGGCATTGGTGCAGGCCTCCCTGCAAAAGTGGCTGGGCGATCGCCTGCGCGTCGAAGCCGTGCAGGTCACCGCCGAGGACAGTACCCTGCAAGTGACGGTGCAATACACGGTGCTGCAAACCGGCCAACGCGATACGGCCCTGTTCCGGAGGACGGCATGAGCGAGACTTGCTTTTCCTGCGGCGAAGCCGGCCGTCGTCGCGAAGCGCTACGCCTGCGTGTGGTCAATGGCATGGACTTCGTCGAAGTTTTGCCGGGGCAAACCTCCCTGACCGTCACTTTTCTGTTTCCCCTCCCAGGCGAGGCCGATGGCTTGCCGCTTTCGCCTCCCGCGACCGAGCTGACTGCCGACAATTTCACCGTCGACGGAGGGGAGCGCCTCAAGGGAATCAAAATCTTGGGTGTCGCGGTAAACGGGAATGTCGCTACCCTCATGCTTGACGGCTATGGCGATTTCAGCGCCTATACCCTCCGCTTGCGTGTGTCGTCGACCGAAGACGCCGTTCCTGAGGGCTTCGACACCCGTCTCTCGCAAGTGACCTTCTCTTTCAAGGTCGCCTGCCCCAATCCTTTCGATTGCCTGCCCGCTACCGATTGTCCTCCGGAAAAGGCGACGGCACCGAGCATCGATTATTTGGCCCGCGACTTCGCCAGTTTTCGCCGCCTCATGCTCGATCGCATGCGCGTGCTCATGCCTGATTTCACCGAGCAA
This sequence comes from Fibrobacterota bacterium, assembly GCA_043753995.1. GTDB lineage: Bacteria > Fibrobacterota > Fibrobacteria > UBA11236 > UBA11236 > JAYUVP01. The sequence continues at coordinate 16,151 of JAYUVP010000170.1, forward strand.
AATCCAGCCGATCCCCAAGTGGCCTTGGTGGAATTGCTCGCCTATGAAGGCGACAAGCTGGCCTATGCCCAGGATGCCGTTGCTGCTGAAGCCTATTTGGGCAATGCTCGCCGCCGTATTTCGGTGCGACGCCATGCTCGGTTGCTCGACTATCGCCTGCATGAGGGCTGTGCGGCTAGAGCCTTCGTGCATTTCTCCATCGACGAAAGCGTGAGCTTGTCCGGGGGCTTTTTGGCCATACCGATGGGGACGGCCGTGCTCACCCGTCCCCGCTTGGATTCGCCCTTGGCCGTTCCCGATACGGAAGCGATGCGTGAAATCGCGGCCGGGCAAATCGCCTTCGAAACCAGGCACGGTCTGGCGGCACGGCGGCAGCACAATCGCATCTCGATTTACACCTGGGACGATGCCGACTGTTGCCTGCCCGCAGGCGCTACCACTCTGACCTTGCGCGATAGCTTGGCCCTGCCTTTGCATTTGCAGGTGGGTGATTACTTGCTACTTGAAGAAGTTTTGTCGTCTACCACCGGTGCGGCTGCGGATGTCGATACCTCGCATCGCCAAACCATACGTCTCACGCGCGTGACTCCCTTGATGGACAAGCTCCACGATATTCCCCTGCTCGAAATCGCCTGGGCCGAGGCGGATGCCCTGAACTTTCCGCTATGCGTGTCCGCGCATTTCCGCGATTCCGAAGGCGTGGAAAGCCTGCTCGAAATTGCCGTAGCACGAGCTAATATGGCCTTAGTCGAACAAGGCTATACGCGCATCGGCGGCGCAGAATTGCTTTTACCTGCCATCGTGCCCGAGGCCGACAGCGACGGCCTGGTGCACTATCGTCCCGAATTGGCGCAACCGCCCTTGGTCTTCGCGGCCCCTTATTATTCGAGTGACCCTGCCACGCTTTGCCTCAATCCCCAGGCGAGCGAGGCGGTCCCCGCCATGCGCTTGCAACTCAGCGACGGCATTCAAAACCCGGAAACCTTTATCCCGCTTTATGACCTGCTTAATAGCGGGCCTTTCGATCGCGACTTCTGCGTCGAGGCGGAGGACGATGGCAGGCTTTTCCTGCGCTTCGGCGACGGCCTGAATGGCTCCATGCCACTCTCGGGTTCCCAGGTAACGACAACGTATCGTCTCGGCGGAGGTACGGTGGGGAATGTGGGAGCGGAATCCATCACCCGTGTGATCACGACCCTTTCGCAGCCCTTGACCGGCTTGGCGGCGGTGCGCAATCCCCTGCCGGCCATGGGCGGCGTCGATCGCGAGAGCACCCAGCGCGTCAAATTGCTTGCGCCCGCGGCTTTCAAGACCCAGCGTCGCTGCGTCACGGAGGCCGACTACGCGGATCGCGCCACGGCCCACCCGCAAGTGCAAAAGGCGGTCGCGACCTCGCGCTGGACGGGTTCGTGGTACACGATATTCCTGTCGGTCGATCGCAAAGGCGGCAAGGCCGTCGATACCGCCTTCAAAAACAATTTGCTCGATTTCATCGAACCTTGGCGCATGGCCGGTGTGGACATCGAAGTCACCGACCCGGTGTCGGTGGCTCTCGATTTGGCCCTCAGCATATGTGTTAGCCCCGATCGTTTCCGCGTCGATGTGCAAGCGGCCTTGCTGCAAGCCCTAGGCTCGCAGCGATTGCCCACGGGCCCGGCTTTTTTCCATCCCGATCGCTTCACCTTCGGCCAGTCGCTTTACCTAAGTCAGCTTATCGCCGCCGCCCTTGCGGTGCCCGGCGTGGATGGCGTCGAGGTCACGCGCTTTCAGCGCTTGGGATCGGTGGCCGCAGGCGAATTGGCCCAAGGCGTTTTGCGCGCGGGAACCAGCGAGATTCTGCGTTGCGACAGCCATCCCAGTTTTCCAGAGCGCGGCCAATTGGCCTTGGACATGAAAGGGGGCCGATAATGTCATGCGGCGCCACACCTTGCTCCTGCGGTTGCTGCGCGGGCGTTGAAAACGCCACGCCCGCCTCGGTGATCAATGCCCCCGGCCAACCTGCGCTGCGAAGGCGCGTGGGCGAATGGGCTTCCTTCCGCGAAAGTCTTTTCGCCTCCCTGGCGCAAGACCCCGTCTTGCGCGAGCTACGTACCAGGGACGTGACCGATCCCGCTGTGGCCTTATGCGATGCCGAAGCGGTGATGCTGGACGTGCTCACCTTTTATACCGAGCGCATCGCCAATGAAGGCTATTTGGCGACCGCCACGGAAAGATCGTCGCTGGCCGAAATGGCGCGCGAAATTGGCTATACGCCCGCACCCGGCGTGGCGGCTGCCTGCGACCTGCGCTTCTTTCTCGAAGAAGCCGTAGGCGCTCCGCTGACCACCACGGTGCCTATCGGAACCAAGGTCCAAAGCCTGCCTGGTCCTGGAGAAACACCGCAAACCTTCGAAACCGTGGCCGAACTCAGCGCCCATGTTGCGTGGAATGCCATGAAGCCCAAGGCGACGGTTTCTCGGGATCCGCAATTCGGCGATGTCGAAGCCGTTTTTGCGGGAACCGGGCTCAACCTCGCGATCGGTGATTTGCTGCTCTTCGTGGGCGGCGAAAACCGACGGGACATTCGGGCTGAAAACTGGGATGTCCGCAAAATCACCACCGTCACCCTCGACTCCAAGGCCAGTACCACACGTGTGACCTGGACCAAAGGATTGGGCCACTTGCAATCGGGGAGGCGCACCAGCCAGGCGGCCTCGGACCCGCAAATCTTCATCCTACGGCAAAAAGCCAATGTATTCGGTTTCAATGCCCAGCCCTTCGGAACCCTGCCCGACGCCACCAAGCAAGATGCCTATGAAGCCGCCGGCTATGCCCGCGCCGGTTCCAATCGCAAGGAATGGCCCCATTTCACTGTATTCCGCGATCGTAGTCTTACTCTCGATCTCGATCAATTCTTCCCGAAAATTCTTAAGGACAGCTTTTTGGTGCTTTGGGCCGCGCCCGAATCGGGAAGCCAGGAAGGCCAACGCGAATTGTTCCAGGTCGCTTCGGTAAGCGAAGGCGCACGCGCTGAATTCGGTCTTTCCTCCAAGACCACCTTGCTCAATCTGGTAGGCGAAAATCGCGCTCATTTCCATAACAAGGTGCGCGAGACCACGGTTTATGCTGCTCCGGAATTGCTGACTCTGGCGCCCTCTCCTTGGACCGGTGGCGAAACCAGTAACCCTGCCGCTACCCCCTGGCGACTGGCGAAGGACATGCCCTGTCCGGTGGCGGGCACTCGCCTCAATATCGCCTTGCCGGCTCCCGTGCTTGCCGAGGGAAGAAAACTTTTGCTGGTGGGCAAGTCCGTCCGCTTGCGAATAGACGTGACGGGATTAAAACTCGATCCTGGCGGCGGACTTTCGCCGCGTAATTTGGCCGTGAACGACATGCTCATCACCGAGACCTTGCCGGTCTCCGAAGGTAGCGGACAATGGCGCCTCAAGGCTCGGGCCTTGGACGGCTTTGCGGGTAGCCTGCGCCTGCGCGCCAATCAAGCCACGCTTTTCCCCGCCGACGCGGACGATGCCGAAGTCGCTGAGGCCTTGGTCTTAGACGGCCCCATACCCGACGGCGTCAAAACCATTTCGCAATTCCGATTCACCACCGCCACGACCCGTTTTTACGATCGCCTCACGGTCGCGATGTCGGCCAATGTGGCTCCGGCCACTCACGGCGAAAGCGTCAGGGAAGTGCTGGGTAGCGGCGATGCTGCGGCAGGCTTTCAACGCATGAAGCTCAAACAAATTCCGCTCACCTACGTGCCCGTGCCCACGGGATCGGGGGCGGCGAGCACCTTGCAAATACGCGTAGGCGGCGTGTTGTGGCAGGAAGCTACGACCTTGTTCGGCCAAGACGGACAGGCGGAAGTATTCGTGACCCAGCAAGCCGATGCCGTCGACGGAGGCAAGGTGACCGTGGCTTTCGGCGATGCCGTCACCGGTGCGCGACTCCCCACCGGCTCGGCCAATATCGAAGCCCAATACCGCAAAGGCATAGGACTATTGGGCGAAGTGGCGGAAAAAAAATTGACGCAATTGATGACGCGTCCGCTAGGCGTGAAGTCGGTGGTCAATCCCATTGCGGCCCTGGGAGCCGCCGATCCTGAAAGCTCCGACTCCCTGCGCGCCAATGGGCCCATGTCGGTGCGGACTTTGGGGCGCGTGGTCAGCCTCAGCGATTATCAGGATTTCGCCGCGACTTTCGCGGGCATAGGCAAGGCCAAGGCCGATTGGCTTTGGGACGGAGAGCAGCGTCTCGTGCATGTTACGGTGGCTTCGGCCTCAGGGCAAAGCCCCGCCGCCGGTTCGGATTTGCTGATGAATCTGTCGGGGGCCATGAATGGATCGCGTGACATTCGCCAGCCTCTCCGAATTTCCGGCTTCAGCGCTCTGACCTTTAAAGTCTCGGCGCGGTTACTGATCGATGCCCGTTACTTGCCCGCTACGGTATTCGCAACGGCCCTAGCGGCGTTGGAAGCCTCCTATGGCTTTGCCGCCCGGACTCTGGGACAAAGCCTGCGCGCCTCCGACATCATTGCGACCCTGCAAGGCGTTGCAGGCGTCGTGGCCGTCGATCTCGACGCGCTTTATTTGGCCGGCAGCGCTTCCGGGCTTGCAGATGAAATTGTAGCGCATGCCTCCCGCTGGAGTTCCGGCGAAGGCGGCGCCCTTTTGCCCGCAGAATTGCTCACCTTGGCTCCACGGGGCGTCACCTTGCAGGAGATGGCACCATGATCACGGATTATAAAATCGACGCGGACTCATTGGCCGCGGCTCTACCCGCCGTGATGCGCGAACGTGATCTCACGGTCGCCAATCCCAAGGGAGCCTTGCAAGCCTTGCTCGGAGCCTTGGCTCGCGAGCTCGACGTGGTGCGCACCGACATCGACGCTTTGTATGATGGCGCCTTCATCGAGACTTGCGCGCCTTGGCTCGTGCCCTATATCGGCGAATTACTCGGCGTGAAAGGCCTGCATTCCGTGAGCGCGGCGACATTGAGCCCGCGCGCCGTGGTGGCCAATACCTTGGCTTATCGTAGGCGTAAAGGTACTGCGACCGTCATCGAGCAGCTCGCCCGCGATCTCACCGGCTGGGACACCCGCGTGGTGGAGTTTTTCCAGCTCCTGGCCACCACCCAGCATATCAACCACGTACGCCCAGGCAAAGGCGGCACGGTTAACCTGCGTGATACGGCGGCCTTGGAAAGTATTCAAGGCCCTTTCGATACGGCGGCGCATACTCTTGAAGTGCGATCCTCTTCTGTGGGTGGACGCTATCATCCCCAAACTCTGGGGATTTTTCTCCATCGCCTGCAAGCCTATACCGTGAATGGTGGCGACGCGGCGGCCATCCCTGCCGCTGGACCCGGGCGCTTCACCTTTTCGCCGCTGGGCTGCGATTTGCCGCTTTTCTTCGAGTCCCTTCCAGAAACCTCCATCGAGCATTTGGCCGAGCCCGTCAATGTCAGCGCACCACTGAGTCGCCGACCCCTGTGGGACGAACTCGAAGGCTTGCGCGCCGCTCTCGCCTTGGGACAAAATCCCAAGCCCCTGTTGTGGTTCGACGTGGCCCGTCCGGCCTTTATTGTGATTGCCGATGACGCGGTGATTTCTCCCGTCGCCATTTTGATATGCGATCTCACGGATTGGCATTTGCCCGCCGATACCAAGGTCTATCCCGGCTTTTCCGGCCCGGTGAATATGCCGATTCGCTGTGCCGTCGACCCTGTGCTGGGCCGCATCACCTTTCCTGCCGGGGTTTTTCCCAGTAGCGTACAAGTGACCTATGCCTATGGCTTTCCCGGCGATATAGGCGGTGGCCCTTATTTACGCCGCCGCCGCTCGGGCGAATTGGGCGCAGCGGCCCGCCTTATCGCCAATGCCCTGCCCTCGGCGGCAGCCACGGCGGCTTGCGCAGGGGAAAGCGGTTTATCCGGTTGCGACGAAGCAGGCGCTTGCGCCGGCGATCCGTTTTTGATGTGGCCCGACACCTTGGCTTTTCCGAGGGCCGAAGGCGAACTCTATCGCGTTTTCGCCGACCAAGTCAGCGGCCCGCATCCCGACGCCGAAACCCTTACCGATGCCATAGCCCTCTGGCTTGCCGACGGCAGGCCTCGCGCGGTGATACAGATCGAGGACAGCCGCTCCTATGTCGAGGACGTGGTGCTCGACCTGGGCGATGCCGAACTCATACTGCAGGCGCAAGAAGGTGACAAGCCCATCCTCTTGGGTAACTTAGAGGTTACGGGTGGAAGCGGTGCAGGCAAATTGCTGATCGACGGTTTACTGCTCGCCGGGGCGCTTAACGCCACGGGCGACACGGATACCTTGGCCTTGCGCCATTGCACCCTAGTGCCCGGCCTCACTCTGGACGCCGACGGCCTCTCCCTGCAAGCCGACCAGCCCAGCTTGGACGTGCTTCACGACACGGTGCGGCATAATAACGAGCATTTGACCTTGCACATGCATGCCTGCATTTCGGGTCCGTTGCGTTTGCCATCGGCCATGGTCTCGGCCCGCATTTCCGATACCGTGATTCAAGCGCCCGATAATGTTTTACCGGCTTATGCTGCCGATGCGGCAGGCGGCGCTGGTGCCCGGGCCTGTTTGATTCGCTGCACGGTGCTGGGGCATTTGCATGCCATCGCCGTGGACTTGGTGTCGGATACGATTTTCACTGAGGCCGCCGTCGCCGATCGATTGCAAGAAGGCTGCACGCGCTTCAGCTATTTGCCCGAGGACTCGCAATTGCCGCGGCGTCATCGCTGCCAGCCCGATACGGCCATAGCCAAAGCCTGGGAAGATTTGGGCGAAAGCGCCACCCAGGCAGCTAAGGATGCCGCAGCCGATTTGGCCCGCAGCCGCATGCCTCCGCAATTCACGGCTTTGCGGCTCAATGCTCCCGCCTTCGCCCAATTGGCCGAGGGTGCGGCGATGGAATTGAAGACTCAAGCTTCCAATGAAAGCGAGATTGGGGCTTGGAATGCCCTGATGCAGCCGCAGCGCGAAGCGAATTTGCGTTCGGCCCTCGATGAATACCTACGCCTGGGACTCACCGCCACGGTGATCCACGCCACCTGATTGTCCAAGGAGATGCCATGAGAGGCGATTTCACCCGCAGCACATTCGACGCCAACAAGCGTTATACCCAAGTCCGCCAACAGCAAGGACGGGTGCAAGTCGACGCCGACTTCAATGAGCAAAGCGATTTGCAATTGAGTCGCGAGCGAACCCTGGCGACCGACATCATCGGCAAGAGCGGAGCGCCCAAGGCCGAAGCCGGTTTCGGCCTCGCCCTGCTAGGATCGGGCGAAGACCTTGCCTTGAGCCCCGGCCGCTACTATGTCAAGGGCCGGCAATGCTCCATTGAGGCGAGCAATGTGGCTGCGCAGGCCGTGGGTGTTTCCCTGATTCAAGTCGAAAGCCTTAAGCCCGACGGGCGGCCTCTCGCCGCCGGCCAATGGATAGGGCTTTCGGGTGCGGGTGGGGTCACTCATGTGGGACGTATCGTATCAGTGACTGCGGCCACGCGCCGCGTGACCATTGCTCCGGCCCTCGCCGACGCCGCGCCATTCGCGCAGGCTACCCTGCGCAGGCTTACCACCTATGCCACCCAGCCGGGCCTGCCCAAGGCTCCCTTCGTCGACACCGAGTTGGAAAGCCTGATCTTGGCCGATGGACGCTATGCCGCCTATCTCGAAGTGTGGGAAAGAGCGGTCAGCCCTCTGGGTGATCTCGCCTTGCGCGAAGTGGCCCTGAACGGAGCCGACACGGCGGTGCGCACGCAATTGATATGGCAAGTGCGCTTGCGCCCCGTAGCCGCCGACGCCCCGCCTCCCGCGGCGGTCACCGGCGATTGCTGCGCCATCGACGGCGCATGCCCCGCGCTGGATTTTCCAGCACCGACGGGACGCTTACTTGCGCGGGCCCAGCCCGATGCGATCAGCGACGACCCCTGTATCTTAGGTGCTACGGGGGGCTACCGCCGCCTGGAGAATCAGTTGTATCGCGTCGAAATTCATCGTGGCAATGAAGGCGGCGGCAATGCCACCTTCAAGTGGTCGCGCGAGAATGCTTCGGTAGAAACGCGTTGGCTCGGCCAAAGCGGCAATGATATGCAAGTGTCTTCCACCGGTCGCGATGCCAATCTCGGCTTTCATGCTGGCGACTGGGTGGAGCTCTTCGACGAAAGTACCGAACTCTTGAATTTACCGGGGACTCTGGTGCGCGTCGATTCCGTGAAGGAAGGTGTGATCACGATTTTGCCCGCTACCGCCGATGGCAATGTGAATCGCATCAATTTCCCCGTGAATCCACGCATTCGCCGCTGGGACATGGTGGGCACCGGCCTCGCGGGATTGGGCGAACGCCTCATCGAAGTGCCGGCCAGCGACGACGGCTTCCTGACCTTGGAAAGCGGCGTGCAAATTCAATTCGAGACAGGCCGAACTTATCGCACCGGCGACTATTGGATTCTCCCCGCCCGTACGGCCACGCGCGACATCGAATGGCCACGCGACGCCAGCAATCTTCCCCTGTGGCAAAACGCGCAGGGTATAGTGCGCGAGCAAGCCTTGCTCGGCACGGTGACCAAGCTCGGTGAAACCGTGACCTTACATGATTGCCGCGAGCTTTTCCCTGCACTCACGCAAATCTGCGCTTCGGATGTCTGCTATGACAGTGGCTGCGATTTGATCGCCACCAATGTTCAAGACGCCCTCGACGAACTTTGCCGCGCTCGCGACTTGCGTTGGCATAACAAGCACTTGCATGGGCATGGCGTGGTTTGCGGGCTGCAAGTGTTTTGCCCCGAGACCACGGACGAACGTCGGCGCAGCGTGCGTATCCTTTCCGGATATGCCCTCGACTGCGAAGGCAATGATATCGTGCTCGAGCAAGAGGCGGTCTTTCCCCTGATCGAAAACGTGCTGGCGCGTGATGCCCAGGCGGCCGAAAACGATCGCTGGCTCGATGCCGAGGGACGCGGCGATGTTTGCCTCATCGTAAGGCGCGGTACCGAAGGCCAGCCAGCCTTTGAATTGCGGAATTATGATAAGAGCTCGCATAGCCTGAAATCGCGGCTCGACGACACCTTGCTATTGAAGTTTTACAAGGACTGCATTCAAGACGTCCTGCAGCAAATCAAGGATGAGTTGACCCCCGGTGCCGACGAAACCAATCATCCCGCCGGTCCGAAAACCCAGCTCACCTCCGCCTTGATCAATATCGCCGTGCAGGCCATCGATCCGGCCACGGGGCAATATGTTTTCGTCTCCCAGCGCGAGCACGATTTGCTATTGCGCTTTTACAATCGCCTCCGGGCCATTTTGCGGGACGAAACCTTTTGCGGCCTCTATGACGATGCCGCGCCTTTCCCCGCCTATCCCTTTCCCAACCTGGCCATCGACACGATCTTCGCCAAGAACCATCACCTGCGACTGCGCGCCAGGCCCGGCACGCGCGAGGTCTATTCCTTCGGACCCGGATTGCATCCCACTTCGCCTTCGTCCCTCGTCAATCGTTATGATGCTGAGCGCATGCGCCTCATCGAGCGCATCGACGTGAATTCCGGCGCGGTATTACCCTTCGACGCTCCTGAACCCAAGGCCTCGACCGGCCCCGTTCTCGATGTCGCCTTTTCTCCCGACGGCCGCCGCATTTATGTGGCGCTGACCACCCGTAACGGAGACGATACCCTGTTCCGCATGGGTACTTTCGGCCGCAATGGCGTCATCGCTTGGGGCGCCATCACCAACCTTTGCGGCGTACGCATGGTGACCTTGGCCACCACGGCCGCCGACGCCGCCAATGTTTATGCCGTGGGCCAGAAAACCGTCACTACCAATAGCGTTTCAAAGCTGACGGGCACCGGCCTCTATCGCATTCGTCCCGAGCAGCCCGATGCCGATCCCAAGGTCGCCGTAGCCTTCAACAGCGCCGGTCATTTGGTCATCGCCGCCGACGGCACCGCCTTCATGACGGCCCAGACTTCGCCGACTACCGAGCCCAAGCGCTACAATCGCATTCGCGTTTTGACCTTGCCCTTGTCCGACAATTCCAATCCTCAAGACATCGATTTGGTCGATCCCGGTGAAGACGATATCGCCATCCTTCCCCAAGTCACGGGCGCGGGCCACAAGGTCTTTCATGTCGGCATCAGCGCCAATGGCAAGGAATTGGAGGCCTATGATTTTCCTCCACGTCGCGCCAATGTCGCCAGGCTCGCACCCTTGCCGAATACGCGCATTCGTCTCGCCACCTTGAATGCCCGGGGAACGGGCGTGCCGGGTCGCGTTTTCGTCAGCCTCGAAGACAGCTATACCGTGCACATGGCCACATTCACGCGTTCGGGCGTTGATTGGCAAAGCGAATATGCCTTGCCCACCCAAATCGCTCCGGTCGCCATGGCCAGCCATGACGGCGATGTCGAAACCTTATTCGTCCTGAATCAAGGCAGCAATACCCTGACGGTCGCCAGCGGTAATACCTTACAGTCACGTTTCCGCTTCGACTTCGATGCCTTGCGCACCTATCGCGAGCAAGTCGTCAAGGCTTATATCGACTTGCTGGCCGGCTTCCTGCAATATTTAAAGGACTGCCTCTGCGAGCATTTTCTGGTCAATTGCCCCACTTGCGGCGAAGATGAAGTGATTGAGTTGGCATGCATTTCCATACGTAACTCGCGTGTTCACAAGATTTGCAATTTCTCCGGGCGAAAATACGTGAAGAGCTTTCCCGCCGTGGATTGGTGGATGTCCCTCGTGCCTATATTGCCGGTGGCCCGTCACTACCTCGGAGAATTTTGCTGCATGCTTTTGCCCAATCTCTTCGGCAAGATCAAGACCACCGCCCCTGCCCGCGAGCCCAATGCCTTCGGCAAGGCCAAGTATTCGGTGGCCGGGGCGCGCACGGCGACGAACGCGGGGCAAGCCCTCAATTTCAGTTCCATCGGCAATATATTGTCGAGCAAATTGAAGCTCTTCAATGGTGCGATCAAATCAAGCGGCGCATCGCAAACGGTGGACAATCTCAATCGCAGCGCCGAGATCGATGCCGCCGTCATCGATCAACCCGCCACCCGCGCCGTGACTTCGCTGGAAAAGCGCGGCCTCAAGGTGCGCGTCGCGTCCTTCAATTCGGCGCAAGCCTCCACTTCGCCCAATTTCTCCGCCATATTGCGTCAACCCAAGGCCAATGAAGAAGTGGTGCTGCATGAAAAGGACGGGCGCGTCGCCTATTATACCGTCGAAACCGTGGCTGCTCCCGCGAGCCCGGCGGCTGGAAGTAGCACCGGTGCTACTTCTGGAATATCCACTTTACCTGTCGTATCACAAGCCGACTTTCAATCCCTGAAAGACTCCTTGGCCGCGCGTGAAACGGAGATCGCCACCTTGCGAGTCAGTCTGCAGGCTCAGACCACGCAATTGCAAAGCCTCACCGCGCTTTCGGCCCGCATGCAAACCCTGGAAGGCGCTCTATTGCAAATACAGCCCCAAGGCGGCCTTTCGCTCAATCTCAATCGAGATACCGGAGGTGCAGTGACAGGGATAACAACCAATCCGCAAGGGACGTTGAATTTGCTTCGCGACGCCGCCCCTGCCCCTGCCGCGCCTAACCCCGCGCCCGCGAAGGCACCCGCTGCCAAATCCACGACAGCAAAAACCACCAAGACGACGGCAGCGAAGGCGACCAAAACCACCTCAACCAAATCCAAGGGAGGCAAGGGATAGTCCGGTTTTCTAAAGCCAGGTTCGCAAGGGCGGTACCATGAAAGACAACGAAACCGTCCTATTACCTCCGCCCCAATCGCCTCAGGGCCTATTGCCGCCGCCACCAAGCCGGCGGCAAAACCTGACCCGCATGATGAAGGCTTCGGTGCGCGTGGAGAGCCACGAAGTCGCCACGGTTTGGGCTATCGTCTTCGATTTATTTCGAATCACGGTATTCTTGCTTCCGGTTTTGCTTCCCGGCATTTGGGCTTTTATCTATCGCGATGCCGTGCTGGCCTGGGTGGATCGCGTGCCCATGTGGGGCGGTCTAGGTTTACTGGGTTCTTTCGCTGTGCTTTTTGTGCAATTCCGCTTGGTGCCGCGCATACCGGGCATCAAGGTCGGCGAGGCCTGGGACCATTTACGGGCTCAGGGCGCCGAGTGCCTCGACTATTTGCTTGTCAATCGCTTTGGCACCACCCTTTTTGTTTTGCAGGCCGCCACCTTTCTCGCCGTACCCCAAGGTACCGAAACCTTGCGCACCCTCTTTGAGCAACACCGCTCCGGGGGCTGGTCCATTCTTCGCCTGGGATTTTTTTGGCTTTCCCTGCTTTTGCTTTCGGTGTCTCAGTGGTATGGAGCACGCCATTTATTAGACAAGTATCGCAAGTCGAAACATCCGCATAGTGCCATTCTACTCGGACTACCCCGCCTGCTTGGCATTGGCGTCCCCCTGATTATGGGGCTAGCCATGCATCAAGCGTCCCTCGCTTATTTGACTGAACCCGCAGACTGGCGATTTTGGCTCGGTCCCGTGCCCATGCTTCTCGTCGTCATCGCCGGACCCCGTCTCATGCCAGTTACCCTGTTTGCCTTACTTCTCCTTTATAGCTCCTACTATTTGCTATTCGGTTTCGTGCTTTCTGGCCATCCACCCTTGAAATCGCCATGGCATACCCTTAACTATTCCGCCTTGATCTGCACCTTCATGGCATGGCTGCTTTCCATGGCATTTTCCATGCGCCGACGCTGGCTCGAAGAAACCGAAGGCCTTATCCCTACCGATGGTTTGGGCCCCCCCTGGACTATACGCTTTTTCCGGAATTGCTTTTCCCCGCGCCATTATCTGTTTTCCGTATTGCTATTCGCGGCTCTGGTTGCCTTAATGTCTTGGTATCACGATTTGCCTGTTTTTTTGGGCTCGGCAGCACTATTCCTATTCGCAGCGGGAACCTTCACTCGTATTGGCGCGGCTTTGGCACATTTCTCCGAAGAGCGGCATTTCCCGGTATATACGGTCATGGTCGCGGCCTTGGTGGGATTCGGACTCATCAATGACAATCATCCCGTGCGGCAAATCCGCAGGCTAGAGCCCATTGCCCCTCTCAATTCCAATATTCGAAATTTCGTCGCCTCCTGGCTCGACGGCGCACTCGATCGTTGTCCCGAAGCACAGGAAACTGGCGTGTTACCTGTCTTCCTCTTTGCGGCCGAGGGCGGTGGTGTACGCGCGGCCTATTGGACAGCCTCGGTGCTTTCCGGGTTGCAAGATCGCAACTCTTGCCTCGCGGGTCTCACCTTGGCGCTTTCCGGCGTTTCTGGCGGAGCCCTCGGCAGTTCCGTATTTGCCGCCCAAGTGGCCCAGCGCCATGCTCTTCCAGTTACGGGCGAAACCATGTCGCCACCGCCGGATCCAAATCCCGAATGCCGCGATTTCGATTGGAAGTATCGCCGCGGTTACCTCCCTTGTTCGCGTGCCGTGCTAGGAGCCGACTTCCTTTCGCCGGCCTTGGGCACCATGCTCTATCCGGATTTGCTACAGCGCTTCCTGCCCTTTCCAGTGGCCTTTTTCGATCGCGCCACGGCCTTGGAAAAAAGCTTTGAAACCAGTTGGAAGCGCACCATGGGCACTCGTCTTTTCGAAGCCCCCTTTGACAGTCTCTGGCGTGTTACGGCATCGCCCTATGATGTACCCGCGCTATTTCTGAATGGTACATGGGTGGAAAATGGCTGGCGCATTGTCGCTTCGCCTATTGCCACCGATACCGGCGATTGCTCCGCCTCCGAGGACTTGCGACGCTTCGTCGATCACCCCGTGCGCCTTTCCACCGCAGCCCACTTGAGCGCGCGCTTCACCTATGTTTCCCCCGCAGGAACTTTGCACCGCTACGATTCCTTGACCCAACGCAATCGCATTTCCGGACATGTCGTCGATGGTGGCTATTTCGAAAACAGTGGCACCGCCACCTTGATTGAAATACTCGACGGATTGCGCGACACTCTGGAGCACTTGGACTACCGCTGGATGGATTCGCGCGGACGCGTTTTCAGGGTGGCCCCCCATATCGGCATCATTCGTTTTCAAAGCAAGCCTCTCCGTGGTGAAAGGCATTTTCCCGACCTCAGGACTCCGGCACCGCAAGCTTTTCTGGTGGAATCTTCGGCACCCTTCAATGCCTTGCTAAAGTCGCGCAATGCCCGCGGCGAACAATCGGTACGAGCGGTAAAAAACCGAATCGACCGCATGCGCCTCCTCCAAAACCCAGTCGCCCGATCCCAATTCTTCGAATTCACCTTGCGCGACGAAGGCGGCCCTTTGCCACTTGGCTGGTCCCTCTCCTCAGCGGCTCAAGAGGAAATCAATGGCCAACTTCTACGCTTGCTCGATTCCTCAGATGTAGGAGAACAAGTGACGAGTATAATACCTTAAACATTTTTTGAGGGTGAAGAGGAAGGGACGGTCTAATTCGTTGCTGCCTAACTCCAACGGACAGAAAAAGGGATGCAATGCCATACGATCTTAGGTTTTCAAAGGCATTTAAGACAGAAGACAAGGGTCAGTACTTAAATGAATGCTGCGTAGGAGGTGACATTGTATTGGCCGAAATTCAAAAGGCTCCTTTTGTTTCCCTCCAAGCCAATGAAAAGGTTTCGCATGGGCAGGAAGATTGGGGATGGTATTTGTGGTTCTGGCGAGGAAATGCAAAGTTTGAAATTAGCATTTGTCTTGATGAAGATGACAATCAAGAATTCCGAATCCATATAATCCGGCAAATAAAAGCCGGTTTGTTTTCCAAGAAAATGGAAGATAATGAAGAATTAAAAACGATTCAAAATGAAGTGAAAGTTCAAATAGAGTCTTGGACCGGGAAAACTTGCATATCCCAAAAGATAGAGTTGGAGTAAAGCGGATTCGTATGGAATGTCCCTAGATTCAGATTAAAATAGTAGGCTCACTATTTAATGATTGATACGCTCGAAGAGTCAGCCCGAGAATGAGAATAAGAAACACTATGTTACCTTGGAAACAATTTTACGAATCATGGCCCGAACAATAAGCTTATGCAGTGGTTTCACGGGCAAAAAATAAAGTCTACCAAATAATCCATGAAACTTAACCGTTGTCGAAAAAATCAAATTGTACTGGAATGGATTTTCTCCTGAATTACGTTCAAGAAAAAATGAGGCTCTAAAATTCAAGTGCCAATCGTCTTCGCCGCAGAGGATTTCCCTTTGATTTTTATCCAAGATTTTAAAGAGACCTAAAGTTTTTCCCTTTTCAAAATCGGAATCTTGTAATTCAGTGGGTGGCTTGCCATGGGGCGTTTTTAAACCCAGGACGCGAACGAGTTCGTTCCTCAATCGGAAGAGTAAGCTTATCCACTTTGGAGAAGCACTAAAAAAAGCTCTCGCCACATCTTCTATGGATAAGGCTTTTTTTGCACTGAAAGCGCTGGCATAAGCATCAGCATAGTCAACGCGGTCCAGGGCTGTACTAATGTGTGAATTTGTCGGAAGAGGGCATTTGGAGATCTGCACTGACATTCATCCTATTTTTTCCTCAGGATAGGTAAAGTAAAGCATATTTCCAACAATGAACTATTTCTGGATACTCTCGGCTATTATTTGTTTTGCAACTGCGTTACTTCATACAATAGGAGGTCAATTTGAAATAGTAAGGCCCTTAATCAAATCGGAATTGAAACCTGTTCCTAAGGGTGTGATGCACGCTTGCTGGCATATGGTTACAATTGTATTGTTCGGCTCATCCTTTGCCCTAGCATGGATTGGAATGGCAACATATAAAGAAGGATTTCAAATTCTTGCAGCCGTCATTGGCGTGCAATTCATTGGGTTCTCCATCGTATTTCTTTTCCTCACCTTGAGGGAAAGCGGGAAAAAGAAGCTTCTTATTTTGCCGCAGTGGATATTGCTTTTGCCTATTGGAATTTTATCGATACTGGGATTGGCTCAATACTCATCCACGCATTAGGCGTGGAGACCACTTTCACTATCGGTGATGCAGCGTGATCTCGGCTGCGTCCCGCAGTAGATCGATTCGGTGCACCTGCACCTTGATCACGACATGTCCTGTGCGCTCTAGGATGTCCTTGGTCAGGGCCTCCTCGCAGCCGGGCTTTAGCAGGTCCAACCTGTCATAAAGCATGGGAACGGCGGTCACCGCTCCCCTGGCGCTTTTACGCTCCAGCCAGGCCGCCACGCCCACGATGACGGTATTCACCAGCAGGATTTCCGCGAGGCTCACGCCTTTGTTCGCAACCGAATTCAAAATCGCGATTCCGATCACGATGAAGAGGTAGGTCAGATCGCGGTTGCGTATCTGCTCCGTCCGGTACCGCAAAATGCCGAAGACCCCGAAGATGGCCAAGGCAAAGCCCAGTTCCGCGGGAACCTTGCTGAGCAGGAGGCAAAGGAAGAAGGTGATGAGGTTGAACAGATAGAAGGTGAATACGAATTCACGATTGCCGTGGATACGGTGGTAGATGCCCTTGATGACCAGGGACGCGAAGAAAAAATCGAGGCTGAAACGAGAGAGGAGCTCTCTCATGTCTCGCCATTCGATCAGGGTTAAGAATCCGAAAGGTTCGTTCATCTCAGGTAGCCCTCCAAGGCGCGCATGCCAGCCAGGAGCCGGTTATGGCGCAGTTCGTTATGTGTGGATAGTATTCCGATGCAATATTTACTGGCCCAACTGGCCCGGATCCCCAGGGTGCGTAAAGCGAGCATCACGGGGGAATGACGCGAGAACGGCCATTGCTTAACCTCCACGATCACCGCCCCCGCCAGGGTACGGACCGGGTCCCGCAAGCCCTGCGGATTTTCCGTCGCGAATAAGAGGTCCTGGTCGATGGTCACCCTTTCATTGGCCTGCAGTCCGATCAAGGTCAGACGGCGATACTCGCTGCGGATCTGCGGGATCACATTGCGGCTCAGCCCGGTCCGGGCGCGAATGAATTCCTGATCGGCTTCCGAAAGCATTGGCTCCGACGACGCGCGGTATAAACGCAACTTCAATGTCTGCATTTCGCTCCGGCGAGTCTTGATCTCGAGGTAGCATGTGGCGCGCTCGGGATGGGCCCGCAGGCGCACCTTATGCCGCACGCCCCGGCCTCGGCGATGGTCCTGGAACAAGCGCAGATCCGGCGTGTCGTAATACAGCGTTCGGTAGGCATCCGGGGCCGCGAGGGAGGCGTAGTCGCCAGCAAGCGCAGCTACCAGTGCGGGCAGCAGAGAGTGTGGCACCACGAACTTGGAATCAGCGCGGCGTTGCAAGGCGCGCCGGTCAATGAGATCCTCCGCCGCGCGAGTGAAGACTTCGTAGAACTGCCCTAGATCCGGACCCATTCTCACCGCCTCAGAATTTGACTTGGAGCCAGGCATAGGCTTTGTCATCCGCGCGAACGCCATCCCGCAATTGGCGCAATTCATAGTTAAGGAGCACCCGCACGGGTTCGTCGGGCAGACCCCAGAAGGCGCCGAAGGTCCAGCGGGTGAAATCCTCTCCCAGGCCATCGTAGCGGAGGAGGGGCCCAAGGCGCCAAGGCGTCTTTGCAACCAAGGTGACGTAGTACCCAAAAGGCTCATCGGTTTCACGGGTCGCCTTCACTTCATCCCATCCCAACACGTATTCGGCGGCCAGGAAGAAGTACCGATGATCGGCTTCCAAATCCGCTCCCAAGCGCCGGAAGATCAAAGTGGTGTCATCGAGGGGTAGCGCAGGGTCGCCGCGATCGATGTAATCGCCGGCGCCGCCGGAAACACCCAGCCGCGCATGCAAATTGGAGGCATCCGGCTTATAGCGAAGTCCTAGACGCCCCCAGACATTCTTCGCCGGGGTATCATCGGCCTGCACATTCATGCCGGCGCCATTGCTGACCGTCATCGCATCCTCGATGCGCCAGCCGTCGCCCAGCTTGAGGTTTCCGATGAGGCCGAGGCCGATATCCCGCAGATTGACGCCCCGCGACAAGGCATCCGAGACCTCGGCTCGATTCACGGTGAACAGACGGGTGGAGGATTCCGGATTCTCGTATCCGAATTGCTGTTTCTGCTGGCCGATGCGGAGCTTGTGCCGCGGAATGAGCTTGAGAGTCACATAGGCGTCACGTAGCAGGCCAGTCACCTCCGGGGCACGGGGGTCCATCTCCAGATCGTAGGACAGCCAGCGAGATACATCGCCCTCGATCCCGATCCGCACCCGTTGCACGCGGAAGTCGTCATTGTCGACCACCGGATCGGCACCGGTCGCATAGGCTTGCCGGTAATGGACCTGGATATACCCGCCCACGGTGGGGCCCCGCAGGGAATCGATGGCATCCTTGCCCCCTTTGGCGCGGGTCAGGGTGGATGTGGAGAGAATGACGGACGCGATGATGACGATGGCTTTTCCCATGCCGAGAACCTAACCAACGATTCTGGAGCAATTTTGTAGTTAGGGCCGGGGTAGAAAGGAAACCGTGAGAATGTGAAAACCTTCCTGGTAACGGTAGCCCAGGTGGTACCCACTCAATGCGCAGATTTTCCGGGCAATGGACAGACCCAGCCCCAGCGACCCCGAGGATTGGTTCGCCTTGCGGAAGCGTTCAAAGAGTTTTTCCGGATCGGTCGGCAGGGCGGGACCCGTATTGCGGAGGGTGAGTGAATGCGCTTCCGCGCAAACCTCGATGCGGCCGCCGGCCACATTGTGCTGAATCGCATTGC
>JAYUVP010000171.1:0-7503 GCA_043753995.1 Fibrobacterota bacterium
TATTTATCAAATACATTTGGATCAAACTTGGAGGTGGCGCCGCATAGTGAATGGATCAGGATTGGGGCAATAATGTCACGCAAGTGGTAAGGTTGATTCCTTCTGCCACCGAGTAAATGGTATAAACGCCGCCCATGAATCCGCTCGTATTCCAAACGGCCTTGGCATCGGCACCACCCGACTTCAAGTCGCCCACTTCATGGCCTTGAGTATCATATATCCGGTAATGGATACGAGCCGAACCGTTGGCCGAATATCCTGGAATATCGAGCATCACCGACTTTCCCATGCGATCCTGTTGGATTCTCATCTTGAGTTTAGGGGCATTCAGCATCCCTTTGCGGATTGGGGTGCTAGCCGGCTTAATATGAAATACATCCACCCGAGGTTGCTCATTATACGAGGTCGTCATGTATAAGCGGCTGGTCTTGTTATCAAACCCAGCTCCCACGATTCGAGCGTATCCGGGGCCTTTCCATCCGTCGAGATCGGTGAGAGTCCAAACGGCATAGGGTCGAGGCTCATACGTCTTGAACGTGCCCTCCTTCACCTTGATGAGATCTTTCACATCATAGGCCCATATTTGGTAGCGGTAAGGGAAAGCATGGGGTCCTTTCGCATCCGCCTCGACGGGATCGCCACCGCATTCGGCGGGAGTGCCATAGCAATACTTGCCTGTCCCATGCCGACCGATGACAAGGACGCTGCGACTCCCATCGGGGAAGGCTATGCCTCCCAAAGCGGTGGTAAGGTTGTACATCTCGCTAGTCTGCGCTTCGGCATCGGCAAATGCACACTGGGCACCTTCGCAAAGCGCATGGCCGAGGCTATGGAAAAGCAAGGTGGTACCTGGCGCTGGGGTTTTGTTACCCAAGTCTTCCGGGTTAAAGGCGGTTAGTGCTGGGCCGGGCGAATTACAACCAATGAGCGGAATGCCCCAGTTTCCCGTTAGGACTGAGCCGCCCACCAGAGTCCGCCAGACCTCCGGCACCTCGGTCATGGGCCCAGCGATAGCCCTGGGTTTGGCGGCTCCATCCACCTTGAAGAAGCCGTTAAAGTCCGTAGTGAGTGAAAGGTCTAAGGCAGAAACCCCATGAGTCATTGTTTGGGTGCAACCGTAATACTCATTGGCGGAAACAATCAGCTTATTCTTGTATGGAAATAGGCCGTATATGCTTGCGCCATCGGGAGAAGAAATGCCGAGCTTGGTCCCTAAAGATCCATCGGTGACGTCGCCAAAGGGCTGCAATTGTTTCGCTACTGTCAGCTGAGAATAGACATAGGACTTGGAAAAAGCCGACGGTACCTCGACTTGGGCGACCTGACCGGGCTTCTGATTATGTCCCTGCATGAAAACCGTGGTTTTCCCTAAGGAGTCGGTATGGGGAATGATGGCGCGACCTCCATAACCGAATCGCGATGTGCCCGATTGGGTCGTCGGCAATGCGAAGGAACCGAGGTATTCCATGTGGGACTTTTGGATCAAGGGCAAGCTCATGGGATCTTGGGCGCCCACAGAAATGCCCGTTGCAAGTAAAACCATAATCCAATGTGAAACTTTCATACTAACCCCCATCCATAGGATATTGTAGCACTTGGGCCCTGTCTAATCAAGAATGGTTTAAACGCCTTGCCTGCAGAAATTTTCACGAATTCTTTGCTTTCCTTCATAGAACTTTGGGGCGCGACAATGGGCTCGTTGCCACCGGGCGAAACTTGCCTAAACCCGGACTCGCTTGTTCCAAATCCCAATGAGAGCATTCCCAACCGCCAACCAGGCCCATTGGTATTCAAGATCATAGTTTGACAAAAATGTCAGGGAAATCGTGTACCCAATTAGACTGGAAGCCAGGGCCACAGCCAGATCTTCATACTCCTTATTCTTTTCCCTAATAGCCTGTTGCCGTGCAATGAGCAGGCGGATGATGGTTCCAAAGACCAGCAGGCAGAACAGGAAGAGACCGGGAAGGCCCAATTCCACCCCACATTTCAACCATATATTATGTGGCTGCATGGCCGTTTCAATTCCAGTGTAGGAGCTGGATATCGCCACCCAGCTATAAGGACCCACCCCATTGATTGGATAATCGCCGATCGCTTTAATGGTGGATTTGACCAATAGGAGCCGCTCACCCGCGGAAGCCTCGGTATCCTGCTTACCAACCGTCTTTAGGGTGCTAAGGCGGTCATAAAAAGACTGGGGAAGGATGGCCGCTACAATAAATCCCAAGATGATACAAATGGACCAATCGCGAAACCTTCGCTTGGAAATGAAAACCAGATAGATGAGAATATTCCCCACCACGCCTAAAGCAGCACCGCGTGAATTCGAGAAAACCACCGTGCATAGACACAAGAAAAGCATGATCGCAAATAGGACGCGTACCAAGGGTCGAAATTTCCAATTATAGGCCTTGGCGAAGTAAACCAATACCGGTATGGCTGCGACCACCGCTGCAGCAATGAAGTTATTGTCACCCATTTGCGTGCCGGGTATCTGCATGAATTTATTGACGCCATTTTTAAGAGCCCCTATACCGAGTTGCGCTCCCCAAATTCCAATGGACATGGCAAGCGTTGCGGCCAGGAATTTGACATCCCTTAATGTGGCCATGGTCATCGAAGCGATCAGGATTGGAAACAAGTATTTGTTCATCCTTTCCAAACCAGGCCAGCTCAAGGTTTGAAATGGGGAAACCCAAGCGGTATAGGTGGACCAAGCCATGATCAAAACCCATAAAACGAAGAAGAAAGTGAATTGCACTTTGTAACCACGAAAAACAACATTGATGGCCAATGAAAGAAGCATGGCATAAAAGGCCCATTTGGAAAATGGGTAAGCACCGGCAGAGTAGGCTATCTCAAGTGGGGCGAATATATCCACCCAGATCAGGAGACCTGATCCATAGACGGGGCGCAACCAACATAGCGCAGCCCAAACCGCGAAAAACAAGGTTACTAGCGCAAGACGCATGACCTATACCCTAATCAGGGTATTATCGCAATTGCAGGAGGCGGATGCCTAAGCATAAATGGCTTTTCACGAATCACAGCAGGTAAGAAAGCGGCCAAATCGCGATAGCGGGCCGTACCTATTTCTGTCCATTGGGCACGCGCAGCAAGCTTTAAATGCGGCTCCACCCAATTTCGTCCAGTCTGCATTCGATTGACGAGGACATGGAGAGGACGTTTCGTCGAATCCACCTGATTTTCTACCGGAACCGAATAAAACGTGGGTTGGCCAAGCCCTCGCACGGGGAAGACATTGGCTGGAGGCAGACATCCCCTTAGAACAAACATTTCGTTGAGCGTCTGTCCATCGGCAACGAAATGCTGGTCGGAATGCGCCTCGGTGTATTGTAAAAGTTTTTTGCTGACTTCGACATTCTCCCCCCAGGTTCCAGCCAGCATGAGCAGCACGACATGACTCAAGCATAGGGCTATAGCCACCCACCCACCGACCCGCTTCGGTAATTGGGCTAACCAAACGCCTACAATAGCGCAAACGGGGACCGCAATGGGATACCAGTAACGAGGAAGATGCCAAAGCGGTAGGTATTGAAAAGGGCTCTGCGTACCCCAATTCGTGTAGAGGTAAAACACGATCGAGAAAATCCCCAGAAACCGGAAACCCGTGCTGGTTCTCTTCCAATTCAAGCCTAGGGCCAAGGCGGCGAGAAAGAGCAGGAAACCAAAAGCATTTGTAAAGAAAAAGGCTTTGATAGGCCAGATCAGCCAGGAAAAATCATAGACGATGCCACCGAAGGTCTGAAGGTGGGTTTCCGCAGAAACCTTAAAGGCAAAGAAGGCATCCCCCGTCAAGAAAAAGAAGGACGCGCTATTTACGGCCAGAAAAACGGAAATCCCCACACCGAAAAGAACCACGGACTCTTTCCATCGCAAGCGCGGCGCATCATGGATCAACCAAGCAAATGCGGCAGCGCCTACGACATAGAGTGCGTAATAGTGGGAAAAAAAAGCGAGCCCAAAACAAATCCCAGCCGGGATAATGCCCCTGAAACCACGTTTTTCCAAAAGGAAAAGAAGGCCGGCCGAGGACAGCACCGAAGTCAGGCCCACAGCCTCCACCGATGTCGAACAGAAAACATCCTCCGGCAGAAAAGCGAAGAGTAGCCCGCCTAGGAAGGCACCCGTCGGACCTATTTGCTTCCATCCCAGACGAAATACGATTAAGAGCATACCGAGAGATGCGAGAAGAGACGGCACGGTATTGCTGAATTCGCTGGACCCGAACAAGCGAGTACTTAGTCGGATGAGGCCGGAGAAAAAAATCCGGACCTCCCAGTGGTTTGTGGGTATTGCCCCCCACTTCGCGGCATAAGCCGCATACCACATATCGTCATACCCGAGGAAACCGAAAAAAAAGCGCCACCGCATGGCCGCCCAGGCTAGAACGAGCAAACCCAGAAGCAGGCCTACCGAACGTGGCTGCTTACCTGCATACCCCGTCGTCGAGTTTCTTGGAATGGAATCGGAATTCGGAATATTCATGAGCTTTGTGCGCGGTGAAATCCACGTCATCTGCAACGTAGAAATTATCGCTTTCCGGATAGAGGAGGCGATTCCTCCTATATTGAAATCAAGCCCATTCGACTTTTATCGGGAGTTCCCATGCCCCTGCTAGCCCGCCACTTCGTATTCCTAACCGCATTCGCTCTGTCCCTAGTGCCAGCCACCGCGCAGAATCCGATCAAGTACACATCGGTATATCCCGGAACCAAATTTGTCCTTCCTGTCTATTTCGGAAGCTTCCCAGGCCGAGTCAAAACCAATGTCGTCCTGGAACAGCATGCTGGAAATGTCCTGCTTGTGTACATCAATGACGACAACTCGGTTGAGGTGGATACTCTGTACCACCTAGAGGTGAATACAGCTGAGGAAATGGGTTTGCTGGGTATCGCATTCCATCCTGATTTCAACGCGAACAGGAAATATTATATCAGCTATAACCCGCCTGGAACCAAGTTCTATGACATTGTAGAGGAGCGAATTGCCGACCCCACGGGCATGAAAGACTCGGGAGTCAAAGGGCGGATCCTTTTTAATATCGCCGACCCTTTTGAGAATCACAATGGGGGAACTCTAGAGTTCGGCCCCAAGGACGGATATCTCTATTATGGGATTGGGGACGGTGGCAGCGCTAATGATCCGAATGGAAACGCTCAGAATTTGAATTCTTGGCTAGGAAAAATGCATCGCATCGATGTGAACTCAAAAGATCCTTCCTTGGAGTATCACATCCCTGCCGATAACCCATTCGCCAAAGGGGGCGGTCGACCTGAAATTTTCGCCTATGGCCTCCGGAATCCTTGGAAGTGGAGCTTTGATTCCGAAACTGGGGCGCTCTGGGTTGGCGATGTAGGCCAGAATGAAATGGAGGAAGTCGATACGATAACCAAAGGCGGCAACTATGGATGGAAGCAGATGGAAGGGCCTCTTGGGACCAATAACGGCAAAATGATTGAACCCCTTTTTTCTTATAACCATTCGACTGGCGTCTCCGTGATTGGCGGTTATGTCTACCGTGCGAATCCCGACGCAAAATATTACGGAACCTATTTTGTAACGGATATCGGTTCTTCCCGAATGTGGACTTTGAAAGCAAATCCAGCGGGTGGTTTTACCGCGACCATGGTGGGTGTCACCCCGACTGGATTTTCTTCATTCGGTGTGGATGCGGAAGGAAAAATTTATGGGTGCGGACATACCAACGGGAACATTTATCGCTTAGACAGTCCAGACTTCGGCACCTCCGCTGCCGTCAAATCCGGCCCATTTAAAGGCGCCTATGGACGTTCGTTCACGGCGAAAGCGGACGGTCAGCTGAATCCGCTCGCATTCTCTAAGTCCCCGGTACTAGAGGTTTTTAACCTGACCGGCAGTCGACTCGGCGCAATACGGCGGGACCATCCTCGACTTCCTCGGGATATGGAAAAAGGGACCTACCTCTTGAAACCGATCCCAGGACCGGAGCTACCCAATCTTCTGATTTTGCAGTAATAGCCCAGGTCGAGGCAACCCTATCTAGAGACCACCGAACCACGGCTAGAAACGTCTTTCCCTAAAAGGTCAGACAGCGATGGAGTGTGGTTTAGCAGGTTGGGAAAATAGGCTGGGTTCCTGCGATTGCGAAGACCTGAAGGATTCGCCTTGGGAGCTTTTTTGCCCTTGGGTTCCACGCCCGTGATAATGCCCTCGGGTTGAATAATCAAGGTGGTCATGGTCGCTACCGACACTCCAGGAATAGTCAATACCCCACTGGAATCCGAAACCACTTGCGTTCCTTCTCCGGTCTGGGAATTCAACCAATAACGGTAAGGCTTATTAGCGACGACCTTGAATTCCTGAAGCCGCCGGAGAGTCACGTCGGTCTTTCCCACTCCAATCATTTTCACCTCATAATATTCAGGCTTATCAATGATGGCCGCGGAGTTCCAACCAATTTTATCCAACTGATTGAATTGCTCGATCTTGGTAGCCGAATCAACGGGAGTCGCAACGATATCCGTGGAATTATTCGTGAGGGCGAGATAGCTCTTATTCAGTCGAAAACCTAAGAGCCAATTGAGATGGGCAAAGTTGTAATTGGCATGGCCGCCATTGTGTCGAAAATAGGAATAACCGAAATGCTTTTTTTTCAGTACCTCAACCAGGCGGTTGGCCGAAGAAATGTGGACGGTAGGATCGGCTTTGCCATGGGTGATATGAATATAAGGAGGCTCATAGGGCTTTCCATTGCCAAGCGACGCCGTCCATGAGGCGCCATTATGCTCCCCGACGAACCAGGACATATTGGTGTATTTGCGTGCCGGATAGGGCTTACCGTCTAAGCCGGGCATGGTGAGGTTTTCCTCTACCGTACCGATGAAATCGGAGGTGAATACTTTGCAAAAATTCTCATTGCCGCAGGGACCGCCGTCATAATCCGCGAAGCCCGCGTCGGAATGAATGGCGGCGAATATTTCAGGATGCTTGAGCCCGATATGAAAGGTTCCCGTGCCCCCCATGCTCGCCCCAAGCACATAAACACGATTCGGATCGATTTTCCGATTGGCAAGCTCGGTGGCGCCCGCGGTGTTTAAGAGGGTAGTGGCGTCCTGGAGCTTGCCCTTGAGCAATTCAATGATGGCGTCCATAGCCCAGGATTGCGGCTTGCCGTCCACTTTTTTTCCGTCCCACCAAGTTCCGAGGTTGTTGCCCGTTTCCAAAGCGACGGTGAGGAAAATAACGTCTTCCCATGAGCCTTCGTATTCCATCAGGGAAGATTGAATATTCAATAAGGCGTCGATGGTCATCCCTTCACTCCAGGGATGCAAACCGAGAATCAGGGGCACCGAATCCCGAACAATGGCTCCGGGAACACTGGCTTTGAAATAATGCAGCCGCCAGCTCAAGGTGTGATTCTCAGAGCCGACTTTAAATTTCACTTCACCGGAAGTGGTTTGGTTGGCCGCTGGTTTTCCATAGCGACCCTCGGCGAGG
>JAYUVP010000172.1:0-3763 GCA_043753995.1 Fibrobacterota bacterium
CTTGACCCGTCCAAGAAAAGAGCGGAGTGGGATCTTGCAAAATGGCCGCATTAGCAGGACTTTTTCCGATGGGTGCTTGATTCGACTCGATGAGCAAAAGAAATTCTTGCGATTGATTACTACCGTCACTCCACACGCAATAATTCGCGCCAAAGCGCAAGTCGGTGGAGCGATAGGCGCTCGGAATGTCGGTGTCGATACGAAAGGCATAACTGCCATCGCTCAATTGGCTGGGCAAATGCAAGGAGTCATAAATGCCTTGTCGCCCTCCCGGCTGGCTGGAGACTCGCAAGTGCACTCGACCTGTGCCTCCCGTCCAAGAAAGCTTTAAGGATTCAGAGGTTTTTTTCAATCCAAGCGGATAGGAAGTCGCTACCAAGGCGCCATGCGCCGTCTTCATGCCTAGGCAAATCAGTAAGCTCGCCATCACCAAAAAGGTGGACCTAAGTAAGGTGGCTGTATTCGCTATCGGCCGCATTTAATACCTGTATTCCACGCTGGTCTTGAAAAGCGAAACGGGAAAGGCGAGTAAGGACACGGTGACCTTGAATTTGGGTCCGATGGGAAAGAAATAGCCCAGATTCAAGGTGGGAACAAAGGGCAAGCCTTCCGGTTTCCAAGCCGCCGCTTCGTCGATTAAGGGCTGATTAAAGCGATAGTCCAAAAGCCCGAAGTGAACCCAGATCTGATCGATTTGCAGACCAACGGCGATTTGCTGTCTTAATTCAATGCGAAAAGCCTGGCGATTGCGGGAAACTTCGACGCTGTCGCTGCCGTCGGCGGCTTTTTGCAAATCCTTGGCTTCCTTGTCATAAACATCATCGCTATCCGAAACCGAAAAAGCAATTCCGAGATTGCGTAGGAAATAGGTGTAGTCCACATTGATTTGCACTGGCCCCAGCGAAGCGCGAAAGGAGGCGGCCACATCCCAAGGCAAACTGATGTAGGCGGAGTCGACGGTGTTTTTGAAGCGCTGGGTCAAGGTCAACTTTGTCAAATTCATATTGTCTACGCTGAAAATCTCTTCGCTTGCGGGGTCCACGGAGGGAAGCATGTGGTAAAAGCTTTCAATGCTTCCGCGCATGCGCATGCCTTCGGAAAAACCCGCGGCCAAATCCACTCCGAAGTATTTCAAAAAATCAATGGCCGCTCCGAAGCGAAAGCCATTGGCTTCGCCATGCAATTCCCCGCGGCTTTGCGCCCCCAAATCGTCAGGATAAAGCGAGTATGGATCATTGAAATAAGTCTCTTGTCCGGCGCGCTGCAAAACCCCGTCGAGACGCGCCTGGGCATCGATGTCGAGATTGGCGATATAGCGATGAAAAGAAAAACCCAATTTCAGCCAGGGCTTGGGTGCCGCTGCTATGCCTATCACGAAATCGTCCAGCTCGGCGCGCAACCTCCCGAATACATCCCCCGAAAGCAAAACCTTTATGCTGTCGGAGGCGGGGTCTTCGGCATCTTGAGGCATGGCCAAGCCCAATCGCAATCCACCCGCGCCGATATCGACCAAGCCTCGCAATGGTTGCTGAACACCCGCACCGAAGGCGAAATGGCCATTGCCATAGGCCAAATTGAATCCCGAAACATTGGTGCTTTGATAAAGACTCATGTCGATGTCGGGATAGACGGGATCGTCGACATGATTATCGCCGGTGGTCAAAAAATCTTGCAGGGGGGCGCGCAGGTTTTGCCGTATGAGCTTGGTGCGCTCACTGCTGATGCCGAGCCCTAAGCCAGGTAAAAAGAAATCGGCTTGAGTGGAGACGCCTTTAAAATCACCCAAGGCCGCCGGATTGCCAAACCATGAGGAGGCCGCAGGATAAAGCGTGGTCACGGCACTCATGGAACCGCGCGCTCCGGTATTGGTGGCAAAACCGAAAGGCGACCAATTGCCTTCGACCTTCAGCGATAATTTTCCACCTTGAAACTCGTTAATTTGCGCCTGAGCCAGGCCCGCCAGAAAAATCATGGCCGCCACCACTAGCCAATACCGTCGATACTTAGAGGTGGTTGACATAGTCGAGCACCCCTAAAGTGGATCCATAGAAAAAGACCAGAAAGCCCAGCCCCGTTAAGGCGCGCGGCAAATAACCCACTGGTGGATATTCCACCTGCGACAAGCGATAATGCCCCATGTTTTCTGCTGCTAAGGTCAAATCTCGACCATGCTCAGCTGGCAAAGAATCGGCGCGAAACAAGCCTTCTCGACGGGTAAAAGACATGATGGCACCGGGCTCCACTACCAATTCGCCAGGATCTTGAACTTTTTCCTGCACGCCCACCAAGCCTCGCAGGCAGGCTACCGTCACCGCTGAATCCTTTTGCAGATCTTGAAAGGCCATACGACCTACGCCGCGCAATGCCCCCACCCCATGATCGGAAGTCACCTTCACTATGGCACCGGTATGATAACCTTCGACGATGAGGCCACCCCAAAAAAGTCGAAGTCTCGCTTCGGCATTTTCTCCCTTGGGCGCCATGTCGATTTGAAAACGCGTGCGCTGTAATACACGCACATGCATGCCATTGCGAAAAAACAAATCCAATTCCGTCAGGGAATCCGTGGCATAAATCACATCCAAATCCAATTGATCGGAATGACGCAAAGACAAATAGCCGGTCCAATCCTTGGGCAAGCCCTTGCGATAGGCCACCTTTACTAATCCTGCGACTTCCTTGGAATCGTAAATCACGCTGTCCACCAGGTGGGTAGCGATTTTTCGCGGACGATCGTGACGATCGAAATAGCGAATCAGGGAGTCACGCTCGTCGATGATGCGTCCGAAAAGCACCTTGCCTTGTTTCAATACCAATTTATCGGCCTGCGCAGGAAGGCTCGCGAAAAATAAGGCCGCCAACCCAATCCAAGTGATTTTAATCAGGCACTTCACCATGACGATTTCACTTCCACCTTCAAGGAATCTTGGGCGACCATGCCATCGGCCGTGGTCACGCGCAAGACCACGGGGAATTTGCCTTTGCGCCCAAAGGTGAAATGCACGGGAGAATTGTCCTTGCGCTGCAATTCAAATTTGGGATCGCCATCCATGTTCCATTCCCAAAGCACAATGCGACCATCGGGATCCAAGGCTTCGCCGACAATGTCGATGGGCTTTCCTGGTATGGGTTTTAATCCCGGCAATATTTTGCAAGTTGGCACGGCATTAAACACTTCCACTTCTACCTGATCGCAACCTCGTCGCGCGTCGGTCGCCGTGGCGCATCCTTGAACCCTGTATTTTCCAGGCCGTGGCCAGGATCTTGACCAATAAGCCTTCAAAGAATGTCCGCCCGCCTGATTCTCTATTTTTTCCGGTGGCACCGTGTCCAGTCGCGACTGAGTGGATGTGGCATTTATAGCCGTGTCGGGGAAATAGCCTATAGCCGAAACCACACTGTCGTCTCCATCTTCCGCGTCCAGGCGAAAGCGAAAAGGCGTGACCAAATCCGCGCGCGGATTTTTGCTTTGCAGACGAACCTTGATTTTCTGATTTACCATGTAGGCGGCTTCGCTGCGGCCTTTCAGGCCTTGCGCATCGGTCACCTGCAATAAGGCTTTAAATTTCCCTGGATGATTCACGGGCCAATTCACGGTGGCCGCTTCGTGCCCCTGCCAATCGATCTTGCCATCGCTATCGAAGTCGAGGCTCAAGGCAAAAGGCGCATTCCCCTGCAAGCCACCGATGACGAAGGCGGCCTTGCTGCCTGGCTCCAAGGTATCGAGTGGCGCCCGCAAGGTCGAACCCACCTTGGCCAATAG
>JAYUVP010000173.1:0-12155 GCA_043753995.1 Fibrobacterota bacterium
CTTCGCATGGCCCTGCAAACACGCGAGCAGCATATTCGCCGGGAAAAAGCCACCAGCAATATTTGCACGTCCCAGGTTTTATTGGCCGTCATGGCCGGCATGTATGGCGTATGGCATGGCCCTGAGGGACTCAAGGCCATCGCGCGGCGCATTCATACCTTGGCGCGATCCCTGGCTTCGGCAGTGAAACACCTGGGTTACGTTAACTTGCAAGCGACCTATTTCGATACGCTGAAGCTCTCCTTGCCCAAGGGTGTCGACGCGGGCGTTTTGCGGCGTGAAAGCGAAATGCGCGGCATCAATTTGAGATTCGACACGGCGGGGCAGGTGAGCATCGTTCTCGACGAAAGCGTCAGCGTCGCCGATTTGGCCGACGTGGCCGCCGCCCTTGCCACCGCCGCCAATAAGTCAGCCCCCACCGAAGCCATGCTGCGCGATATCGCCGCGCGCCTCACCGAAGATTTCGGCGACAGCCTCCCGCTGGAGCTGGAGCGCAAAAGCGCCTTTCTGACCCATCCCGTTTTTCATGCCCATCACAGTGAGCATGCCATGCTGCGCTATATACGCTCGCTGGAACGCAAGGATCTTTCGCTCACCACCTCCATGATTCCCCTGGGGTCATGCACCATGAAGCTCAATGCCACGGCGGAAATGCTGCCCTTGTCCTATCCCGGCTTCGCGGCTTTGCATCCCTTCGCGCCCACCGAACAGGCCCAGGGCTATGCCCAAGTTTTCGGCGAGCTCTCCACGGCTTTGGCGCGCATCACCGGCCTCACGGGTGTATCCCTGCAGCCCAATGCGGGCTCGCAGGGCGAATATGCTGGCCTCCTGGTTATTCGGGCGTGGCAAAAAGCGCGCGGACAAGGCCATCGCAAGATTTGCCTCATCCCCGCTTCGGCGCATGGCACCAATCCTGCCTCGGCCGTCATGGCCGGCTTGCAAGTCATTGTCGTGGCCTGCGACTCCTCAGGCAATATCGATCTCGGCGATCTCGAAGCCAAAGCGAAAGAACACAGCGACAAGCTTTGCGCCCTCATGGTCACCTATCCCAGCACCCACGGGGTTTTCGAGTCAGGCATACGCAAAGCCTGCCAAATCATTCACGAGCATGGCGGCCAAGTCTATATGGATGGTGCCAATCTCAATGCCCAGGTTGGTCTCACTTCGCCCGCTGCCACCGGTGCCGATGTCTGCCACA
The DNA here is from genome assembly GCA_043753995.1 of Fibrobacterota bacterium. Lineage (GTDB taxonomy): Bacteria > Fibrobacterota > Fibrobacteria > UBA11236 > UBA11236 > JAYUVP01. The sequence continues at coordinate 1,199 of JAYUVP010000173.1, forward strand.
TCAACCTGCACAAAACCTTTTGCATTCCTCATGGCGGCGGCGGTCCGGGCATGGGCCCTATTTGCGTGGCAGCGCATTTGCAGCCGCATTTGCCGGGCCATCCGCATCGCGCCATCGGCGGTGCTCAGGCCATACTACCCGTGTCGGCCGCACCCTTCGGCAGTGCCAGCATACTCACCATTTCCTGGGCCTACATTCGCCTCATGGGCGGAGCGGCCTTGAAGCGCGCCACCGAAATCGCCATACTCAATGCGAATTATCTCAAGGCCCGTCTCGAAGCCCATTATCCCGTGCTTTATGTGGGCGAAAACGGTTGCGTCGCGCATGAAATGATTCTCGATTGCCGCCGCTTCAAAACTGTGGCCGGCATTGAAGTCGAAGACATCGCCAAACGTCTGATGGATTATGGCTTTCATGCACCCACGGTGAGCTTTCCCGTGCCCGGTACTCTGATGATAGAGCCCACCGAAAGCGAAAACAAAGCCGAACTCGATCGCTTTGTCGAAGCCCTCATCGCCATTCGCGGCGAAATCTCCGCCATCGAATTAGGCCAAAGCGATAGGCTGGACAACCCACTCAAAAATGCTCCGCATACCGCCGCTCATGTTCTCGCCGCCGACTGGAAACATCCCTATTCCCGCGAGCAAGCCGCCTTTCCCCTGCCCTATGTGAAGCGCGACAAGTTCTGGCCTTCGGTGGGACGACTCAACAATGCCTATGGCGATAAAAATCTGGTTTGCTCCTGCCCACCACTGGAGAGCTACACCTAAGGCGCTAGCATACTAGGGGCGACCTAAACCCAGGTCTCGACCTTGAGTCCTTTCACGCGGGGAAATTCCGCGTGATTGTTCTACGACATCCAGGGAAGTAAAAAATCGCGCAAGGCCTCGCGATTGCGGTCGGGGTATTGGCTTTTTTCGACACCATAATTCAGGTTTCATATCTATTCTGCTGTCCGCCTGGAGACAAAGACCTTTCCCCAACCTTCTCAAATCATCCAACCGTGATGGGCCTCACCTTTTCCCTTTTCCCAACGAATTAGGTTTTCTTATAGCTTAACCAAATAGACTTAGCTAAGCTTAGTCTATGCTAGCCAATATGCATGAAGCCAAAACCCATTTAAGCCAATTGATTGAGCGTAGTCTCGCGGGCGAAGAGGTGATCATTGCCCGCGCAGGAAAGCCTGTGGTGCGCTTGGTACCTATACCCGAATCACCCCAAAGGAAAAGCGGCTTGTGGCGCGATCAGGTTTGGGAATCCCCCGAGGCTTGGACGCCTGACCTGCAAGATTATGTGCCCCCACCTTTTCCCGGTGAGGTGGGCGGTGAAGCTTCTACTCGATAGCCATGTTTTACTGTGGTGGCAGGCTTGGCCCGAAAGACTTTCCCCCGCCGCAATCGCCGCCATTCAAGACTCCCGGAATGCGATTTGGGTGAGTTCCCTGTCCTTTTATGAATTGGCCTTTAAGCAAGCTCGCGGGCATTTGAGATTGCCACCTAATCTTAACGAAGCGTTACTCCAAAACGGCTTTCATGAAATGCCCGTGCGAATGGAACATGCTCTCGATGCTGCCAACTTGCCCATGCATCATGGCGATCCCATTGATCGCCTGCTTATTGCCCAGGCCCGTCAAGAGGAATGTCGCCTTGTCACCCGTGACAATTGTTTCAAGAATTATGCCGTCGAATGTGTATGGGCCTAAGGCGCTGCAGCCCTTAACCCAAGCTCACTCATCCTGAAGAGGTCTGCCATGAAAAGCGCCGCCGTCACGGTTCAAGAATATCTCGATATTTTGCCGCCTGATAGAAAACCTGCCATGCTGCAATTGCGCAAGCTATTACTCAAAAACCTGCCCAAAGGATTCTCCGAAGCCATGGGCTATGGCATGCCTGGCTATGTGATTCCGCATTCGCTTTACCCTGCCGGCTATCATTGCGATCCCAAATTGCCGCTTCCTTTTCTTTCCTTTGCCTCTCAGAAAAATTTCATCGCCGTCTATCACATGGGGCTTTATGCCGATGAAAAGCTGATGAAGTGGTTTACGGACGAATATGCCAAGCTCGGCCTGAGCAAGCTGGACATGGGCAAAAGCTGCCTTCGCTTTAAAAAGCCGGAGCAAATACCCTTTGATTTACTTGGCGAGTTGGCATCCAAAATGACGCCGAAGGAGTGGATTGCGCTCTATGAAAAGAAGTTTAAGCGATAAGTGATAGCATCGCCGAGGCTTGCTCTAAACTGTCGTGGGCTTATCGAAATGCTTGGCCAGCTCCACGCCGGCTTGCCACCCCGACTGAAAGGCACCTTCGACGCGTGCCCCACCGAAACCGTCCCCGCAAATCAAAAAAGGCGAGGAAGTCGCTAAACCCAGCCAAGGCTGGCCAAAGCTCTGGGTCACTCGCGCATGCTGCCATTTGACTAGGCGCGCCGACTTCACAACAGCTTCGCCTATCCAAGGCTTGGCTAGGGCGAGCAAGTCTTCGCGCAATTCTTTTTCATCTCGTGAAAAATGGCGCAGGCTGTATTCGGGTGAAGCCAAAACAACAAGTCCGCCCTCGCCCTGCATCAAGCCTTTGGCGCCTTGATCCGCAATGCAGACAATTTCAGGGGATGGCATGAAAATCAAACCCGGAGGCGGGACTATGGCTTTTCCCTGGAGCAGTAGGTCCAAAACCAAGGAGGGTGCATAGGTAATGCCGGCCAAACCCTGGCGCTGCTGCTCGCTGAGGCCCGGCAAAAAAGCGGAGAGTTGGGGCTGTAAAACCGGCCAAGGCGGCGTTGCAATGACGGCCTTGGCTGAAATACGGGGCGGCCCGCTGAAAGCCGCGCGAGTCAAAGCCATGTTCCATTCGCCTGGGGCTTCCGTAAAATCAAGCACCTCGACTCCGCAAGCCACTTCATGCTGCACGGCCCAATGGGCCATGAGCTTGCCCAAGCCCAGCGGCGAGGCATAGGCCGCTTCGGGGCGACCCATTTCATCGGGCTTTTCAAACCAGGTTTTCAGCCAGCCTTTTTGCATCCAGGCTTGGGTGAAAGCCACTAATTCCGGAGATCGGGCGGTGAAAAACTGGGCCGTCGTATCGAGAGCGATGTCCTCTCGTTTTTCGGTGACGAGACGACCGCCCGGCCAGGCGGATTTTTCAAAAAGTCTTACGGAAAGTCGGGGCGCCTTGGCCCGAAGGGCTTCGGCAGCGGCCAAACCCGCCACCCCAGCACCCACTATGGCCACATCGACCTGGGCCGGAATTGAGGTATTCAAAATCGCTTTGGAGGCCTTAAATCAAGGCTTGATAACCTGCTGCGTCCAAAAGATCGGCGGGAGCATCACTCACCTTGACCTTGATAATCCAACCCTTGCCATAGGGATCTTGATTAATAACACCGGCGTCTTGGCCGAGAGCGGCATTCACTTCGCTTACCGTACCGGTAACGGGCGCATACAATTCTGCGACGGTTTTCACGGCTTCAATGGTGCCGAAAGTATCGCCGGCCTTCACCTTTTGGCCCACCGTGGGCAATTCGACGAATACAATATCGCCCAATTCCCGCTGAGCATGATCGGTAACCCCGATGGTGGCGACATCGCCTTGAATGCGCGCCCACTCATGATCCTTGGTGTATTGAAGCTCGGGAGGAATGAGAGACATGCTAACTCCTGAAAGGCCGGGTCAAGGCGCGGCGATTTCGATTTCGGCCTGCTTGAGAGCGCTGAGGGCCGATTGGGTGAGGCGCTGAAAATTCTGCTGCTTATCCGCCTCTTCTTGATCGTTTTCCGCCTTGAAAAACCGATCGTAGGCCTGCACGGCTTGGGCCAATTCCCCTACGGCATTTTGAATTTTCGTCGTGGCGGTTTTCAGCTCGGGGGGCATTTTAAGGCTTGCCTCGGCCAAACGCTCTTTGACTTTTCCGACGTCGCTTCGAAATCCAAAGGCCTTATTTTGCATGGCATCGTATTCGGCGTCGGAAAGATCCGAAACCCGGGTCAAATCGACACCAGCAAGCCGATCTGCTAAGCGCTTGGCCAATTCAAGGGTTTGCTTCAATTCATTGCTGGCCTCGCCCAAGGCGGCGGCATGCTTGGAAGCCGCCAGGCCTAAGGTATCGACGGCAGCCGGAATCACCACGTCATTCATGGGAGCTGGCTCGGGCAAGGTTGCCGGGGCTTCGATCACCGAAGCATTGGCCGCGCTTTCCTGCATACCATACTGAATGGTGTGAAAAACCGATCCGCAGAGGCAAAGAATGGCGCAGAAATAAGACAAGGTGACTCGTACCGGGGCTCTCGCATTGATGGCCACGGAAAAGCCAACCAAGGTGATGGCCCAGAGCAAGGAGATTTGGAGCAATTCTATTTTCACCGCATTTACCTGCCGCGGAATATAAGATTTGCCCCAAGGCCCTCCAAATGGATTCTCTTTCCCCAGTTATGACAGAACCCATCGGTATACTCGGCTATGGTGTCGAGGGACAATCGTCCCTAACCTGGCTCTTGGCTCAAGGCCATCGTGAAATCGTCGTTTTCGACCGTAAAAAGCCTGAACATTTGCCTCCGGGCATTGCTTACGGAGGCGAGGGCGAGAATTATCTCGCGGGTCTGGCCGCCATGCAAACTGTTTTTCGTTCGGCTGGGGTGAGAGCCGATGCCCCGGAAATTCAGGCCTTTGTCGCAGCGGGAGGTCGCCTCACTTCGCAAATTGAAACCGCTTTTACCGTCGCGGGCAAGCAACGTATTGTCGGAGTTACGGGGACTTTAGGCAAGGGAACAGCTTGTACCCTTTTGGAAGCCATGCTGGACAAGGCGGGCATTCCCTGCGTGCTGGCTGGCAATATCGGCATACCCGCCCTCGATGCGGCCGCGAATTTACCGGATGGGGCCTTGCTGCTATTGGAATTGTCGAGCTTTCAGCTCTCCACTTTGAAAGAAAGTCCACATCGCGCCGCCGTTTTGCGCACGACCGTGGAGCATCTCGATTGGCATCACTCCCGCCGCGAATATTGGGAGCACAAATCCAATCTAGTGCGCTGGCAAAGCCCTGAAGATTTCATGGTGTTTTGCTCCGATGCCGAAGGCAGCCGCCTCATTGCCGAGCGATCCGCCGCGAAACGCAAGCGCAGCTATGGCCTGGAAGGCGGGCTTTTACTCCGGGGCGGGGATGTCTTGGAATTCGTACGCGAAGGCCGACGCTTGCATGCAGACGAATTGAAAATGCCCGGCAGCTTTAATCTGGAGAATGTCGCCGCCGCTGCCGCCTTGGCACTCGATTGCGGAGCGTCTTTCGACGCCATTGCCGAAGCGGCGCGCACCTTCGCAGGCCTGGAACATCGCCTAGAAAGGGTGCGAGAGCATCAAGGCATCACCTATTTCAACGATTCTTATGCCACTCGCCCCGAGGCCACCCAAGGCGCGGTTTCAGCTCTTTCCAAAGCCCCTCTGGGCCTGATTCTGGGCGGCTCGGACAAGCAAGTCGACTTTCTCCCCTTGGCCCGCCATTTGGCCAGCGCACCGCATCTCAAGGCCATAGCCTTGATTGGCGCCACCGCCGAAAGGCTGCAGGAAGATTTACTGACCTCGGGATGCCAGGCCTCGCTGCGCCTTTGCGAAGGATTGGGCGATAGCGTGGCGTTTTTGCGATCCCACTTACCCGAAGGTGGGAGTATTGCCCTGTCGCCTGCTTGCGCCTCTTTTGGCCTTTTCGCGAATTATAAAGAACGCGGACGCCTCTTCAAACAACTCGTGGGCATCCTGACCTAGTCACCGGAACGCCCTTGCTTCTTGTGCCTGTGAGGACTATTATCCGGCAAAACCGCCACCTGGCGACGAAAACACCGGGCCAATATGCTGAATGAAGAGCATGAGAGCATGATGCTCTCCTATTTGTCGGGCCTGATGAGCGGCAAGACCTTGCTCACGCGCGAAGATTTGACCACCATGGAAAGCCATGAATTGCTTTTACTTGCCGCCAAGGTGGATGACGCGGCCTTGGGTCTTTTCGTGCAAATGCTCAAGAGCACCGGCCAAGGCGCAAGACTTTTCGAACGCCTCATGGGCGATCACGAAGAAGAAAATCGTCCCCTAGTAGACGCTTTTTTCAACCGTTATCTCCAATTGGTTTTGTCGGGATCTGACGAAAGCAAAGACTATAATCCGCTCGAGATTTATTTACCCGCCACGGCTCTCGACGACTTGGCATTCGTGCAGACGCGACAGGCATTTTTCCTACGTCAAACCGCCGACACCATCAATGAGTATCTCTCGGCGCTATTCGGTGGCGACCATGATTTTCGGCCGGGCGAGCAGGAAAAAGCCTGGAATTTTTTCTGGGACAAAGTGGTTTCTCGATGACCGATATCGAAAAAAACCAAGGCCAGGGCGAAGCCTCCACCGACACGGCCACCCAAACCACACCTTCGTATAAAATTGTGCTCTTCAACGATGAGGAACACACCTATGACTATGTGGTTGAATTACTGACACGAGTGTGCAAGCTGTCACGTGAAAATGCATTTCGTTGCGCGGTAGAAGTCGATATGACCGGCCGCACCATTGTGTATTACGGATCGCAGTCGGATTGCGAAAAAGTCTGCAAGCAAATCCTGAAATTCGGCCCTGATCACCGTTTGCCGCATAGCATGTCCTCGATGAATGCCGAAGTCCAAGGCCATTGAGGCTGCGCTTTTATCGCTTTACGACGGTTGTCGATTCTTTTTCGCCGCCTTCTCTCCCAAATTTTTTCTGTGGATTTCTTGCATGCCACTACCGTCTATTGTTACCTTCGCCCTATCCACCACAAGATGTTGGGGTAGGAGGTCGGTTTGAAGAATGTCACCAAGCAAGACCTAATCCAAGAGGCGGCCAAGTCCAGTGGACATGCCCAAATCGAGGTTCGTGAGGTCAGCGAGCATTTCATGCGGGTCGTAAGCGAGTTTCTCGCCCAGGATGCCACCATCGAAATTCGCGGATTCGGCACCTTCTACGCCAAGGAGCGTAAGCCCCGCCCCGCGCGCAATCCGCGCACCGGTGAGGTTTGCCCCCTAGGTCGTCGTCGTGTAGCCCTATTCCGCTTTTCGGCGGATATGAAGGATCGCATTCGCGATGTGCCGGAATTGGTCGAGACCTTGGAGCGCGTCGAGGCCATGCCCGAACTCGCCACCCGAGCCTCGCTAGAATTTTAAAGACTCTCGTACTCGAAACTTAATGGGCAAGTTCGCGCTGAAGTTGAAGCGCGAACTTGCCCGTTTGTCCGCGGCCACCGGTCCAGCAGGTATGGTACACTGCCCGGGTGGAGCGCTTCCCGTTCACGTTTTCAAACCGGCCTTTCCGCCTTCGCTTTCTTAGCCGAAGCCTCCTTCGCTTGGCCTTCGCATTGGGCCTGCCTTCCGCTCCTTTACTGGTCGCCCCTTTTGCAGCCGAACCGCTTTTGATTGTAGGCAAGGGTGATGCGCGACTCAAAGGGGCCTTCTCCACCGGTTTTCTGGAATCGCCCCTGGATGCTCCCCAGAAGGGTGGCGAAATTCTGCTCGATCTCAATTTGCCGGTGAATGTGTCGGCGGTGGTGCAGCGCGCTTTCGATGATGCCAGCGATTCGGCGGTTTTAACACCGCAATTCTTGACCGGTATTTCGCAATTGATGAATGCCCAAGTGAAGGTAGCCGCGCCCATTTGGGGAGGAACTTTTGTCTTCGCCGCACGCGAAAATGCCGGACTCGTCGTGGATGGAGCCTTGGGCGATGTGGCCTTTAAGTTCGACACCACTCTGGAGTCGGGTGGCTTCATCAAACTCAAGGGCGGCATTCATTTGCCCTTGCATACCGAAATTCGCTGGCGATCCCTGTCTTTCGGCTATGCCTATTCGCCGCTTTCCTGGCTACGCTTGGCCTTTCAAGTGCATAAACACATGGTCGACGCGCGTATGTCCGGGGATTTGGAGCCCGATATCAGCGGTCGCATTGGTGTCGGCGATGGCGGCGGCACCTCCTTTGCCGTGGATTATCCCTCCACCAAGGTTTATGGTGCTGCTTCGGGGCAATATAGCGGTGGCGCTTGGAGCCCGGAAATGGGCGTGCAATTGGGACCCATTCGCTATGTCGCGCGCATGGGGACCCGCGTGAAAGCCAAAGGCCATCTCGACTTTGAATGGCAAGTGCCTTTTTTCATCGACCCCGAGTCCTTTGATATGACTATCTCCCAACCCGACTCCTTTCTCGCGGCCGATAATTTACGCCGCTTATTGGGCTCGGAAACCGAGGGCCGCCATTATCGCTTTCGTGATCCAGTGGAATTGCGTCTGCCGGCGACTCATAGTTTCGCCGTCGAATTTCTCAGCCGACGCATGCGGCTTTCCTATACCCGCGTCATTGGTGCCGTGTCTTCGCGGGCCAATCCCTTGCCGCAAGCCGAGCAGGACAGCACCGATCTCGACTTGGCGGGCGTGCTCAATGCCGGTTTATGGCCCGATCATGTTCTGCTACTCTCCGGAGAATTCAGTCGCTTTCGATTCACGCTCGGAGCCTTTGCCGCTAATTTGAGTTTTGACCAGGATCAAAACCTGCTCTCCGATCTTTTTCCCCTGGAAATAGACGGCGATCCCGTAGCACCAGTATTACAACTGGGCCTCCTCTGGGGCAGTCCCGTGCAGATTTCCCTTGATGCCGACATCATGCCCATCCCCGCGGTGAGAACGGGAGTGCGCTATGCGTTTTAAACCCTCGCATCCTCCCACGGCCTGCTGGCCTGCGATCCTCGGTTTGGCCGCCCTATTTGCCTTTGCAACGGCTTCAGCCTGGGCGGCGAACTCGGCCTTGGTTTTCTTAAGCGTTCCCACCAGTGAAGTGCGGCAGGACACCACCCTTCGCCTTTCCATCGCTTCCCGTAACTCCGGAGATACCCTCAAGGCCGGTTGCGCTTTATTCGCAGGACCAGCTCCCGCGGGTGCCGCCATAGCCGGGCACCCCAATCGCCTGCCCCGCGTCACCGACACCGAAGGCCCCAATCGCACTCGCATCCTCACCTTTAGGCCTATTGATCTCGACACGAGCCTGCCGGGTTCCCCTTCCCAGCTTTCCTTGGGCATTCACTACCTGGTTGCCGCCTGTCCCGATACGGGATCGAGAGTCACTCCGGAAATTCCCATTCGGGTAGTCACTACCCAGCCCTCCACCATTTTGACCCCACGCGCCACCGAGACCAATCCCCGCCCGGAAATCAGCTGGACCGCCGTGCCTGGCGTGCCCGCCTATCATTTGCTCCTTTCCGATCAAGCCTTGCAAATCGATCCCCAGGGAGGCGGTGTTTCGGGTGCGAGCGTGATTTGGCAAGCTATTGTAACGGGCACGCGTATCACCTATGGAACTCCCGATCCCTCAGGAAATTTTTCCCAGGTGCCCGCCCCGCCACTTTCTCCGGGAGTGCCTTATAACCTGGTGGTCTTGAACAATTATGATGGACGAAGCGCCGTCGCTACCTCCACCCGTTCGCAGGGGCTTCGGCTTTTCACCCTTACGCCCAAGGGCAGTCCACCAGGAAAGCCGACTCTGGTCGCTCCCACGGCCGGAGCGAAATTCGCCGCTCCCAAGGACAGCCAAATCGTCTTTCGCTGGACACCTTCGAAAGGTGGAGACGAAGTCAATGTATACCGGCTCTATGTTTATGCCGCCGAAAACCAGCAGGGAAGTACCGTGCTCTTGCCGGTATGGCAAGGCGAATATACCGACACCTCGGCCGTGCTTGATGCGCGCCGGACCCTTTTGACACAACGCTATGTCGCCAAGGTTTTCGCCGTTACCGCCGCCGGCCTCACGGCCGTGAGCGATACCCTTTCCTTCGCCTATACCAATAAGGTGCAGACCCTTTCGGTGGCGGCCAAAGGCCCCAATGGAGCCGGCGACACCGTCATGCTGGACAATGTGCGCGTCACCGTGACGCCCGTGACAGGCAGTGGGCAACCTTTTCCCTTGTTCACCGTGGGCAATCAACGGGTTGAAAAAGTCCTGGCGAGCGGAAGCTATTTGCTTGACTTCACCAAGGAAGGCTATTTGAGCGATAGGCGCACCGTGGATTTGAGCGGGCAGGGTATTGTTCAGGTTACGGGGGCCCTGTCCCTGTCCTCTTGTCAAATCCAGGCACGGGCAGTCGGCAATGAAGGCCAACCTATTGACAATGCCTTGGCTCGCCTAACGAATGAAACCGGGGGACTCCTTGAGTCGCGCAGCGATGCCGGGGGTCGCGTGGTGGTCGGCGTGAAGCCCGGTCGTTTTCGGTTCTCGCTTTCACGCGACGACTATACTCCCCGCCCCGATACCCTTTTGGATTTATCGGCGGGGCAAATCCTCAATCTCGGCACCCTCATCCTGAATCGCGCCACGGGTTTGCTGGCGGGTTCGGTGGCGAGTGACGCGGGCAATTTGCCGGGAGCCAAAATCACCGTGAGCGACGAGAATGGAAACCTCCTGCGGTCCCTGCTCAGCGACGGAAACGGACGCTTTCAGGCCCTTATGCCGCCCGGCGCCTATGTCGTGACCGCCGCCTTCGCGGGCATGGTCGGGGCGCAACAATCCATCACCTTGAAGCAAAGCGCCGAAATGCGTTTTCTGCTACAAGCTGGAGCCAGCATCGTCCGCGGCCGGGTACGCCTCCGGGTTTTGGGTAGCGGCGATCCACCCTCTCCGGTCAAGGGAGCCCGCATACGCCTGGGGCAAAGCGGAGGTGGTAACGTTCAAGCTACCCTCACCGACGTCAATGGGGAGTTTTCTTTTTCCACCGCCGAATCAGGCGACTTTTATCTTGCCGCCTCGCTGGATGGGGAAGCCGATCCGGATTCGGTGGCTTTCACCCTGGGCGAAGAGCGCGTGACAGTGGAGCGTGATCTCACCTTGCGGGCCTTGCTGAATCTGCAAGGGCCAGTCACCTTGAATCCCGATACGGCCCTCGACCCTTCGGCGCTGAATATTGTCCTCATAGACA
>JAYUVP010000174.1:0-16216 GCA_043753995.1 Fibrobacterota bacterium
ATTTTTCCTTGGAGTTTTTGCGTGGCTTGTTACTTTGGCCGAGCGCATTGGATTCCCGCTCCGAATTATTTTTTTCCAGCACAAATTTAAAAAGTGTTACGCGAAGCAACTCTTCCCATTTTTCTGCCGATGGAAATGTTTGGTAAAGAAGGCTCCTTTCGCTTTCAATTTTCCGCTTAAATTCCAATACCATTTTCAATTGATCACCAGGGTCTCTAATTAGGTCTGGAGGAATTTCCTTGAAAAAGAGCCAAATTTCTGGATGATTGCCATTACCTTTTCTTCGACTCTGGGATATTTCAAATTCCTCTTCAAATCCTGAACCGAATCTTCCGGACGGCGTCCCCCATCGCCTATTCAATAAACCAATGAACAAGTCACACTTGATTAAGTCTTTGTTTATTTGTTCTTGGGGACGCCGATAAGCTGGTAAGGTGTCTTCCCAACCTAATAATTCAATACTCCAATTTATCAAGTTGCCATAGTTCCGATTCAGATCATCGACAACACTTCGCGTAATTCTTCTTTCTTCTTCCAAGTCACCTGGTGATCCAAGAAATATTGTGAGGACTTTTCTGGTTTTCTGTATTTCGGACATTTAAAAATATTAGAATTTATACCCCATTAAATAGCGTTTATTTTAGCAGCCCCTGGACGGGCGGCGCTAGTTCTTGCGGTGGTTTTTTGTACAACTCAATACATGATGCATAGTTCACACTACCCCACCACCCATTCGTTTATATCCCGCAACTCCTGCTGCCCCACTCAAGACTCCCCCGGCTTATTCGCTAGCCCAATAAAGGTTTCATCCGGCAATTAAAAACAAAGCGTTCCATCCATGACAATTATCATGACCGCCATCTTCTTTGCCTGACGCGGTCACCTGACCTACCGACGTCCATCTTCCTAGGCATCCTTCATCCCCTTACAATCCTTCCCAGCTCACGTCATCAAAGGTTTCATTCCGCGGTAATAGTTGGGGCCCCCAAGTTCCGCTAGGCGCTAACACTTCGCCCCATAACCATCAGCAAGTGCCTGAATGGCTCCTACCCACTTTCGCCAATCCCAAGTGACCAAACAGGCAAAGAAAACCGGTGCAAACTCGCCGCTTAACCCCATGATGTTGGCTTTTCAGAAGGCCCCAAACTCAAATACACTCAAATATTCGGTGACTTAACACACCCTAACCCCAACCATGCAGGGGTTGAGCCCCAAAATTCACAACCTTTGGAGCGACTTAACGCCCTTTCACCGCATCCAAACAGGGGGTGAACCTCAACCAAACACGATTTCTAGCCGACAACACACGATTTACAGTCGTGCATACACATCCTGACCCCATCCAAACAGGGTAGTAACCCCGAAACTCACCCGTTTTTCGATAACCAAACGGGGCTGCGCGTCAAACAAACAGGGGTAAGGGTCCGTGCATACAGGATTTCAACCCGACCAAACACGTTTTGAGATAGTCCGAACAAGTTTTTGCACTGACGTGACAAGGTTACACTTCTTGCATCGGCTTTAAAATTTTATGGTCGACATAAAAGTTGCCGAAGGGAATGAAGGAAGCGATGAAAAGCTTCAGGGTAATGCGCGTGAAGCTCCAATCCTTCGCGACCGATAAGCTGAATCCGTAGAAAACGAAAAGCAAAAAACAGACGCCATGTATAGGTCCCAGAATCCGAACGGCTATGGGATTTAGCCAGACATATTTGAGTGGCATCGCGAAAAAAACCAGTAATAGCAAGGTGATGCCCTCGCAATATCCCAAGAGGCGAAGGCGTCCCAAGGCGGTGGTGAAAAACATATTGGCTTTCATTTGAGCCCTTGGGGGTGGTTTTCAAGCAATAAAAAGGTCATGACTTCTCCAGAGTGGATAGCTTTAATGGATAATTAAATCCGGACCGAACAAGCGGAGAATCTTGTCATGCGAACTCCATCGGAAAAACCCAAAGCGCTCCTACCTGCATGTCCGTCCAAGGCGATGACCCTGCAAAGGAAGCCGACCGGTCGGGCTTAATCCGAAAAGCAATTGGCCCATGAAGGCTGGCATGCCGTGCAACAGGCCCAGGGACGCGTCTCTCCCACCATGAAGTCGCAGGGAGTGGCCCTGAACCAGGACGCCGGGCTGGAAAGCGAAGCCGATCAAATGGGAGCCAAGGCGGCCGATGCCTCCCCTGCCGACGCAACCTCTCTCTCTTCGGCCCGGCCCGTGACTCAGCCCGCAAATGGCGTCCTGCAGAGAAAGCTGAAGCTCACCGGTCTGACGGAAGAAAAAAGAAAGGCCTTTGTCACGAAAATGAGTACGGGTTCGGTTATTCAATTCACCTTGGATGCGACAGGTTTGGTACAGCAAGCCGATGCCAAGGCCGTGCCTACCGATGAGTATGGCAAGCAAATCGTCGCCGCCATCAAGGATGCGCAAACCGTGAATTTGAATTTCGTCAAACAAGACAATGCCGTATTCGGTGACAGCTTTGCCTCAGGCAAAGTCGATTATGACGACATGATAGGCATGCCCGAACGGCTTTTCCTCAGCAATGTCATGCACTTCATCGTGGAAAGATTCGCCATTCCCGATTACGAGAAAAGCAAAAGCACGGCCACCAGGGCCGATTTCCTGAAGGCCCACGGCAAGGGGCAAGAGGCGCAGGAAAGGCAAATGAAGGAATGGTTCCCGAAAAAGACAATCAAGTATATCGGCGAAGGCGAATGGTTGGGATTTTATCTCGACGGCAAGAAAGACGGGTCGTGGAGCTTTTATCAGGGCCATGCCTTGCGAAAAACGGTGCGCTATGTCGCCGGGCTAAAGCAAGGCCATGGCATGGTCTTCGGGGTTGCGGGAAATCTCACTCTCACTCTCGAATTCGATCGGGATCGAATTCATGGCCAGGTGCGGTTTTTCGCGTCCGACGGATTGCCTATCGCCACCTACAAATACATTTATGATAAACTCGACCGGATAGAGCATTATCTCCTGCACGAGGAAAGCCCGCCCAAGGACAAAATCTTCCTGCCTGATTTTTAATGGAAATCGCAACGGACTACACAAACAGTGTGACGCATCACAAATAAATCTTGAGTCTTTTGAGAATTGGCTTATGTGACAAGCAAAACATTCTGGACAAAATTTGCCTCCGATATTACCATAAGAACTCGGGATTACTCCGAGGAGGGCGATATGTTGTCCCAAATCTTTGTCGTCGATGACGAACCGCTCATACTTCCTTTCATCGCCAGCGCCTTGCGCAAAGCTGGATATGCCGTTTGGCAGGCTACCAGCCCCAAAGAGGCATTGCAAATGGTGGCAAAAGGCCTCCCCCCCATGGACTTGCTCCTGGCGGACGTGCTGATGCCCAAGCTGACCGGCCCGCAATTGTCGGAACACCTGCTTGAGGTCTTTCCCAAAATGAAAACCCTGTTCATGACTGGGTTACCTGAAGAGTATTTGCGTGCCAGCGGTATTGAAGTACCAGGCGACAGGGTGATACGCAAGCCCTTTGGAGGCCCGGCCTTGGTGGCACGAATCGCGATGACCTTGGATTTGCCTTTGGAAATCAACTTACCTACGCCCGAGAGCGAGGCACCTACCTCGACGAGTTTTGCCGAAATGTTCGAAGCCGCAAAGAGGAGTTCCGCTTTCAGCCTATCCGAGTTGGTCGGCCATGACGACGGCAACGATAAGGTCAATCGGACGAAGCAATCGTCCTGAACAAAGTCGACTCCCTTTTCGCTCTGCCTGCGGTAGACTAGGGGAAACCTCGGCGAAATCCCTTAATTCCTGTCGGATCTCGGCCAAACGATAAAATCGTCACGCCAACCTATCTTGCGTTCTTTGTGGTTCAATCCCCCTCCAAGTGATACACTATTGTCAAGACTAGGGAGGCTCACACATGGGCGCTGAGAACAAGGAAGATTTCGAGCTCAAAATCGACACTAGCAAGATGTCGAAGGAAAAGGCCGAGGCCATGATGGTGGCCGAGTCGAGTCGCGAAATGAAATGGGAAAATCCCAGTTTCGCGGGCGGTTTGTTCATGGGTCGGTTTCAACCCGAACTGATTGTTCCCTTTCCCCAACAGTCGGCGGAAGACAAGGCCATCGGTGACAAACTGATCGATGAGGTTTCCGCCTTTTTGAAGGCAAATCTCGATCCCGACGAAATCGATCGCACTCGCGAGTTTCCGCAAAAAGTGCGCGACGGTTTCACCAAAATGAAATTGTGGGCCATGAAAATCCCTAAAGAATACGGGGGTTTAGGCCTTTCTCAAATGAATTACAATCGCGTAGTGGCGGCCGTAGCCAGCTATTGCGGCAGCACGGCGGTTTGGTTGTCGGCGCATCAAAGCATTGGCGTGCCGCAGCCGCTCAAAATATTCGGCACACCCGAACAGAAAAAGAAATGGTTGCCGCGTTTCGCCGAAGGTGCGATTTCGGCTTTTGCCTTGACCGAATTGGATGTGGGATCGGACCCGGCCAAAATGACCACCGAGGCCAAGCCCACCGAAGACGGCAAGCATTACATACTCAATGGCAAAAAATTATGGTGCACCAATGGCCCGGTCGCCGACATCATGGTGGTCATGGCCCGCACCCCTCCAATCATTAAAAAGGGCCGGGAAATCTCACAAATCACGGCTTTCGTGGTCGAGAAAAACATGCCTGGCGTCAAAGTCCTGCATCGCTGCGATTTCATGGGAATACGGGCGATACAAAACGGACTTTTGGAATTCAAAGACGTCAAGGTACCCGCGGAAAACATCATACTCGGGACAGGCAAAGGCCTCAAGCTGGCCCTCACCACCTTGAATACGGGTCGCCTAACCTTGCCTGCCGCTGCCGTAGGCATGGGCAAGCAATGTCTCAATATCGTGAGGCATTGGGCGAATGAACGCGTGCAATGGGGCTTGCCGATTGGTAAGCACGAGGCCATTTCACAAAAGCTCGCTTGGATGGCTTCCACGCAATTCGCCATGGAGTCGGTGACCTGGCTGGCCTCCATGATGGCCGATCGCGGCAATTATGACATTCGCATCGAGGCCGCCATGGCCAAATTCTTCTGCTCCGAAGCCGCTTGGAAAATGATTGACGAAACCATGCAGATTCGCGGCGGGCGTGGCTATGAAACTGCCGAATCACTCAAAGGACGCGGGGAAAAAGCCATACCGGTCGAGCGCATGATGCGCGATTGCCGCATCAATCGCATCATCGAAGGCACTACGGAAATCATGCATTTGTTCTTGGCGCGTGAAGCCCTCGATCCCCATATGCAGGTGGCCGCGGAATTGTTACTCAAGCATTTGCCCATGGGTCGCCGCATCAAGGCCGGCCTCAATATGGCCAATTTCTATTCGAAGTGGTATCCGGCGCAATGGTTGAACAGCACCATTTTCCCCAGCTATAGCGAGTTCGGTCCCAAACTGGCGCGGCATATGAATTATGTGGCGCGCACCTCGCATATCTTGGCACGCAGCATTTTCCACAGCATGGGAATGTATCAGGACACCTTGGAGCGCAGGCAAATGGTTTTGTCGCGCTTCGTGGATATCGGCACCGAACTTTTCGCCATGTCCGCCAGCTGCGCCAATGCGAAATTGCTGAAAGAGCAAGACCCGAGCAACCCCCACCCCGGGCATTTGGCCAATTTCTTTTGCAAGGAGTCACGTCGCCGCATCGAAGCGCTTTTCGCCCAGCAAAGCGATAATGACGACAAGCAAATGAATAAAATCGCCAAGAGCTTCATGAATGGCGAATACAAATTCATGGAGACGGGAATCATCCCAGTGCATGACGACTAAGAATTCAAGATTTTAAAATTTGCGCCAATGCCTCAAGGTCGCGAAAGCGGCCTTGATCGTTTCCGGCTTTATCGGTCCGGGATTATCGAGAAGTTGATCAAGCCAAGCTCTTGGCATTTCACCTGTCAAGGCTTTCATGGAGGCGACCATTTCAATACGAGTGAAGCCGGGACGATGATGCTCATAAAGGTTCCGAACTAAGTCAGGCAATCCGACCTGGCCTTGGGAAGCTTCCAGCATATAGGCGTCTATCAACAATGCTGCTTGGGGTCCCTTGCCATAAACAAGTTGATACCAAGGTGACGAAATACCGTCGAGGTAATCGTGATTCAAGGGACGGTAATAATTCAATCGCGAATTCAAATTGGTAAGCGCCACTTCTGCAACCGGCCCCAAGGTATCCTGGGCCTGGCCTTCCATATAGGCTTGCCAGGCATCGAGGGTCATCCATCCGCCGCGAACCGTGAGCCATTGACCCAAATAGGTAGTCACGCCTTCTTTAAACCAGGGTTGATCGCGATCGCCGCAGATAATGCCGACCCACAAGTGAATGAGTTCATGCAAATGCACTTCGGGATAGTTGGCATAGGGTGTTCCAAACCAATAACCGTGGCGGCCTTCCAAACCTCCTAAACCTCCAACCTCACCGATAGCGAGAAAGGGCGAGGGCAAAGGGCCGAACATGTCTTCGACGAGAGTCAAATAACGTGGAAGACTATCCGCGAGGGTTTGCAAATTCACGGTATCGGAAGTGGTGGCGAAAACGGTTACCGGAGTGAGGCCGCGTTGAAGCATCAATCTCTTTTCCACTTGCCTTGGGCGACCTACGACGCTTCGCAAAAACATCAATTCATAAGGGCTGGAAAGTTTTTCATGAACAGCCATGCCCAAGCTGGCCTGTCCGTCAGGTATTTCCACCTTCACGTCTATTTCCATGGGTTCGCGCCAAATTTCAGCGGCTTGAATGTTTTGAGGTGAAGCCAAAATGGGCAAGGCGAATAAGTTGGCACCGTCCAGCAATTGCAAGCCAGGCAATAGATTGGGAATGGCCAATCCCAGCCGGCTAGGGGCCAAGGTGTCGAGATCCAGTTGATAACTCCAGGTCTCGGTGGAGTTGGGCAAGGTGACGGTTGGCCCTAGGGGCTGCGATGTATCGCCAGCAAAACCGAAGGAGGGTACCGATTCACTGGACAAGGCCTTGCCCTGGGCGTCGCGCATGTTTATAGAGGAGACATCCAAGCCGGGAACTGGCCAGACGGGATTATCAGCATAGTAGGACGGCAATAAAAATGTTTTGGCCTTACTCTGGGGCCATGCCAGGAAGGTGATGGTGACTTCCGCCTGGGATGGGGCACCCGGCGAAACTCGCAGTCGATAGTGCAAATGCGGGCTAGTTGGCTCGATGACTTGGGTTTGAAAAAGGCAGGCCACAAGACCCGAAACCGCAAGTAGGGCCAGGCCGAAAGCAGGGATTCGCATGAGGTCAATCTATATTCGCCTAGCTATGCTGAAACACCCTTTGAGGCTGGGAATAGCCTTCATTCTTACCATGGTTCTATGCCTTGGGACCAGTCCTGCCGATCCCATCGAAGTTCAAAGCCCAGTCTATGATTTGCTGCGTCGCGGCGAAGCCATGGGCTTGGTGCCGCTAGGCTTTACTTCGACCTTGCCCAAGGACCGCCGGGAAGTACTCGCTGCCTTGCAAAACCTGCGGGCGAAAACCACCGAGGATTGGATGCGGCAAAGCGCCGATCGATATCACCGTGATCTCAACTGGTCAGAAAGAGCAAGCCGCTCCCGTTTGATCTATCTCGATACAAATGTGGTGGGCGGTGCCCAAGTCGATTATCTCACCGAAGGTGCTTGGCAAGACTCCTTGCCGAGGCCGCAGGGATATGCTTTTGGAACCTTCGCGGTAGGCGTCGCCGGAACTTATCGGGATCACTTTTACATGCTTTCCCAGGCCTTTTTGGGCCAGGAGCGCTCGCGAGTGAATCGCTTTCGTGAGAATTACAATGCCAGCGAAGGCATGCCTTATAATACTGACCGTGAAGGCAAAGCGGGCATAGCCCGGGGGGTCAGCACCTTCGATGGCTTTCGCACCGTGACGGGCTATGGTGACTCGCATGTGCGTATCGAAATAGGCCAGGATTGGAATGCTTGGGGACCCGGAATTTTTCAGCATGCCACCTTGAGCGCTAATCCTTGGTTTTGGGTACAAGACAGCCTAGCTGCTTCGGACTCCGTCGACTATGCGGGTAGCGTGCATCCCGGAGGTTATCGCCGCGGTTACCGTAGCACGGGCGAGGCGGCACCTTTGCCCCAGGGTCGCCTTTCCCTGCAAGTCGGCAACTTGGAATACACCAAGGTGGTGGCGCAACGCACTGGCCTCGACAGCGACAGTGCGGCCTGGCTTATTGCCCATCGACTGGTTTGGCGCGCCCTGCCTCGTCTCGCCATCGGTGCCACGGAAATGGTTTCCCTGGCCGGCCGCAGCCCCGGCTTGGTTTACATGATTCCTTTGGTGCCTTTGAAATATGCCGAACACGAATTGGGCGATCGCGACAATATCGCTTTATCTCTGGATATCACCGCCACCTTTCCCGGACGCATCCGGGCTTATGGCGAATTATTGCTGGACGATTATAGCGGGTTTCCTCTCAACTTTTGGGGTAATAAATTCGCTTATACCTTGGGAGTAAATGCGATCAACCCGGGTTTACCACGCACGGATTTGACCTTGGAAGTGGCTCAGGTGGGGCCTTGGCTTTTCAGCCATCATCATCGCGATACGCAAATGCAAAGCTATGGCGCCTTGCTGGGTAGCTCCTTGCCCGCCGATTCGCGAAGCCTGCGGATGCAAGCCATCCATCATTGGAATGCCGATTGGGATTGGAATTTGGATTATGCCTTTTTGCAACGCAGCGTTGGCATTCGCGAAGCGTCGCTATTCAGCGTGCATACCGACTCGCTGGATGGCAATCGCACCCGATTGCTGCATGACCGAGTGGAAACTCGGCATTCGCTGACGGCCTCGGCCACTTGGCGGCCTTATCGATACCTAACCGTTTTGGGTCTTTTGGGTGGACTTTGGGTGCAGGATTGGAAGGGCGAAACAGGTCGCGACCTCGCCACGCCCATCGCGGCGGGTCGCTTTGTGATTTCGTACTGAAAACGAAAGCTCACCTTACCGGCCTACCGCGGGAAACGTCGTTCAGGGTTTTTGATTATTTCGCGCCTGGGCGAGCCGTCAAGCTCTCCATGACTGAGGCCGCGAGCATCCTGAAAATGACTGACAATCCTATTGCTTACAGCCAAACCCGGGCACTCAAATCACCCACACGTTTCCCGGAAGTGCCCATATATTACCCCGGTGTGGCCTGCGAGGGTCGGCCCAAAGTGCGTCAGGGGGATGGATGAGGATCAAAAAGGTTTTTGCTTCGATACTTGCGTGCTTGGCTATTGGGTCTTCGATGACTTGGGGGCAGTGCACCTCGTGGACCTCCAGCACCATTCGAAATTGCAATGGCATTGACTACGAACTCTGGAGTCAGAACAACCGAGGCACGGTTAATATGCAGATCTCGGGAGGCAGCACGAACCCGAATGGCGGAACGTTCGAAGCGACCTGGAGCGGCACGGAGAATATTCTGTTTCGCGCAGGCAAAAAATGGGGTGCCTCAAGCAAAACCACGCCCACGTCCATCGGCAACATCTCGCTAGAATTCGCCGCGACATGGTCCTCCAGCGATAATGTTAAAATGCTTGGCATCTATGGCTGGGCGTATTACCCCTCGGGAAGCGTACCGACAAAAACAGAAAGCGGCCAAAACACCAATTTCTCCAATCAGATTGAGTACTACATCATTCAAGACCGGGGCAACTATAACCCGGGATCGGGCGGTAAAAAGTACGGCGAAGCGACGATCGACGGTATCGCGTATGATTTTTGGACCGCCGACAGGATCAACCAGCCTATGCTGACCGGGAACGGCACCTTCAAGCAATATTTCAGCGTGCCGAAGAGCACGAGCAGCCACCGACAAAGCGGCACAGTCAGCATTTCCAAGCACTTTGAAGAGTGGGACAAAGCCGGAATGAAGATGATGGATTGTGCATTATATGAAGTCGCAATGAAGGTGGAATCGTATACCGGTTCGGCGAATGGCAAAGGCTCGGCGAATGTGACCAAGAATCTTCTCACTCTCGGCGGAAGCAGCACCAAAGCAATCCGCCGCAGCAGACCGCGCGTCTCCTTAAATGGCAGAACCCCGAACGCCTCGCCAGTTGATGGATCCAAACTGCAGGTCAGGGTAGTAGACGTCACTGGCAAGGTAAGGGCCAATGACAATGCGGCGAAATTTGGCCTTAGAATCCAAGGCCACCATTCCCTCACACCTTGGGCGACAAGCCTTTAGCGGTTTGCAAAGTTAGCGGAGGATGATCCTTGCTCTTGGAATAAAGAATCCCCAGGGTATGCATGATTTCTTCCAGCATATTCATTTTACGCAATAGCCCCGTGCCCTTGGGATTGATGCGCACTAAGAGAATGTGCAAAGCCAAAATGTCCATGGCTTCTGGTTCGGCCTTTAAGACATAGATGGTAGATTCCGATAATTGGGTGCTTCGCCGTCGAATCCAGCCTAAGTCCTGCAAGGGCAAAGCGGCTCGATGCACCTCATCCTCCGTGATATGCAAATGCCTGGCAATGTCGGTGACGCGCACCGAACGCGGCTCCTTTAGAATTCGGGGCTCGCCATTTTCATCGAGGCCAGGAAGAAGGAAATCAATTTCGCCCTGCAATTGCTGCATGGCCGCCAAAACAGCTAAGACCTTACTTTCCATGGTTGCAAAAGCAATATCCTCCGGGCTGACGTCTATCACCTCTTGTTCGCGATAAAGCTTTTGATATATGAAGGCCACAGCCGATCCGTAGAGAATAAGCAACCAGGTCACATAAATGAAAACCAGCATGGCAGGAACAAAGGCTAAGGAACCCAAAACCAAGTTATTGCGCGAATAAAGCAGATGCGGGAAAAAAAAGAAGAGGCGGGTCAAGGCAAAGAGCAAGGCTGTCGCGACCGAGGCGCCTACCATGGCGGCGGAAAGCTTCACCTTGGTATTCGGCACGATGAGCAAAAGCAAGAATATCCCTAACCAAATAAAAGCCGTGAACAAAGCCGTACCCAAAAGCAAGGCCGCACCATGCTGTAAAACCGGTAAAACTCCTGGGAAGTCAACACGATTAACCAAGTTGATGAAACGCACCATGACGCTGCCGAGAGCGCCCACCAAAACCATGAGTAAGACAAGAAATGGCGTATAGGACTTGACCGTGGCCCAGGCATTGCGAGGCTTACGCAAATTCCAAATATGATCGACGGCCAATTCGATATTGTTCATAGCCAGGAAAAAGCTCACAGCCAAACCCAAGCTTCCGATAACCCCCAAGGCTTGAAAATTCATCGCTTCTGACTTTTGCAATAGTCCCAAAATCGGATCGAGGGGGAAATCGAGATTGAGCGACTCAAAAACATAGGGCACGAAACGCTGAAGCAAATCGATATAGCCGAAGCGTCCGGCCACGGCGCTCAAAATCACGACAAAAGGAATGACGCCAAGTATGGTCGTATAGGTCAGGGCCGCCGAGCGCACAGGAATTTGATTGTATTCAAAGCTGAAGAGTCCAAGGGTCAGGCTGCGCATGAGCCGAGCCACTACACGCTGTTTACGGCGCACATCCTGCCTTAGGCCGACATGCAACCAATGATTCCACAAATGCTCGAGTCCGCGCACCGTGCGCAATACAGGTTCCACCAAACTCTTTGGAATCCAGCGCAACCAGCTTCGTATCACTCCCGCTTTGGGATTTGCCGGTTTTTTTTCATACAATCTGGTCATGTCGTATCGTGGGTCTTGGTTTTGAATCCTTTAAAAGGTTATCTAAAGAATCGCCTGGTCGCGCTGTTCCCAAGGCTATTGTGCATGGTTAGCCTGGTTACCGGTTTGGGCATGGGTCAGGAGAGGCCTACTGCGAAACCCAATGCCGCGGAGTGGCAAGGGCGCGATTATCGACTGTATTCCGGATTGACTCAAGAACAGAGCGATTTGGCCCATGAAGGACTGCGAAGGGGATATCGCGGCGATTTTACCGGTGCCTTACAAGCCTTTACCCAAATGGAAAAATTGGAAAGCCGTGACACCCTCCCACCACTCAGCCAACTACTTCTCGTTGCAAGCGGGGTATTGCTTTTGGAGCGGAGCGACTTTGCCGATAACCTGGAGGCGAACCGAATTGGCAAATCCGTGGATGAGGCCGCCGAACAGGGCCAAGTTCTCTGCCGTCAAGCCCTGGAAAAAAACCGACATGTTCCGACTCATTTGTTGATACAAGGGGGCATACAGGGGTTTTTAGCCACACGCAAAATTCATCATCAGCCCAGCAAAGCCCTGCAAGCTGGAATGCAAGCCATGCGTATGCTGGAAAAAGCGCTGAAGGCCGATCCTCGCATCAAGGATGCCTATCTCGGGTCGGGCATTTTCGAATGTTCGGCGTCCAATGCTCCCCTGGTGGTGCGCGGTGCCCTGAAGCTCTTGGGGCGCAGCGTTAATTTTCATGCCGGACTACGCGCTTTGCGCATCAGCGCTTATGACGGCCAATACACTTCCGTGGCCAGCCAGCTTTTTCTGATGCAATTCCTTTCGCCCTATGAAGACGAAGCGCGCTCTGAAAAGCAGGTGATTTTCCGCAGTTTGGAAACGGAATTTCCCGGCAATCCCATGTATGCCTTCTTGCGGCAAGATGAGGCCTTATGTTTTTATCCCGATAGCTTTTATGCTACCGAATCCACGGCCATGGAGGGTCGTATGCGAAAATTGCAAGCCTATGGATATGCCGGTCAACGCTATGCCCGATTGATCGCCTGGCAATTGTCCTTGCTTCACCCTGAGGGAAGCATGCCCATCGTGAATGACACCGCCTTTGACTATCGAGAATGGTCCTTTTACCCCGTCTTTGTCGGTGGCCTTCGCCGTAAGCGCGAATTCAATGAAGGGCTGCCGCGACGCGACACCACGATAGATCCGAAAGAGGAATTGGCAGCCTATCGTGACTCTTGCCTAAAAATCATTTGGAGCAGTGAAATGACCCCCACTTCCAAACGCTATCAAAGCTGGCGTGTGCGCGATGCCTTGAAGTTCACGGCCAGGGCTCCCGCCACCTATGCCGATCCCATTAGCCCCACTAGCGTCAATCCTTAACGGATTGCTAGGACGCAAGCGTCGTCCGCAAAGTCATAAACCCATAGGCATGATGCCATTGTGCGTCTTGAGTCGTGAGACCCGTGAAAAGAGCGCCGCGCAATTGGGGCCATTGCTCACCCGCCAAAAGGCGAAGCTGTGAAAATAGTCCGGTGTTTCCTGGGGTATCCAGTAAATGCGCCGCTTGAGTGGGAGCGAAACGCCGGGTGATGACATAGTCCTGGTTTTCCCATTGCAGGGAAATCGAATTCAACTGACCGCGCAGCTTATTCAACCTCTCCTCCAAAGAGTCCTTTTCCATCGCCTCACTTTGCGCCTGGTTCAGCCAGGCCCGCCAATTCTCAGGGATGTCTCCCGGTGGGAAAAGGCTTTCGGCGGGCTGCAGGGCCGGTTGGGCAAAGGCCAGCACCCATCGGCCTTGTGGGGAAAGAAAGGAGGACATTTCTTCCAGCCAAGAGGCAAAACCTTCCTTGGGTAAGCTCACGGAAAGCCCTAGAATGGCGTCGAAGCGCGGCGGCTCTTTTTCCTTTTGAAGAAAGCGCGCCACTTCGCTAACCGGAGAGGCGAAAAGCATGGGCTGGGAGAAATGCTCCAAGCGTTTGCCAAAGCCGGCCAGGTTGGTCTTTTCGGCTTCATTCTCGCATCGGGTCCACACACCACCGCCGCGCGCACGACGCAGCGCTTCCCAAGTGAGGAAGCCGGTGCCGCCGGAAAGATCGAGTACCAAGCTATCGCGATCGATACCCGCCAAGGTGAAAATCTGGTCGCGCACCGAACGCAGCACTTCACTGCCAACTCCGGCGGCGCGCTCCAGCCAGTCGCCACGGCGAGCGGCCTTGGCTTGCCCCGGAGAAACGGGTTGGCCCTCCGATTCGCTTTGTCTTGCCGTAGCCTCCCACTGCGCCTCACGATGGCGTTGCACGGTGTCGCGCAGGCCACCCTCGTAACCTTGCTGTGACGGCTCATAGAAGAGACGTCCCTGCAAGCCCTGGGGCAAATATTGTTGCGGCACCCAATGATCGCGAAAGGCATGGGGATAGAGATACCCTTTGCCATGGCCCAAGTCGGCGCCGTCGCGTGAGGCATCCTTGAGGCCATTAGGAGGTTCGACGGAACGTCCCCCCACGCCGTCTTTTTGCACTGCCTTGAGGGCTTCGAAAAAGGCGAATGTGGAATTGCTTTTGGGAGCGGTGGCGAGGTAAAGGCAAGCTTCCGCCAAATGAAATTGTCCCTCGGGTAAGCCCACATAGTCGAAGGCCTGGGCGGCGCTCATGACTACGCGCAGGGCCTGGGGATCCGCCAAACCGACATCTTCGGCGGCGAGTATAATCATGCGCCGGAATAAAAACCGCGTATCTTCGCCCGCCGTCACCATACGCGCCAGCCAGTAAAGCGCCGCATCGGGATCAGACCCGCGCACGGATTTGATGAAGGCGGATATGGTGTCATAATGCGCGTCGCCATCCTTGTCATAAAGCACGGCGCGCTTCTGTATGCTTTCTTCGGCCACGGCCACCGTCACTCGTATGATACCCTCGGCATCGGCGGGCGTGGTGCTGACGGCCAGCTCCAGCGCATTGAGGGCGCTACGCGCGTCGCCACCCGACATGCGCACCAAGTGATCGTAAGCGTCTTCATCGACGGCGACCTTCCACTGCCCGAAGCCACGCTCGCTATCGCGTAACGCCCGTTCCAGGCTGGCGCGGACATGATGACCCTCCAAGGGACGCAATTCGAAAATACGCGAGCGTGAGACCAGGGCTTTATTGACTTCGAAATACGGATTCTCGGTGGTGGCACCGATGAGAATCAAGGTCCCGTTTTCAACATGCGGCAATAAGGCGTCTTGTTGGGCTTTATTGAAGCGATGCACCTCGTCGATGAAGAGCACGGTACGCTGTCCGCCGGTTTCTCTCATGTCGAGGGCGCGATCAATGGCCTCGCGAATGTCTTTGATGCCGGCCAAGACGGCATTGATCGCCAAGAACTGGGCCTTGGTGCTGCCCGCGATGATTTGCGCCAGAGTGGTTTTTCCCACGCCGGGAGGACCGTAAAAAATCAAAGAGGAAAGTTGATCGGCTTGAATGGCGCGCCGCAATAATCGACCCGGCCCTAGAATATGCTCTTGGCCCTCGAATTCATCCAAGGTTCGAGGACGCATGCGCGCCGCCAAGGGCGTAGAGCGGGGAGCCATAGGGCGAGAGTCAGAAGCCATGCGGGCAAGCTAATTCACCAGGAGCAGGCCTTCCAGGTTTTCAACCAGGGGCCCCATTAAGAAGACGCAAGGTTGTAAATTCCCGGTAAGCTTATGTCTCGTTTTACCCTACTCATTTTCCACTTTCCCCAACGCTTCTCCCTCCTCCTCGGGGCTATGCTTTTCGCCTTTATCGTGGATGTTTTCGGGCAAAAACCCATGACGCGGGATGAAAAATTGGCGCAAAAGGTGCGCATTGCCTATTTGCAAGCCATCGGTGACTTGAAGGTTCCCACCATCACCGTAGATTCGGCGATAGCCCACCTGGGAGACACCAACGTCGTTTTCATCGATGTGCGGGAGGACAAGGAAATCACCGTATCGAAAATACCCGGTGCCCTCTCCCCCGCCGAATTCGCCGCAGCCTTTCGCCATACTGGATTGCCAAAGGAAAAAACAATCGTGACCTATTGTACCCTGGGATTCCGAAGCGGCAAATATGCCGAGCCACTGCTGGCCAAAGGATTGCGGGTGAAAAACCTCGAAGGCGGATTGTTGGCTTGGGCCGGCGCTCAAGGCCCGTTATTGCATCGCGACAAAGACGGCCTTGTCATCGGCACCCGGGAAGTACATGTCTACGACAAAGAATGGAATTTATTACCGCCCAATTATAAAGCGGTTTGGTAATCACTCATAGCCTAGGGCCTCAATCGGTGATAGTCGTGCCGCTTTCAATGCGGGATAAAGCCCCGAAGCCACGCCCATCAATACGGTCAATCCGAAAACCCAGAGAAAGTCGGTGGGAGGCAATTCTGGCCTGATACCACTGGTGGCCTTTTCGATGATTTCCCCGAAGAGCAAAACAGGCAGGCCCAAGCCCGTTCCGAGTATGCCGCCGACCAAGCTGAGGGTGACCGATTCCACCAATAATTGCAAAAAGATTTGAGTCGGGGTCGCGCCCAAGGCC
>JAYUVP010000175.1:0-12465 GCA_043753995.1 Fibrobacterota bacterium
ACAAGCGACAAATCCTGAATGTCTTGCATATCATTCACCTTTACAATGAGATCAAGGCGGGTCGAGGCAAGCACATCACGCCGCGAACCTTTATTTTTGGTGGCAAAGCGGCGCCAGGCTATTTCATGGCCAAGCTTTCCATTAAGCTGATCAATAGTGTGGCCGAAGTGGTGAATAGCGATCCCGATTCCAAGCATTTACTGCATGTGGTTTTCCTAGAGGATTATCGCGTTTCCCTGGCCGAGCGCATTTTCCCCGCCAGCGATCTCAGCGAGCAAATCTCTACTGCCGGCAAAGAGGCTAGTGGGACGGGCAATATGAAATTCGCACTTAATGGCGCCCTGACCATAGGCACCCTCGATGGAGCCAATATCGAGATTCGCGAAGAGGTGGGAGCCGAAAACTTCTTCCTTTTCGGACTCACGGCGGAACAGGTGCAGCAAAAGCGGCTTATCGGCTATAATCCAGCCGAATACATCGAAAAAGACTCACGTCTCATGGCCGTCATGGATTTATTTCGCACCGGATATTTCTGTCCCGAAGATCCCCTTCTTTTCGCGCCTATCTTTGAGAGCCTCTTGTCCAAGGACGAATACATGCTCATGGCCGATTTCGGCGATTATGTCGATTGCCAGGAAAAGGTTTCGGCGGCCTATCGTGATCCTGACAGTTGGACACGAAAAGCCATCCTAAATGTGGCCCGCGTAGGTAAGTTCAGTTCTGACCGAACCATAGACGAATACGACCGGGAAATCTGGCGCTCGGAGCGTATCGCTATTTCGATGGAGGATGAGTGAGCGATATCGTCATTATCGGCAATGTCTCCGATGATCCCTTCGCCATTGATATTGGCCACATGTGCGGCCAGCGCGAAGACATCGCCGATATCATTTCCCTGAAAGTCTATGCCAATACCGAATTTTGCCCGCGCTTCATCAGCGATGAGGAAGATCGCGATCATGTAGGGCGCTCCCTGGAAGGTCGCATCGTGGCGATATGCTCCACGGCGACCAGTCATACCCGAGGCTCTCTGGCCATGCGCACCTTGATTTTGGCCCGCGCGGCCAAGGACAATGGGGCGAAAAAAGTCGTGCTGGTGGAACCGGATCTCTTTTTCAGCGCCCAGGATCGTGGCCCGCATCGCCGTCCAGGCGAAGATGCGCGTTCGGTGGAAGATCTCAAGAAATTCGATGGCCAGCCTTTCACGTCCGAGCTGTATGCCCAATTGCTGAAATTGTCGGGAGTCGATGAAGTGGTCACCGTCCACAATCACAGCTCCAAGGTGCAGAAGCTTTTCAGCGAAACCTTCAATGGCAATTTCCACAACTTGGTGCCCTACGAGCTTTATTCCGACTATGTCAAATACAGCGACATGGTGGTCACCGGCAAATTCGGTGACAACTTGGTTTTAGTCGCGCCCGATCATGGTGCGGTCCCCTTTGTCAATTCGGTTTATGAAGCCTTGGACCTACCTAAGGCCTCCCGCCTAGTGATGGAAAAAAACCGGACTGGCGAAAGACAGGTCCGCATGCAAGTCGGCAAGGAAAGCGACTTGCGCCTGGAAGATATAGCCGGTAAGGATGTGATTGTACTCGACGACATGGTGCGTACGGGAAATACCATCATCCAATGCTGCAAACTACTGTGGGAAGGCAAGCCCAATAAGGTTTGTTTTGGCGTCACCCATTTTTACAGCTCTCCCGAAGGCCGGGAGAATTTGAATTCGCCTTATCTCAACGAAATTCTGACCCTGAATACCATTCCTTCCATTCTCAATCGCGACTCGCAAGGTCGCCTGCGCAAAAAGATGGTTGTGCTTAAAATAGAGAAATGGATAGCCAGATTCTTGCTTCAGAACATGGGTGACACGCAGAACGTGGCCAAGTTCGAGCGAGACTTTTATAGTGTGGACATGTCGTCGAAAAACCCCCGTTGGCGACCGAGGAATTGGCGATGAAAACCTTGTTGGTGGCGCATCGAGGCGCCTTGGGTGACTTCACCCTCACCTTTCCGGCCTTGATGCTTTTGCGATGGAAATACGCCGACCACCGCTTTGTCGGCATTGGCCGTCCCGAGCACATGCGCCTAGCGGGAGAAATGGGTCTTTTCGACTCTTGGTTCGATTGTGAAAGCGCCGAAATGATGCCGCTGTTCTCAGGTGAGTCCGTGCCCAAGGTTTTGGGCCGCATCGATGCGGCGCTTTTCTGGATGGACGAAGACCCGAAGCTGCGAAAGATGTTGACTCAAGCCTGTCAAGGCCCGGTGCATTTGCATGCGCCTTTCCCTGGCAACGGTGAGCATGTCATGGATTATCACTTGCAATGCTTGCCGTATTTTTCGCTCCCTGCCATCGCTGAGGACGACCCGTATTTTCCTTTGGAATCGCGCCGTGAGAATTATGCCCTGATTCATCCGGGTTCGGGCAGCGCCAGCAAGAATTTCGATCCCGAATTCTATGGGTTTTTGGCCAATGAATTGAAAAGCCGCCGCTACAAGGACACGCGTATTGTTTTAGGGCCGCAGGAAGCCGATTTGCGACATCATTTTGAAGGACGCTTCACTATTGAGGCTCCCGAATCGGTAGTGGATTTGGCTCGACTGCTTTCCCGTGCCGCATTATTCGTTGGCAATGACAGTGGCGTCAGCCACTTGGCTGCCCTGCTTGGTGCCAAAACCCTGGCGCTTTTTAAAACCAACCTCCATGCCCAATGGGGAGTGCGAGGCCGTGACGCCACCAATTTGGAAGTTATGAATGAAGCCCAGGCCATGACTCGAATTCAAAAGGCCTTGCAAGACTAAGGTCCTTCCCATTTCCAACCCCCTGGGCCAGCACGGAAATAAAGGTTTCCAACTTGATCCGTGCGTAATAGGTTTTTCGGATTGTCCAAAACCTGAACGAGATGGTCTAGAACTTCCCGATGGGGATGGCCGTAAGCATTGCTGTCGCAGGAAATAACCGCAAAATCCGGTTGCACCGCTTTTAAAAAGCCCGCATGACTAGACGATCGCGATCCGTGATGGCCAACCTTTAAAACCTGGCTTTGCAAACTCACTCCGGCTTCAAGTAGGCGTGACTCCACCGATAAGCCAGCATCCCCCATAAGTAAGGCCTTCCAGGGGCCGCAAGTCAGCCTTAAAACCAAAGAGCCTTCATTGCCGTCGATCAGGGTGTCTTCTGGCGGCCAAAGTACGGAAAGGTTTGCCGTGGAGGCGATTGGAATTTGCCTTCCCGTCCTTAGAGTGTCCACAGGAATGCCCAGTCGTGCAGCCTTTTCGAGCAAGGCCAACCCCAGGGTATTTCTGGAAAACACCGCACGCGAAGGGATGAAAATCTTCTGGATCGACACCTTTTGCATGAGGGCAAGAACGCCCCCAATATGGTCGGCATCGCTATGGGTCAGGAAAAGCCCCTGTATATGGGTGACGCCTAAATGGGGCGCTAAGGTGTCCCAACGGGTCAACGGCGGGCCGGTATCGATGAGAAAGGCCGAATCAAGCCCACTTTCGGCGTCAATCAGGATGGCGTCTCCCTGTTTGACATTGACCGCGATGAGTCGTACCGCGGGCTCAAGAGGAGTTTGACGATTTTCACCCTCCAGAGGGTAACATCCCCAAAAGCAGAATAAAGGCAGAAGGACTCCCACTCTGCTTTGGGAAGGCAATCTGTCAATGATTCGCGAATTTCTAAGATTATGGTGTTGTATAACGGGCATACTGGTTGGAAAATAGGCGAGCCGGTATATACCGACTGTGAAGCCTATCACAAATAGTCAAGCCTACGGAGAGACGACAGACAGATTATGGAACTTGGACGTTATCGCATACTCAGCCAATTGGGCCAAGGTGGCATGGCTACGGTGTATTTGGGCGAAGATCCTTTGCTCAATCGCCTCGTTGCGATCAAGGTGATTCAAGCCCACTTGACTTATAACACCTCCTTGATTGAGCGCTTCACGGTCGAGGCCAAAACCATCGCCGCATTGCGCCACATGAATATTGTCGAAGTCTTTGACTTCGGTATTCAGGACAATCAGCAATTCCTGGTCATGGAATACATTGATGGCCAGAATTTACAGACCCTATGCGGAGCGATGTCTGGCCAGCCCATGTACAATACCGTCGCTGCCGCCATTTTATGCCAAGCCGCCGAAGGCCTGACCTCCGCCGAAAAACACGGCGTGGTTCATCGCGATATCAAGCCTGAAAATTTGCTTTTCAATTCTGAAGGTGTTTTGAAAATCGCTGACTTTGGAATCGCGCATATTGCCGATGAGCAATCGCGCACCCAAACCGGCGCAGTATTGGGATCGCCGAATTTCATGAGTCCTGAACAAATCGAAGGTGTGAGACCTACGCATCGCACCGATTTGTTTTCCTTGGGTGGCGTCTTTTATTATGCCATGACAGGCAAGCTTCCTTTCACGGGTCCCAGTATTCCCGTCACCATGCGGAATATTTCAGAAAAGCCGCATCAAAATATTTTGGAACTGAATCCCGGCGCGGATCCGTTTTTGACCTCGCTCGTGGATGCGCTATTACAGAAAAATCCGTTGGATAGACCCGAGGGTGCGCGTTGGCTAGCCAATCAATTGCGCAGTTGGCTCAATCACAATGGCGTCGTGGATATCGTCGAGCATTGCCGTAACTATATCCAGAGTCTCGGAATCACCTCCTCTCAGACCATCAGCGAAGGTTCCAGCATTCCAGGCAAACCCCTGCGTCCTGGAACTCGTGTCGGTGGATCACGGCAAGGGACGGGCTTAGCTATGCCGAACACGGGAACCCGCAATACGGGTTCTCAGGGTCTAGGCATGACCGGCGCCAATTCAGGCGCCATTCTTCAGCCCACCACGGGCGCCAATGGGCCCAGTTCTAAAAGCCCGCTGGTATGGGTGGGTGGTTTGGTCGCAGTTGCCGTCTTGGTTTTGGCGGGTGTTCTGGTTTGGTTTAAAATGTCGCCGGGGGCACCTGAAAAGCAAGCCCCGCCAGTCGCTTTGACCAAACCAGAGCCAAAACCCACCTCAACTCCCTCACCTGCATCGGCAACCCAAGTCAATGCCGCCTTGAATACGGCGCCAGTCACACCAACCGTGACCACCCAACCTGCTCAACCCAATAATCAAGCCTATGCGGCCCAAAGACCGGTTGTGACTGCCTCTCCCGAGCGTAAACCACCCAGGGAGCCCTCGCGTTATGAACGGCCAAAGCCAGTCTATACCAAGCCTGAAATAGAAACGCCTCTAGCCAAACCCTTTGTGAAACCGGTGACCGAGCCGGTGACTGCCGCAGCCAGTACAGGGACTATTCTCGTCAAATCCGCCCCGCCTTTTGCCGCTTTGACAATTAATGGGAAGCCTCAGGGGGAAACGCCCATGAATGCCTGGTTGGATGTTCCCGTGGGCAAATGCCATATTGAAATCGTGCATCGCCTGACCCCGCCCTTCGACACCACCATCACCGTGACACCTGGTTCCAGACAAGAGTTCAAATTCAAGCTGGATCGCTGACTTTTCGCGAGAGGCTTGAGCTATGTTTAGCTCAATTCGTCAAATTGGAAGCCAACGGTTGCCTTAAAGTGCAATCAATGGTTAGGGCTTTGGCCCTTCCTTTTCTTGACATAGCCCAAGCACCGGATTCCTAGCATCCGGTCTACGTAGGAGTGCAATTCACGATGAAGGCTATCATCCGAACGGGCTTTGCCCTGGCAGCAATGATTGCTGCACCTGTGTTCTCCCAGGTACAGCTCTTTGAGCAGGATCTTTCAGGCCTTGTGCCCTATGTCGGGGTCAAGTGGAATCAAAATGCGACCGAGATGAGTCTTGGCATTGAGTATTCCATTGAAGGTCGAACCACCTTGGGTTTTGCCGGTAATATCCCTTTGACCGACACTTTGAAGTGGGAAAACTCGTATACGGCGGATAAACCTAGCGCCTATATAGTGAACCCCTATGCCATATTTGAGTTTTTTGAACCTGGAAATTTGAACACCTTCAGCTTTGCCATTCGTACTGACATGTATTGGGAGGATTTGAAAAAGGCCGATGATAACCGTAATGATTTTAGCCGAATGCTCATCGGTGGTGGCCCAATTTTCGCCTCACGCATTTGGACCAGCGATCAATTTGCCGTCATTCCAACCGTCTATTATGAGTTTTTCTATACCCGCTGGACTAAAACCGTTTTGTTGGCACCTCCCCCCGGGCAAGTCGTGAATAAAAGCAATTCGACCAATGGCGACGGCATTGCTCATGATATTGGGCTAAGCTGTGCCTTTTACTACAAATTCAGTGAATACATGGGCTTTTCTTTTGAACCCAAGGGCTTGTTCAAATTAGGCGAAGGAAGAGGCGACAAAGATTTGGTGAATATCCATACCCAATTCAGCTTAGTCTGGACCATGTAATATTTCGGCTAAATAGGTCATAAAAAAGGCTCCGATACTTTCGGAGCTTTTTTTATGACGGTACCTTTCGAATAAGGACTCTGGCCGAATGGCAAGATATTCACGGGGTTGTCCGAGGGGCCTGATGTGCGTTTAGGGCAGAACCACGACTTCCATGCGGCGGTTTTTAAGGCGTTCACGGGCATTCGCATTCGAGGCAATGGGTTTGGTGGAGCCCATCCCTTGAGCGATTACCTGACCGCCAGGCACTCCCTTTAGGATCAGATAAGCGCGAACTCGGTCGGCCCGGGCTTGAGAAACCTTGCGCAAGGCAGCTTCACCGCCTTGATTGTCCATATAACCCTGTATTTCAATGCTTGTCTTAGGAGACGCCAATAGAAGGGCGACTAAGGAGTCGAGCTGAGCATAACTTTCGGGCAGCATTTCGGTGGTTATTCCCTGAAAGTGCACTCGATTCAAGGTGAAATGCGATTCGATCCGGGCTGCGGTGCTGCCTTGGGTTGGCTTTTCATCTGGGCAGCCATCGAAGTCTTCATACCCATTCACTTTTTCAGGTTGATTCGGGCAGGCATCCTTAACATCTAGAATGCCGTCGCCATCATTGTCGGGGTCAGGGCAGCCGTCCTGATCTTGATAGCCGTCGGTGTCTTCCACTTCATTCAAGCACTTGTCCTTGTGATCCGGCAAGCCATCCCCGTCATTGTCCAAGTCGGGGCACCCATCATAGTCCATGTATCCGTCGCGATCTTCGGCGTCTTGAGGACATTGATCCTGGGTATCTAAAACACTGTCTTTGTCATTGTCGGGTTCGGGGCAACCATCCTCGTCGACATTTCCGTCAATGTCTTCCGATTCGAGAGGACATTCATCGTTGATGTCGGAAACGGAATCCATGTCATTATCGGGTTCAGGGCAGCCGTCGGTATCTTGAAAATCATCCTTATCCTCAGGAGCATTGGCGCAGGCATCCACTCGGTCGGGGATATCATCTTTGTCCCGATCCGTGTCGAAAGCCGAAAAAACCCAACCAAATTGCACGGTCAATGACCAATCAGGTTGGGCCTTGGTGGCAAAACGATAGGTCCCGTCCGCAACGGGTACGGAATGCCTGGCCCAACGATCTTGTCCCAGGCCCCGGTGAAGGCCTATGTCGAGGGCAAAACCCTCATCGCTTTTCACATTTAGCCCACCGGAAATTCTTGCCCATTCGGCATTCAAGGATCCTAGACCTTTGACCAAGGTTTGCCGACCTTTGGCGCTGCCAGAAACGAAAAAGCCCAAATTCGGAGTCGCGAACCATTGCATCGCCCCCTCAACATGGGGCCCCTGGCTGCGATTGAATTGGGGCATGACTCTATAACCAGCACCCAATTGTATGGCAAAGGGCAATGGATTTTCCAATCTCTGAAAATCCAAGGTCGCCAAGAGGCTACCAGCACCCCAGGGCCCGCCAGCGCTGTGAAAATGCTGAGAATAGACCGTGGTATCGAAATCCACATAGCCGGGATCGTGAACTAAAAACCCCTTTTTACTGGCCGAGGCAAAATGCATTTCCCCTAAAATGGCCAAATCAACGACACCGGGGTCAGCTCCCCCCAAACCAGCCTTGAAAAACAGGATTGGATCGCCCAAGCCTTGCCCTGAAAGCTCCTTGGCGCGAGTATCTGAGGTGATTTCCCCTATCCAGGGTAGGCTAAAGCCAAGGTCTAGATGATTTGCCAGTCCCAACACAGCATTGACCGACAGGGAATAGGCCTGTAAATCATTGATGGCTAAGGTATCCGGTTCCGCCCGATTGGCGGTATAGAGCAAAAAAGTACCGTCCTTGACCAAGGAGGCATCGCTATGCCCGTGCATGGAAAGGCTGACCGCCATTTGACCGGAAGGCAAAGTATGGGCCGAGGGGACTTCAGGAGTGCCGACTAAGCCTATTTGGGTGAGGGCTAGGGCGGAACCGACAAGGCCCGCGAGAAGAAGCAAGGAGAATTTTACCGGCATGAGAAAGGCTTTAAGGTAGA
Organism: Fibrobacterota bacterium; assembly: GCA_043753995.1. GTDB lineage: Bacteria > Fibrobacterota > Fibrobacteria > UBA11236 > UBA11236 > JAYUVP01. Next base: position 8,422 of record JAYUVP010000175.1, read on the forward strand.
AAAGGGTGTCCGTGCAGACTGGTCATTGCATACACGCAAAGCCCAGTAATACACTAGCCAAAAAGGCGAACCCATCGTGACCATGACCAATAAAAACCTGGAACGCAAGAAGATAGAGCAAATTGAAAATTTGCCCACTCTTCCCGAAGTAGCCAATAAGTTGCTACGCATCATCAACGATCCGATGACCACGGCACAAGATGTGGCCAATTTGATTTCGCGGGATCTGAGCCTGACCTCCAAGGTCTTGCGCCTGTCGAATAGCGCCTTCTATGGCGTGCCACGCACCGTAGCAACCGTGCACAATGCCGTGGTGATTCTGGGGTTGAAAGTCATCAATACCATGGTTTTTTCTATCACCGTAGTGAAAATGTTTCCTGCGGATGGTAGGCATGATTTGTTTCCTCGCAAGAAATTTTGGTCCCATTCGGTGGCCGTGGCCGTGCTCTCCAAATTACTGGCCTTGCGGATGCGTAAGTTTTCGCTTTTTGATCCGGAAGAATGCTTTTGCGCCGGCTTGATACATGACTTGGGCCGCATCGTTATGGATCAATACCTGCATGATGATTTCACCAAGGCCGTCAAAATCGCCATGGAAGAAGGCATTCCCTTGACGGATGCGGAGCAACGCGTTTTCGGTTTCGATCACAGCGATGTCGGAGATTGGCTCACAGCCCGCTGGGAATTGCCCGGAGACATTCGCGTGCCCATTGTCTATCACCATCGGCCCCAATTGGCTCCTGAAGCTAAGGAAATCGCGGGAGTAGTGCATGTCGCCGATGCCTTGGCCCATGCCATGGATTATGGCACACCGAAAATCAAATCGCCGCCACCTCCAGATCCTGCCTTGATTGCTTCTCTCGGCCTTTCCGAGGAGGACTTAGTGGAAGCGCGGGAAGAATGCGTGGGCGAAATCGAAAATCTCATCGCCGCTCTGGAGATTTAAGCCCTTTTGCGACGAATCGGAGGTACGGGCTAAGACTAAGTTTGCTTTGTCGCCGCTCATTTTCGATGGACGGGTTTCGACGGACTCTTGCCACGATTTAACCCCCCATTTTTACATGCGATCTTTGGTTTTCGATTTAGTACACGGCGTCTCCGGCGATATGATACTGGGAGCCTTAGCTGATTTGGGTTTAGACCTCGAGGCTTGGAAAAAAGCCTTGGCGGAATCGGATTTGCCTCAAGCCCAAGTCGATTTTCAGATCGTCGATCGCGGTGGCTTGCGTGCGGTGCATGCCATAGTCGCATCGGAATCGCATCCTCCCCATCGCACCTGGAAGGATTTGGATGCGCGCCTCCAAGCCGCAAAATTGCCGCCGCCCGTGCAGGAAAAGGCCAGAAAAGTTTTGAAAAGACTGGCCGAGGTCGAAGCTCATTTGCATCAAGTCGAAATGGAACATGTGCATTTCCATGAAATCGGCGCTCTCGACACTCTGATTGATATTGCCGGCGCTTGCCTTGGGTTTCATTTACTCGGCATCGAAAGTTTTTTCACCACCGCTTTTCCCTTGGGACAAGGCTCCATTAAAATGGCCCACGGATCCTGGCGCGAGCCCGCGCCCGCCACCTTGGCCTTGGTGAAAGGCTTTCCGGTACGCTATGCCAATAGCTCTGGGGAATTGTGCACGCCTACGGGAGCTGCCTTGGTGACCACCTTGGCCTTGCCTCTGCCAGATCATCTTGAGGCAAAATTGCTGGCCTTTGGCTATGGTGCGGGCACGCGTAATCCACCTGGACGCTCGAATGTCCTTCGTCTTTGCCTGCTGGAAACTTCGGAGACTTTGCCCTGGCGGCGCGGCCAGGACAGCGCTGAGGCCTTTGAAGTGAGCTGCAATCTCGACAATATGACGGGAGAGCATTTGGCTTATCTCAGTCAGCGCTTATTTGACGCGGGTGCCCTCGATGTTTGGCAGCAAAGCATCCTCATGAAAAAGGGACGTATGGGGGTGCAGGTGGTAGCCTTGTGCTCCGCCGCGGATTTGGCCAAGGTCGGTGAAACCCTGGCCCAGGAGAGCTTAACCGGAGGGTATCGCGTACACCAGGTGCAGCGCCAGATCGGACGCAAAACCCCGGTGACCTTACCTACTCCTTTTGGTGACATTACCTCCAAGCAACTGGATTTTGCCGGCTCTCATCGTACCTTGCCAGAAGCCGATGCCGTCGCCGATGCGGCGCAGCGAAGCGGAATTTCTTGGTTTGAGGTTTATCGGGCCGCTTTAGCTGCCAAGCCTACCTCCGAGAATCAGAAAGAGGGCGGATGACGCGATTGAATTTGCCAGGCATACATATAGACCAGAAAAAAGGCGGCCATGACCGTCTTGCGGGGCGCCTCATCGCCTATGTTCGCTTAAAGCCCATGGACTCCAGCAGTCGCGTGACGGAAGAAGCTACGCCTATTGCTGCCATGGTGCGCAATGGCCTCTTGGCGGTGCAGGGCAATTATGTTGGGCAGCGTAATATCCGTGATTTTTTCCGAGATGAATTCGGTATTTCTTTGGAAAAAGGAATTCAAGAAGTCATTGAGCAGGCGCGCGAAACGGGTGGACTAGAAGGCGCCTTGGATCCTGAAGCCGTTAAGGAAAGATTGGAGTCGATGAAAAATGCCGACTTCATTCCCATTCCGGCCAAGGTGGCTTTTTTCAATAGCGAAGAAGAAATCTTAAACACGCCCGGCGACGTGTATTATCTCGGCGAATTCGAAGTGCTGAGTCATGCGCATCTTTGCGTGAACAGCTTTCCCATCTTGTACCAAGCCTGTTACCGCGAGCAAGAGCATCGCGAAATCGCTGATGAAATCAGCACCCTGCTAGGCACCATTGAAAATTCGGGGAGTGGAGAGGCGCAGGCTAAGCCAGATCTGGATGTTCCAGCTGCCGACAAACAAGATGGCGTGACCTTGCAAACCTATTCGGGCGATGTAAAGGCCTTGCTATTGCGCGATCTTTTGCCGCGCATGATATACAGCCTAGGCGATAAGTCGGAATATGAAGCCGCGGTGCAGCAATTCAAGGGTTTCATGGGCGACTTCGCCTTTCCCGAAGATATGCAAGCCATCATGGACTTGATTGAATCCACGCCCAAGCACAATGCCGTGACCTTGCGCAAATTGGAATTGCTGGTCGCGAAAATCGAAGCCTTGCAACGCGAAGACTTTGAAGCCCTCGAAAAAATCCGCAAAGATTTGCGCGACTTGAAGGACGGGTAGGGCCGGTTTTAAATATCACTCAATCAAAAGCGTCCTGGCAGCGAATTGATCGCCTGCTCGGACCTTGAAGAGATAGAGTCCCGGAGTCACTTTCGATCCGGCCTGGTTTTGGCCATCCCATCGAAGGGTATTCTGATTTGAATTGTCCGATATAGAGGACAGAGTTCTGATTTTTTTGCCCGTAGTGGTATAGACATCCAAAAAAGTTTTTGTTCCAGCAGCAGAGAAAATGGTGACCACCATTGGGTGGAAGTTGCTTTTTGAAAAGGCAAACGCCGATCCGAAATGATTGTGGACGGGCCGTTTAATTCCGGATCCTTCCCTGGGAACTTGTAAATGCACATAGGCGCCGTATTTTCCGCCGGCCATGACGTCCATGAATCCATCTTCATTCAAATCCGCATAGGCAATGGAAACTCCAATGCCCGATTTATTGTCAATCAGGTGAGGCGTAAAGGTGGCCGTCCCATTGGCCCCCCGTTTCAATTCAAACCAATAAATCACCGGGTCCCCTTTTGCATCCGGATCCTGATTGCCTGAGCCGTGCACCATCCATCTTTTGCCAGCCAGAATATCCAATAAGCCATCGCCGTTGATATCGGCGAGAGAAACGCCATGCGGCTGCGAAAAGGCGGCCCCATAGGTGCTGATTTCTTGATCCGTCCCCATGATGGTATGCTTTTCAAAAGTGATTCCACCCTTGCCATCGTCTTTATTTTCATACCATGCCAGTCCCCAGCCATGAGCGTTCAACGCCGTAATCACGTCATTCCTACCGTCTCCGTTCACGTCGTAGGCATATAGCTGGGAGGGGCCTTGAGAGCAGCCTGTGATGG
>JAYUVP010000176.1:0-9541 GCA_043753995.1 Fibrobacterota bacterium
AATATTATATCTGTTTTATCTCCATTCTCAGCTACAGGAGCAATTAGATTGGTATTCTCAGGATAGTCACATCGCCTACAAGGTAATAGCTGACAAGTATTTTGAATTATTTAAAAACAACCTGAGATCAGACCTTGATAATGATTTTCAGAATTTGCGCGAAAAATCCATTTTAAAATTACGCGCCAAATTTGGGAATGAAGCTGAGCACATAGTAGAAAGCTACTTAAAGGCAGATCTCTATGACTTTATTCTTCAAAAACATGTCGCGAGTGGACTTACGGCTTTAGCTAAGAATGGAGATAAAACAGATATAATATTTGCCAGGAAGTATTCGAGATCAATTACGTACCACACAAGAGAACTAGTATTCAAGTTGATCGAAAGGTTTTCAGACGCCGAAGATCATGCGTTTCTTGCAGCGCAATTAAAAAGTGGAAACAATTCTGAAAAAATGCTAGCGGCAAAAATATTGTTGCGTGATTCTATTAAGTTTGACGATTGGCCAAAGAGACTACTCGAATCCGGAGACATAAGCTTATTCAACATAGCTCTGAATCATTGCAATAAAATAAATTCCAAAGGCGCAATGAATTTCTTGAAACCATTTCTTTACAACGAAGGTGATGATTTCCGGGAATCTACTTTGGCATTTTTCGTATTGAGACAAACCGAAGCACAACTGGAGAAAACATTAAACGAATACTATAAGAAAGAGCGGTATTTTTATAATATTGTTGTTTGGATCGATAGAATTTTATTCTCCCCTGTTGGATTTAAGGAATCATTTAGAACCATATTAACGAAAAGATTAAATTGAAGTAATCAATTATGGAGCGTCTCCCCCCGTCCATGGGCCCCGTCGCAAGAGCGGTGGTTCTTCGCACAACATGGGCCAGCCTAGAGCCTGCGGGCATACGTTCAGATTGCAGGCTCGCAAATGGCTGAACGGGTGCGCGGCCGTTCGCACTAACCTTCGAGCTGGCGCAAAAGGAAATCGCTCCCTACGGTCGCAATTTGTTTGCTGGCTCTCAAGTGGTGACTCATGGCATGCTACGGGTGTTCATTCCGGGGGCTATAGCGCCCCACTTTATTTACATCCTCGCATTTCGCCTTGTAGCCTTTCCAGCTTTTCTGCAAATCAGCAAGGTAGGCTCCACCATGCGCAAAAATCCAGTGTTTTCGAGTTACCGGCCAAAGAAAAACAGCCCCCCGCGACTGGTGAGCGTGTCATCCGTAATTGATCTTATTCCGTTGAATTTTCGAACCGGTTCACCCTTCAAACAGGAGAACCAGTTGAACGAGGCATTCTCAAAAACTGCCTCCCTCCACCCACCTTTTGCGACACATCTAGTGAACCGCTTCGAGCACAGGTTCCGGTTCGTGTTCAGTCTTTTCCTTCGGTGAAACCGCTGGCTTGCCCGTCATGCGGGCGCAGGCGAAAAGAAAAGCGGCGACGGTGAGATAGGCGAATACCACGCCTGAATTTTGCATGATGCCGACAGCTTCGCCATGCATCAGGCCGAAAAAGGTGAGTAGGGCGCCGGTGGCTGCGAATCCCGAAGCCTTTTGGTATTGGCGATCGATGATATAAATCGTGACTGCCCCCAAAATAACGCCGGAGAGAATGGATCCGTCTCCAAGCAGCGCAAGCCCTTTATACATGATTCCCACTTGCTTCATGGCGGCAATCATTTCTGGCGTGATATGGTGTATGCCTGAAACCGCTCCAAGGGAATTGTCGATTTGCAATTTCGCCCAAGCGGCCAGTGACGGAATTATGGCGACGATGACGGCCGGGGCATGACGATGCGGGCTTTCCTGAAAAGCTTGAGAGCCGATCAGCATGCCGATATAAAGCAGAATGGGCGAAATGGCGACGACCGGAATCGCGGCCGTCATGAGCGAAATGATGCCGAACCAGGAAAGTATAATGACCATAAGTCCGGTGGCGGCCGAATAGCCGATGCGTCCACCCATGGCCTTCCAACCGGGATGGCCGATATAAACCGCATTGATATAGGGATTGCCCATCAGACAGCCGATGAGGCTGAGAACACCGTCGGCGGTGAGCACGCGTGTGGTGGGGAATTCGTCCCCGGCGGCGGCGGCGCTGACGACATTGTCCATGGCTTCGACGAGATCGTAAATGCCGAAGGGAATGGCCGTGACGAGAATGATTTTGAGCAAGTCCCAATTCAATCCGCTGAAAACCAAGCCGATGGCGGGATGAGGCAGGGAAAATCCGAAGGTTTCAAATGAACTTTTCAGGGCGGTGGCCGACATTCCCCCGAAATTCAGGCCGAAGAGATTGGAGCCCCAGGCGATGAGGGTGCCCGCCGCGATGGCGACAAGGCCGGCTGGAACGCCGCCATATTTGACACCGCCGAACCAACTCGCGATGATGATGGCGAAGCAAACCAGGCCGACCATGGGTGTCATGAACATTTCCAATGCGGGCTTCATGGAAATGAAGGTGATGGCGACGCCCGCCAAGGCTCCCAGCAAAGCCGCCTTGGGAGTGATTTTGCTGACGATGGGAGCTAAAAACCCGCCGGCCATGAGCACGAAGCTCTGAATGAAAACCCAGACCAGACCCGCCTGCCAGGCCTTGACGGGGTCGCCGGTCGCGAGCTTGATGGGCAACATGATGACCAAGGTGACGATAAACATATGCGGTACGCTGATGCCCGAAGGCAAGGCGCAGACATCGCTGCGCCCAGTCTTTAGCGCTAAGCGATAAGCGAGCCAGGCATAATACAGGGTGCTGAGGCACATCATCAGGCCTGCGGCGGGAAGTATGCGGCCGAACACCATTTCCCGCGGCATTTGCAGCACATAGACCAGCAAGCCCGTGAGAGTCAAAAGATTCACCAGAATATTGGTGCCGAAACCGAAGAGGGCATTCCAGTCTCCGGGCACCCAGAGCTTGGGTTTTCCAGGTTGGAATAGGGAAGAGAACGATGAGCTGATGGCCATGATGCGCACTCCGTGGTGAAGGAAATCGGGTTGGCTGGTGCGCCTGGGCGGGCCGGTGTGCGTGCCAATCCTTGTGGGAAACAAAATCGCTATGCGGCTTTATCCAAGGCGGCGAGCACGCGGTGGGAATCGGACACCCATCCGAATATGCCGCCTTGAGCCTTGATCATTTTCAAGCCCATTTCATGGAACTCGGGAAAGTAAGAGGCGCAACAATCGCCGGGCACCAGACATTGATAGCCGCGATCATTGCCCTCACGTACCGTGGTGTGCACGCAAACCTCCGTAGTCACACCGCAGACAATGAGGACTTCTATGCCGCGATGTTGCAGAATGGAGCCGAGATCGGTGGCATAAAAGGCCCCCTTGCCGGGTTTGTCAATCACGGGTTCTCCGGGCAGGGGTTTCAGTGAATCGACGATGTCATGACCTTTTTCACCGCGTATCAGGATGCGACCCATGGGGCCTGGAGCCCCGATACGCAAGCTGGGTGCACCCCGTTCTACCTTGGCCCTGGGTGCATCCGTCATGTCAGGTCGGTGCCCTTCACGAGTGTGAATGACGAGCATGCCGCGTTGTCTTGCCCCAGCGAGTAAGGCTTGTATCGGAGCGACAGCGCGCTGCAGGAGCGAAACATCATTGCCGAGCGATTCTCCAAAGCCGCCGGGTTCAAGGAAGTCGCGTTGCATGTCGATGACGACAATGGCCGTGCGGGCAGTGTCGATGACAAGGGGTTCGGGTTCGGCTTCGACGGTTACCTTGCTCATGGCATGTCTCCCTTTTCCCCGCGGATTTTCCGCAGCCTCGGGCCGGTGCGCCTCGGAAGGCTGGGCCTCATTGCATTGCAAAGCCTACTTGGGGTCTCACTCCCGCCCCATCCTCCATTCGGGGGATTTAGTCGGCTTGGGGGCCAGATGGGCTTCGGTAACGGGAAAAGGGCAAATGCCGTCTTTTGCAAAAGCCGTGATATTTTGGCAGGTGATCTGGGCGATAGCTTGTAAAGCTTCTTGAGTGAAAAAGCCTTGATGGCCGGTGACTAGGACATTGGGGAAACTCAAAAGCCGGGCGAAAATGTCGTCTTGCAACACTTTTTCCGAGAGATCCTCAAAAAAGAGATCGGCCTCTTCCTCATAGACATCCAGGCCGACGGCTCCAATGCGACCCGATTTGAGCCCATCGATTAAAGCCCTGGTGTCGATGACTCCGCCGCGGCTGGTATTGATGAGGACTACGCCCGCCTTCATGCGTAGGATGGCTTCCTTGCCCACCAAGTGTTTGGTTTGCGGAGTGAGGGGGCAATGCAGGGAGAGAATGTCGGCTTGAGCGAGAAGAGAATCCCAGTCCACCAAGGTAATGCCGGTTTGAGCTGGGCCTAGTGGATCAAAAGCCAATACTTGGCAACCGAAACCCTGAAAAATGCGCGCCGTCGCCACACCGATTTTGCCGAGTCCCACTAGCCCAACCGTTTTGCCATGCAAGCAAAAGCCGGTCAATCCTTCGAGATTGAAATTGCCTTCGCGAACACGGTTGTAAGCGCGGGGTATTCGCCTCGCCAAGGCCAGAGTGAGGGCGATAGCATGTTCGGCTACCGATTCAGGTGAATAGGCGGGAACGCGACAAACCGTAAGCCCAAGGCGAGCGGCGGCTTTCAAATCCACTTGATTGAAACCTGCGCAGCGCAAGGCAATGAGTTTAACTCCAAGAGCCTGCAATTGAACGAGGGTGGCTTCGTCTAGCTGGTCTTGTACGAAGACGCAAACACCTTGGAATCCACTTGCCGAAGGGGCGGTTTCACGGTTCAGGTGATGGTGAAAATGCACCAGTTCATGACCAAGTCGGCGAGCCTCAGGATCAAGAAAATCGCGATCATAACTGCGTGAACTAAAAACGGCAATGCGCATGGAGGTTCCAAAGGTTCAGATTTCGGGAAGTCTGAAAGGTAGGTCAAGAATATTTATGCCCATGCTCGCAAGGCTCGTAGTCGTGGCTGCTTTTTGAATTGATGATTTTCCATCCGTTTGAGAATATCACTTAGCATTGCCACGGTCTCCAGCATATAGGGCCCCTTATTGAGCATGACGGCATCGGCGCGTACCGACATGGCGGCATCGGTCATTTCGGGTCGAGAGGGGAGACCGTGTTTAGCCAAATTTTCAAGCACCTGGGTAGCCCATATCACCGGAACATGCGCAGCTTCGGCTAGCCATAACATTTCCTCTTGCATTTCCGCAAGTCGTAAAAACCCGATTTCCACCGCTAAATCCCCGCGGGCAATCATGACGCCTGCTGGGGCGTGGCCCGCGGCAGCCACCAGAATTTCCGGTAATTGTGCAATGGCTCTCGCAGTTTCAATTTTTGCCACAATTCTTGGCAAATGGGAATTGGATTTGGGTCGATGATGGGACAATGCCGACATATGCTCTTGCAGGGTTTTCACATCGGTGGCGGTTTGAACAAAAGAGTAACCCACCATATCAGCGTGCTTAATCACTAAGGGCAATGATTCTAAAATCATTTAAAGTCGGAATTTCAAGTGTGAAGTCAGTATCGGGTAAATTGATACCCTTGTCAGGCTTCAGGCGTTTGCCGCCTTCGGGCCCACGTTCTATGAGTACGTAACAAGCCGAACCCCAACGACCGATTATTTTTCCGACGAATTGTCCGTCATCTATAAAAACACGTTCGCCTTTTTTAGCGTTCGACAATACCTCGGGCAAGGTACAGGTCACCCTGAATTGAGCATCTACCTTTTCCTTGCCGAAAACGGCAGGCGCCTCGCCGGTACGTGTCGAAACGGATTCCGATTGTAACCAAAGTCCATCCCCTGCTTGCAATTTATCGCGTCTATGCAAAGCCACTACCGAGCCGGTTCGGATTTTTGGTCCGGCTAAATCCATTAGGACGCGGACTTGCTTACCGATTTTGCGTTCGGACAGACGAATATTTTCGATCATCCTTTGCCAAATATCGCCATCATCGTGAGCGCAATTAATGCGGCAAATATCGGCGCCGTTCTCTATTAACTGTAACATCCATTTCTTGTCATTCGCTGCTTCTGTCGGCAAGGTGACAACAATGCGAGTCCTCCGACCGTGGCTCTTTTTGCCAAGCAGGGCGGTAATGGATTGATCGAGACTATGCCGACCCATGGAGAAATCTAGGTGTCGTTCGGAATTATTTTCGATCTGCTCCAATTCCTCTGAATCTCCGTAGTATTTGGAAAACGGCCTTAGCCTATCCAAAGCGTAAAGGGCATGTATCACCACATCGAGATTTTGCAAGACATGGCTTTCGCAATTCGACATGGAGGACAGGCCAAGCGGATATAAGGCGTCTTGGTAGGGACGAAAGTCGCGTTTTCGAAAGGCTAAATACGCGGCCAAATTGAATGCAGAAGCCTGATAGGACTTTCGCTTAAGCCAAGGTTTCCAATTTTCCATTTGGGCATTGGCCTCTTTATGAATTTCCTTTCGCAATGCATGAAGGTTGAGTAATAGTTTTGAAGTCGATTCATTTGGAGTCATTCCATCAAGTTCAAAGGCCTGGCTGATTCCGCCAAGGGCGATGGAAAATTAGGCTCAAGCCGATTTGACAGGGAAGCCAATTTGAAATGAAATAGAAATGAATTTGAAAATGGAGACGGCGATCGGAATACAGTTCCGGCGAGGGCGGCCAATCGATTCTATTGAGCACTAAGGAAAAACAAAAAAAGCGGGCCCACCAAGAACCCGCTTCAAGACTCAACTTTTCAGAGCAAATAACCTTTTAGGGTACCATCAGGGCGGCGGAGGACGCTCCACGAGCACCGCTGACGCGAACGACATACATACCCTTGGAAAGACCCTTGGTTTCCAGTTGAATATGGGATCCGGAAACGCGATGCTTTTCCAAGTGCTTTTTGCCAGTGACATCATACAGAGAAATGTCCCGTATCCTAGTGACATCGCCGAAGAATTCTAGAACATGCATGCCTTGGCCTGAGACCACCTTCCAGCTAGCTGGCTCGGCATTCTTCGCCACAGCGGAAACCGTTTCGGTTTTGTAGTCGGTTCCTGGGCCGAAACTATTCAGTGTATAAGCCGCAAAATTCGTGAACAAAGCCGAATTGTCTTCAGCCACAATGTTGGCGAAATTGAATTTGACCAACCTATTGGTTTGCAAGCCGCTGAGTACCAGAGTGACATGCTTTTTATCGGTAGAAATGGTAGCAGACGTTACGGTGAGCTTGGTGACGCCGGTTCGATTTCCTGCGCCATAACCCTCAGCCGGTACTTGCTGCCAGATATTCACGGTATAATTTCCTGCCGTTCCCGCCGAGGCGCCGACAGGCTTGGTGAACTCAAGGTCAAAGCTGTTATTGCCTAAGCTGCGAATCGCAAGCACGTCGAAAGACGTTGTGGTATTGGGGCGCAAAACGTCAAAGCCTGAAGTCATGCCATTGCGGCCGGCCCAATAGCCCGAGCTACCGGCTATACCCAAATAAATCGCACCATTGTCGGCTTCCTTGATACGGAAGACACCGCTGACGCCAGTTTTAACAAAGGGGAAAATGGACCCTTGTAGTTCTCCATTGACCTTTTCAACGAAGACGCGAAAAACCTTGTTGTTATGATCTTGCACGGTTTCGCCAACCAGCAATTGATTCGCAAACGGACCTTTTTTAAGAAAGACGCCATTGCCGGAAGAACGTCCGGTCTCTTCGGCATCCCCCCAATTATTCCAAACCAAAGGCGGAGTTTCGACATTGTTATTGGCAGTCTGACAGGCATTTGCCGGATTGGTGCGATGCCCATAGAATTTGCCCTTCTTGACATGAATGACCTTGGAGGCCGGTGTCCACGAACCTTGGTTTTCAGTTACGAAAATATCCTCGCCATTGGTCCACATGCCATTTGGATTGCGAAAGCCGCAGGCAAAAGCCGAACTTGTGCCATCCATTTTCAGCTCAAACATGGTTGAGCGGCCCGCCAAGGCAGTAGTTCCTGGCCAGGAGCCTGAGCCCCAGTCCATGCCACCGATATGAACATCGGAGGAGAGAGCGGCATAAAAAGAGCCGTTCAAATATCCCAGGTCATAGGAAAAGTTCAACATGCCATTGTCGGAGGGGAAAGCCTCATTGATGCTATTGTATTCGTCTGCTACGCCGTCACCATCGGTATCGATTAGCTGGGTGAGGGCTTCTTTTTCCATCACATAAATCACATTGTTCACGATTTTCAGGCCTAAGACATTATCAAGCCCAACCGCGAATGGGGTGGCTTTGATTCCCGTGGATCCTGCGTCCAATCCGGAAAAGATGAATACCGATCCAGGCACTCCCCATTCCGCAACCGCCACGCGGCCATCAGGAAAAATGTCCATGCCACCGACGAGTGGGAGCGAGGAGGTTGTGCTGGGAGTGGTAAATAGGTTCGAAGGCGAAAAAGTCACGCCCTGTCGAGTATAGCTAGGATGCACTTGGGCCCAAGCGACACCGGTGGCTAGGCCGAGAAGGATAAGGGGGGTAATAGCTCTCATTTGGGTCATCCTCAATTCCAAGATCCGGTGAGGGTCGCCGTACCGTTGGCTGTCACCGTCAAATACATTGGGTTGGTGCCAGAAATGGTACCGCCACTTTGGGCAGTCCACGTTTCAGTGGCTACCCCTCCGTTAATGCGAAGTCTTACGCTTTGTGTGGCTTCTAAACCGGAGACCACTATGGTTCGGCGAATGCCACCGCTTCCGCCGGCAACATATTCGGGCGTTTCGGAAATATTGACTGTGGAGGCGCCAGCCGTGATGGCATAGCGTATCGCGACATTATTGCCGCTCAAGGTGAAGCCCTTATAGGCCACTTTCGATGTGGTTGCCGTTCCATTGTTCAGCAATTCCCACATTTGATTCGAGGTATTGCGATGCAATACTGCCCCGCCCGAGAAGGCCAGCACTTGGCCGAAAACCACTTGGCTATAGGTGCGGTTGATGTCCGACGCTGTGCCACTACGCGTCATATACAGCCCGCCGTCCTGGGTGCTGTACAAGGCGGTAAATCCCGTGTTCAAGAGCACAGCCACCAAACGGTTTTTGCTGCTATTCGGCCGGGTGGCATTGTTTTCATTGATGGCCGTACGGAAAACAAAGGGCGTTCTCGGCCTGGTTTGCGCCACCGTCATTGTGGCAAAAGCCAGAAAAACAGCACAACAGATTCTTTTCTTCATGGCTTTTTGCTCCAAAGCGATTGGGGATGTCCCCTTCTGATTTTGCCTGGATTGGAACGATTCGTCATCAAAATCGAGTGATCATCCAGACTTGAGGTTCTTTACCTCAATTTACTTTGACGACACGTAAAACCGCCTTTGACGGTGGTTTTACGGGAGTACTCAGGGCTAAAGTTTAGGTCCCAAACAGGGTTTGGGCATGAAGATTATTTCGAATTTTTTCCACAACGGGTGAGAAAATGGCCCGGTCAGAATAATCTACCGTGCTGATTTCTGTATCGAGATTTTCATGTGAGGAAAAATTCGCTAATCTCTTGTACGTAGTAAGCACAAGCGAGCCAAATCGGAATACGAATTGATCTTTC
>JAYUVP010000177.1:0-18475 GCA_043753995.1 Fibrobacterota bacterium
AGAATCTTTCGCCACAGCCACCTTTGCTTTTCCCCAGCCCAATCCCCTGGCGAATACCCAGGCCGTAGTGCAGGAAATGGCCGCCAATGGCTTAGCCCAGTGGAAAGCCGCGACCAGGCCAAACAATTTGTTTTTGCCTTCCTGGGCGCCTTATCAATTCGGCCCGCGCCTCATCTCCGACGCTTATTCCGCCAAAGGCTGGGACAGTGTGGAGGCGCTCTATGCCCATCCCCTCCAGCCGGTGATGACGGCCGTGACCAGTCGTCCCCAAGCCTTAATGCCATTCGATTTCAGCGAATACTTTCGTCGCGTAGATACCACCGGAGCCTATAATGACATGGGCTTGCATGGAAGCTTGGGTCTCATGTCTCTGCTGAATCAGGCCCTAGATTCGAACGGATTTTTTTCGGGCCTCGGTTGGCGAGGCGATCGCTATGCCTATTCACGTAAGTCCGGACAAAATTTCGGAAGCCTGCTTTGGGCCGGAGCTTTTGCCGATGTCCAGCAAGCCGACTGGGTTTGGAAAAATCTGATACAAATAGTGCGTGGCCGCTTTTCCAATACGCAATATCCCCTTTCGGTCGATTCCAGTTCGAACCTGTTAGCAAACTTACCCGGGATACACTTGCAGGGAAAAGAATTGCAATCTTATTTGTTGAAAGATGGGGTGAATATTTATTGGGTGGAAGGTCTTTCACTAGAAGACAGCGAAGCCTTGGCGCAATCGCTAAAGTCCAAAGCCTCACCGGCCCCGGCGCTGGCTTTGAAGGGTCTGGTTAAATCACAATATGGCTGGATATCGGGAAAAGGACGTATTTACCTAAATAAAACGGGAAATCGACACCCCTTTTCACTATCTGGTCACTAGAACACCTACATTGATATTGGCCTGATAATTAAGGCATCATTGCATTTAGGAGTTTTAATTCATGGGATATAACGGTAAAAGCAATTATGAGGAAAGAGATCGGCTTTTCGAAAAGAGCTTTCAAGAAAGAGGCACGAATAAAACCCAGGTGAAAAAAGACTTGGAAGCGTTATTCAAAAATAAACCAGAGACGGTAGTGACTTCGCCTACTGGAGTTCAGACCAAGGTCGAATTGTGTGCCACGGGGCATGCCTGGATCCGCGATTGGGACGGCGTTAATAAATGCGTTCGTTGCAAAGCCCTGAAGCCTATGGTGCCCAAGGCAAGCTCTAGCCCAGCGGGCTGAAATTCACGGCAAGTCACCGGCATTTTGCTCGGGTGAATAACCGAGAATAAAATCGGGTGCTAATTTTAGCTCCCCTATGAATAACCAAAATTCTGGACCGTGGCGGCAAAGCCTCGCTGCTGCTCGCCTAAACTTATGGCCAGGATTGGCATTGCAAACCGTCGCTCTTGGTTTGTTGGCATCCTATTATTGGATTCCAGACATACGTGCCTTTTTTGATCAAGTCGCGCTGTTGAAACAACAGATGGGGTGGTGGTATGGGCTGATTTCCACTGCGGTTTTCGGCGGTGTCATCCCTTTTCTCTTTTTGCGTTTGAATCCCGCGACTCGCGCCATGACGCCTTATTCGCATGGCTTGTTTTACATCCTATTCTGGGGCTATAAAGGTCTAGAGGTCGATGCTTTGTACCGCTTGCAAGCCTGGCTTTTCGGATCAGGAAATGATTGGCGCACTCTTTCCCTTAAGGTGCTCGGCGATCAACTGATTTACAATCCGATTTGGTCGGCACCCATGTCCGTGTTTTTCTTTCACTGGAAAGAATTGGGATTCGGTCTGGCCAATTTGCGGAAAACGCCATGGCTGTCCTATTTAAAGCAGGCCATACCTCCAGCCCTCGTTTCGACTTGGATTGTCTGGGTACCCACGGTGACCATCATTTATAGCCTGCCCTCATCCTTGCAGGTTCCCTTATTCAATGTGGTGCTTTGCTTTTGGGTGCTTTTGCTTACGACCTTGACACGCCATCGCAATTAGAGCCGGTCTTGCAGGCGTCGGTATGGTAAAATCTTGGCGCTCACGGGTTTGAAATCACGAGGTCACTATGCACATGCCCTCCCCGCTTCACGAACTTTTCGCGGCACTCTGGAAAGGGTATGCCTCCATCAACCCCCAGGCAAATCGCATACAAGACTTGCTGCGCTCTCGTGGTGAATTCGTGGAAAATGATCATATCGCCTTTCGCACTTTGAATTGGCCGGGCCTCACTATCGACGATATGGCTGCGCCCTTCGTCGCCTGCGGCTATCGCGAACAAGGGCGCTATGTTTTCGTCGACAAGCATTTGACCGCCAAGCATTGGCAACACCCCGACGCATCCTGGCCAAAGGTTTTCATCAGCCAATTAGGGTGGAAGCATTTAACGCCGGGTGGCCAAAGCCTAATGATGCGTCTCGCCAATACGGTTCCGCCTCAGGCTTTAAATCCTAGGCCGCTTTGCATCACGGGCCGACCTTGGAATCTAACCCTTGGAGAATATCAGGCCCTGGCCAGAGAGAGCGAATATGCCGCATGGCTTGCGGCCTTTGGATTTCAGGCCAATCACTTCACGGTAGCCGCCCATGGTTTGCAATCTTTTTCTTCCCTGCTTGATCTCAATGTGTTTATTAAGTCCCAGGGCTTTGCCCTGAATAATGCCGGCGGAGAAATCAAAGGCTCCCCTGGAGAAGGTTTGGAACAAAGCAGTACTTGGGCATCCTCCGTGCCGGTGAAATTTTCGGATGGCATGCTTTCCGTTCCAGGCTGCTATTATGAATTTGCTTGGCGCTTCAAACGCTCCGACGGTTCCTTATTTCATGGCTTCTTGGAAAAATCGGCGGACAAGATTTTCGAGAGCACGCACAGCCGTCAGGCGAAAGCATAAAGATCCGGTAATCGCAATAGCTTTGCCAAATCGCTAAGAGCACGCTTCAATTCCAAAGCCAAACCCGCATCTCGCAAATCCTGCGGCGATAGGCGATCGCGATAATGCTTTTTCACCCAGGCTTCCAAAGCGTCGAGCTTGGCCGAGGTCATTTTCACGCCTTCGGGCAGCCCCTGCCATTGCCGGGGAGTCAAGACCAAACGCAAGCGAAGGCAGGCGGGCCCACCTCCATTGCGCATGCTTTGGCGCAAATCCAGGCTTTGCCATTTTTGAATCACGCCTTCGCTGACCGCCCGTTGTAGTAGTCTCCGAGATTTTGGATTCTCTTCGCTTTCCTCGGCGCAAAGCAAACGGAGTCCGCCATCAGGCAATTCAAACAATTGGCTATTGAAGAAATAGGTGGTCACGGCTTCGCGCAAGGACAATTGCCGAGCCGAAACCCGGAATAGGTGCAAAGGGCGACGATTCAAATCGCGATAACGCTTTTCGGTTTCGGCCAAGGCGGCCTCGCCTTCGGCATAGGCCTGTTCATGCACCAGCCACGTTTCGCCTTGCCCCACCGCGATGACATCATTGTGAAAAACTCCGGCGTCGATGGCGCGCGGATTTTGGCGAAGGTGCCAAACCTGGCTTTCGGCAAGTCGGTGCTGGCGGACTAGGGCTTGGCTCGCCTCCAGGGATTGGCGGGCAGGGTATTTTTCCGGTGACGTCCCTGCAGGGTGACGCCCTCCGGCGGCATTACCGGCATTTCCTGCCCGGCCATGCACGAAGACGTGGAGGCCTTTGCTTCCAGGCGAAGGCGCGAAGCGCGTGTGATTGGCGCCCCCTTCGTCGCCGAAACGCGCGTCGCAAGGCAAAGCATCATGATGCTCAAAGCCAGCCTCGACGGGCAGAATGCGCCGTAGGATATGCCCGCTTTGATTCGCCTCCAGGGACCGATGCAGGGTACCGAGCAAATTCGCGGGGGTCACGTGCGCAGGACCCCGGGAATGATCGGCAGCGGGCGAATAGGTGGCTGCATTCGCGGCCCACATGGCGGAAGAACTCCAAACGGAGGCCAATAAGGCCGGATCAACGCGATAAGCCGCGTCCAGCATGTCGGAGAGTTTCCCATGAAAGCCGAGTCTGCGTAAAAAGTCAAAGTCCGGCCGCATTTGGGGCGGCAAAAACAATTGCGGCACGCCAGCTTCCACAAGCGCTCTCATTTTTTGCAGGCCTTGCAAAGCCGCCAGGCGCGGATTGGACGCTTCACCGCGATGTTTTTGCGAGGCTACATTGCCGAAACTGAGTCCGGCATAATTGTGATTCGGCCCCGCCAAGCCGTCGAGATTGGCATCGAAAGCATTGCTGCCGGGAGTTTTCATGGCCTTCTCAAACCCGGTAGCAACGCGCTGGCAACCATGCGTTCCGCTTCGAGTGAGGCCACGGGATAGGCACAATAATCGGCAGCGGCATAAGCGCTCGGGCGATGATTGCCGCTGTGGCCCACGCCACCGAAAGGCAATTTGGCGCTGGCCCCGGTGAGCGGCCGGTTCCAATTCACGACGCCTGCGCGCACCTCGGTAACGAAGCGATTCCAAAGTTCGGGTTGACGGCTGATCAGACCGGCGGAAAGGCCATAGCTTGTGGCATTGGCTGCCGCGATAGCGGCATCGAAGTCAGGCACGCGAACGATTTGCAAAAGCGGCCCGAAGGCTTCCTCATCCGGTAACTTGCCCGCTTCGGTCACATCCCAAATACCAGGGCTCAGCAAACATGGGCCACGCTCCGACGCCTGCATGCGCAGCATGGGCTTGGCTCCGGCCTTTTCCCAAAGCTCTTGGGTCGCCAGCAAATCAGAAGCGGCGCGGTCATGAATGACCGGACCATAAAAAGGTTCGGGCTTGTCGTCGGGAAAACCAAATTGCAAAGCCCGCGCCCATTGCACTAGGGATGCAATCAAGGCATCGCCTTCCGCGCCTTCAGGCAGAATCAGCCGCCGCGCGCAAACGCAGCGCTGGCCAGCGGTGAGAAAGGCGGATTGCAAGGTCAGTAACACCGCGGTTTCCTGACACTCCGCATCCCAAATCACCA
This sequence comes from Fibrobacterota bacterium, assembly GCA_043753995.1. Taxonomy (GTDB): domain Bacteria; phylum Fibrobacterota; class Fibrobacteria; order UBA11236; family UBA11236; genus JAYUVP01. Next base: position 4,928 of record JAYUVP010000177.1, read on the forward strand.
GGGGATTATTTCCGCCTAATTCCAAGGCCAGAATTTTGTCCGGTTTGTCGGCGAAAAGTCGATTGAGCGCCAATCCGGCGCGATAACTGCCGGTGAAGAAAAGGCCGTCGAGGCCGGAATGGGCTGCCAAGGCTGCCCCGACATCACGGTTACCCTGAACCAAATTGAGAACGCCTGACGGTAAACCAGAGGCTTGCCATTGTTGTGCGAGAAAGGCACCCACTTGCGGCGCGAATTCTGAAGGCTTGAAGAGGACGGTATTCCCGGCGAGCAAGGCCGGAATCAAATGACTATGCGGTAAATGCGCAGGAAGATTAAAAGGGCCGAGCACGGCCACCACTCCGTGCGGCCTATGCCTTAAGACCCCACGGAATCCGTCCATGGGTAATTCACGTGCGGCCAAGCGATCGGCCTGCGCCGCAATGGTTACCTCCACCTTTGCGGGCAATAAATCCGCCTCTTGCAAAGCTTCCCAATGCGGTTTGCCCGTGGCCTCGGATATCAAGCAGGCGAGGGCTTCTCTTTCCTGCTTGATTCGATCGGCGAAAGCACGGACAAAGACTTGCCTTTCCGCCTCCGCAAGCCGCGACCAGGACGGAAAAGCCTTACGCGCCGCTGTGATCGCCGCATCGACTTGCCAAGCATCGGCCTGACGACTTTCCCAAATCCATTCGCCAGTGCAAGGATTGGCATGTCGGAAAATTTCGCCCTGACCTTCTTGCCAAGCATTCGCGATGAAGGCTCCCGCTTGCATTAACTCCCCGATTCTTCTCGACCAGCGTCCGTCGAGATGGGCCATGTGCCGCGCAGTGGACATATCCGCAAACCATCGCCCTTATTGACCTGTAAAGCAGCGGCGGCCTCCCGCGACAATTCCACGCCTTGCCCCGAAAACAGGGGATGGGCCACGCAGGCGCGAAAGCCATGAGACTTTGTATTGGAAACGAGATAGGGCGCGGCGGAAGGCACATGGGGACCGGTGCCAATGATTTGGAATAATCGACTCTCGCGCACAGTTCGAATCGATTGGCGCGCGCAACTGACCACGGGACCGCCTTCGAAAATATCCACCATGCCATTGCGGGCAAAGCCTTCGCTCTCAAGCAAATGCAAGGCAGGCGCGCTTTCAGGATGCACTTGATTCACCACCTCTTGCGCGGCCTTGGGCAAAAGTGAAACGTAAATGGGATGGCGAGGCATCAAATCGGCGAGAAAGGTTTTGTCCTTCATCACCAAATAATCAGCATGGGGGAATTCCATGTCGAAAAAATGGCGGCCCACGGCTTCCCAAAAAGGCGATTGTCCCTGATGATCAATGCGTCCTCGCATTTCCGCCAAGACCGTCTCATCGAAGTAACGGGGCTGATCGGCCATGAATAGGAAGCGGCTGAGGGAAAGCAACCGACCATTATTTCCCCGGCGATGTGCGGGCGCTAAAAAAAGGCTGCCGATTTCCGAGGGACCATTGTGCTCCTGGATCAAATGCAAGGTGTCCAGGGCAATGCGTTTTTTCAACGATGGCGATTCGCGGATTTCTTTTTCGAGATGATAGGCATAAAAGGGTTCGAAGCCGCCCACCTTGGAGACCATACCGGAAATGCCAACCAAGCCTTCGTCTGGATCGATGAGGGCCAGCAAATACGTCTCACCGCCTGGCCTCTCGGCCGCGCGCGCGAAACCCCGCAGGGATTCGCGAATGCGCTTTTCCAGCACTTCCGGATCCGGCGGTAAGGTCGTGAGGCCATAACCGGCTCGCCGCGACAGCCGCACCAGGGATTCCAAGTCCTCGGCTTCGATGGGGCGGACATAAAGCATGGCTATCCTCGCGTCTTAGGGCGACCTTGCCCTAACCTGATTATCCTCTGAAATTCTCGACCACGCTGTCGAAAATATCGGCGGCAGAATCGATCTCCTCTTCGGTGATGCATCCCAAAGGCAATAAAAAGCGAATGCGTGTGGGGTGAGAACCCGCGATAAAGCCAATAAGACCGGCCTGAAATAAGGATTGCAAAAAAGCCGCCGCGCGCTTTTCGTCTCCACCCATGGGCGTATAAACCACCATAGCTCCCAATCCGAATGGCCCCGCCACCCTTTCCGGATACTTCTCCGCCGCCACTTGCAACCGCGAGCGAAACCGATTGGATAGAGTGACGATGCGACCCAGCGGACCGAACCAACCTTCCTTTTTCCATTCACGAAGCACAGCCCTGCCTGCCTTCAGCGCAGCCGTCGCTGCAGTAAAGGTTTGGCTCACCAGTCCCGGTCCGGGTTTATAGGCATCAGTGAAAAGAGTCGCGCAAACCTGGGTCAATTTGCCTATGGTCACCACTTCGGCATATTCTTCCAGGCCGAAATGCTGAAAGGCAAAAGCGTGATCGGTGCGACCGAAAGTTTGAATTTCATCGAATAGTATGCCGACCTTTGCTTCGCGCGCGCGCTGAAGCAAGGCTTTGAAAAAGGTAACGTCACCTTCGCGATACCCCCCACCTTCACCTTGAATCAATTCCAATATGAAAAAAGCATGATCGCCCGGATGTCGGGTCAAATGCTCATTCAATTTTTCTAAAGCCCGCTGCGTGCTACCCTGGGGATCCGCGGCATCGAAGTAAGGCAAATAATCCACCGCTATCGCTGGAGGCAAGCCCACGCGATAAGCCGGCTTGTCGGTAATATGCGAAAGCGCCAGAGTGCGGCCAGCGAAATTATGTTCGAAAGCAAGCACTCGCCGTGCCGGAAATTTTTTCTGGAATAAAACCTTGAGCGCATTTTCATTGGCCATGGCTCCGCTGCTGGTTAAAAAACCATGCGCGAACTTGGCTCCGGTAGCATTGGCGAAATCGAGAAAAAGCCCGAGGACTTCTTCAGCGTCGCCGCTTTGCTGCAAATTCCCCTGCATGAGGGTGTCTTCGAGACAAGCATCAAAACCAGCATCCAGCATAAGCTCACTGCCATGCCCGAAATAATGCACGCCAATGCCGGAGATGAAATCGTATTTGACGCTGCCATCAAGCAATTCCACCAAGGGGCCGCGCCCAAAGCCGCTGGCGATATAAGGAAAATAAAGAGCCGCCCCTCGCAGTTCCTGGAAATGCTTGAGCTTTGCCGCAAAGGCTTCGGCCCGCAGGGGATCGGGAGGGCGAATACCGGTCAAGCGAGTCTGAGCTTCACGCAAAGCCGAATGCAAAAGGGCGCGCGCCTGCGCCACTTGGGGACTTTGTTTCCAGTTCTCGGCTTGCAAGCTCGACATGTCTTTTCTCCTGAATTATTTACTTGTACTAAGTATTCAAGTTGCGCTTTTTGCCGGAGGCTGCCAAATCCCACTTGCCGCCGACATCAAAATCAAGGCGGCCAATTCGGCGCGCTCTCTCAGGCTAGGAAGATAGAGTTTCTCTCCAGCGCCGTGCAGTCCCTCACCTATAGGCCCGAGGGTATCCACATTGGGCAAGCCCGCCGCGGCCAAACGATTGCCATCGCAGACGCCCCCATTCTTGCGCACTTGCAAATGGAGACCAAGCGCCGCGCCGCAAGCCACGGCCTGTCGCAACATTTCCGACGTGCCTCCCATCATGGTTTTCGGAGGTGCGGTGAAGGCGCCTTGCCAAGCCAAGGAATAACCTTCGCGTGCATCCCAGCGATCTTTCAATTGCTTTAAAACCAACAAGATCTGTTTTTGCTGTTCGTCCGTTGCGATACGAAAATTGACCTGGGCGGTGGCCGCATCGGGCACTCGGTTAATGCTGCCTCCTCCCGAAATACTTCCCACATTCACCGTCAAACCACTTTCAAAATCAGTCCACTTTGATAATTCCGTAACGACTTCAGCAAGAGCATGAATAGCATTGCGACCCGCTTCGGGATTGCGCCCCGCATGCGCCGCGCGCCCCTGCATATGCAAGGTGAAATTGCCGGAGCCCTTGCGCTCGCCCACCAAGGCCCCATCGGCCAAGGCGGGCTCGAAGAGCAAACCGAAATGACAAGCCGCTGCTTCTCGACGCAAAATCCCCGAAGAGCCCGGCGATCCGATTTCTTCATCGGGATTGAGCACGACGCGCCAGCCAACGTTTTGCGACCAGGGCGAATGCTCTAGACAAAGCAAGGCTTCGCGTAAAACGGCAATACCTCCCTTGGCATCGGCGCTGCCCGGGGCATGCAGCCAATCGCCATCCTGCCGCATCCGTATGGAGGCAATGTCCTTTTCGCTTTCGGCATAAACCACATCGGTGTGTATGGCCAATAGCACCTGCAAAGGCGCTTTCGCACGCTTACGTAGGACAAAAGCCGGCCCCAAGGGTTTCATGTCTTCCTGGCCTTGGGCTCGGTAGGCCATCAGCGGAGGCAAGGTCACGATTTCGCTTTCCCCTCCAAGTTCGGCAAAATCTTGTTGCAAGAGTTCGGCGAAAACGCGCAGGGCATCGCTGTCGAAAGAACCGGTGCGATGCTGGCACCACAGCGCCACGCGCGCAGCCATCGCGTCATCGCGTCCCGAAAACCAATGGAGTTGGCGGAGCAGGGCTTCCATGCGATTCGATTCGCGGCGACATCCTGTCGCACGCGGCCTTCTAATAGGGAGTATACCCACCTAAGGTCTAGAAGGCACGCCGGGAAAATGCGCCATCCCCAAATGGGAAGAGCCCAACCTTGCGATTGAGCCTTCCACAACGGGTTTTGATTTTATCAGGGGGATACCGCATGATATACCCTCCCTGGCGCAGGCCCCAATCCTGCTCACCCTTATATCCTAAGGGGTGGCGGCGCAGAGTGCCAAGTCAGGACCACCGGGTTATGCTTTGCTAGGAATGCTCTTTTGAGGAGTTGGATAATGCATGAGAGTGAAATTCTAAAATCGACGGCTTTATTGCCTTGGGAAAAAGAGGACGAATACGTCACCTTAACCTTTTTGCCCATGGCCATGCGTTACAAGCTCGATCGGGTCGGCTTTAAATTGCATCTCAAGCAATGGCAGGCATTTCCGAAAGAGGCGCGTCAAGCCCTGCTGGCCTTGCCTTGCGAATCTCCCGCCAACGGTGTCGACTTCACCCTGCGCCTTCGCGCTTTGACCCAAGAACATATCGGTGAAGATCTGGAGCCTTTACCCGCCAGGCTTTCCGCCGAAGCAACCGAAACTCCCGAAGAACTGAGGACGAAACTCCTGGCCATGGGTTTTGACTTAAGAGGCGACTTTTGGAAACAAGCATCTGCCTATTCGCGCTATTTGCTGACCAAGGTCGGACTTTCCTCAAAAAGCACCCATCACCTGACCCTACTCGCTCAAGCCTTGAATTTGCCTCGACTATAAACCGGCATTACTAAATATCCACCATGTCTTTCACCCATGTAGATGAACAAGGCCGCCCCGGCATGGTCGATGTCGGCGCCAAAATCGAAACCGCGCGACGCGCCAGGGCCCAGGCAAAAATCACCTTGCCCGAGGCGGTATTGGCCGCGGCGCAAGGCCAGGATTTGCTGACACCCAAGGGATCGGTCTTTCAAGCCGCCATTCTTGCGGGCACCATGGCCGCTAAAAAAACCTGGGACTTGATACCGCTTTGCCATCCCCTGCCCTTGAGCGGTTGCCGCATCGAATGCCGCCTTGAAGGTCGCCTCGCCATTATCGAAGCCACGGTTTCCACCCAAGCCGCTACCGGCGTTGAAATGGAAGCCCTCACTGCCGTGAGTGTGGCTGCGCTGACCGTCTATGATATGGCCAAGGCATTATCCCATGAAATCGTGATTCATGATATTCGTTTGCTGGAAAAAACCGGCGGAAAATCGGATTATCGCGCCGAGAATCAATCATGAGCACCACCGTGCTTTCTGCCGAGGAAAAAACAGGGGCCCCCATTTATGGCCTGGTGCTCGGTGGCGGCCGCAGCCGCCGCATGGGTGTCGACAAAGCCACCCTGATTTACCAAGGCAAGCCGCAACTTGAAATCGCCTATGACCTATTGGCGCCGTTTTGCGAAAAACGCTTTGTCGGCATTCGTCCTGAGCAGGCCCAGCTTCCCGGCTTCAGGGCTTTTCCCCCATTGTTCGATGCCTTTCCCGGTGAGGGACCGCTGGGCGCCGTGGTCTCGGCGCAAAAGCAATTCCCGGAAGCGGCCTGGCTGGTGGTGGCTTGCGACCTGCCTTTCTTGAAAGCAGAAACCATTGAAAAGTTATTGCTGGCGCGGTCCGTCTCGGCTCAAGCCATTGCCTATTCGAGCGCCTATGACGGCCTCGTCGAACCCATGTGCGCTTTGTATGAACCAGCCTCGGCTTCGCAGTTGGGCGAGGCTTTCGCGGAAGGATTGCGTTGCGCCCGTAAGGGTTTGCAAAAACTGAACCCCGTCACCTTGACGCTACCCTCGCCGCAAGACCTCGACAATGCCAATACGCCGGAGGACCGCGTGGCCGCCTTGCAGGCGCTCGGCCAGGACAAGGCGAACCCAGTCGTAGAGGCAGGATAAAGTGGCTTTGATTCGGGTTTTGCTTTATGCGCAATTGCGCGAAACTCTTGGCCGCGAAGTGAATGTCGAATTGCCCCTGCCCGCATCAGAACCGGAGGTGCTGGAGCAATTGGCGGCGCAATTTCCCGCCCATGCCGCCTTGATTCGGCGCTGCCGCATTGCCGTGGATGATGCTTATCTGAATGAAGGTGAAATTGTGCCGCTTTGCAATACGCTTGATTTGATTGCACCTGTCAGCGGCGGGTAATTTCAGTCTTCCATTATTAAATCAATCACCGCTAGGCTGGCGCCGCCATCTCCGCTTTCCGCTGTTCGACCTTCCTTGCCTTTCGGATATCCACGGCCACCACCTTGTACTCGGGGCATTTCGTTTCCGTATCCGCTACGCTTGAGGTGATGATATTCATCATGATTTCAGGAAAATGAAAGGTGGAGCTCAATATTCCGGGCTTCACTTCCTTTGAAATTTTGGCCATGACATCCACTTTGCCGCGTGCGGAGCTGACGCAAACCAAATCACCCTGGGCGATTCCTTTGGCGGCGGCATCGACGGGATTGATGAGAAGCACGTCCTTATCCAGAATTTTCGCATTGTGAGTACGGCGCGTCATGGTGCCGCAATTGTAATGCTCCAATTCGCGATTGGTCGTCAAGATGAACGGATATGTTTTAGCATGCTCCGTGATTTCCGGGCTTTCCTTGAAGGCCTTGAACTGGATATGGCCCTTGCCCCGCTTGAACGATTCGGTGTGAATGATTTCCGTGCTTTTGCGATCCGCTCCGACTGGCCATTGCTTGCCATTCGTTCCCAGCTCATCCCAACTAACGCCCTTAAAGAAGGGTACGATGCCTGAAATTTCTTCCAGCAAGGTCTTGGGATCATAATCGGGTTGTTTATATCCCATGCGATTCATGATATCGACGATGATTTGGCCATCCGACCGACTTTGACCCACGGGCTCCACCACCTGATGCACCCGCTGAATCCGTCTTTCGCCATTGGTGAAGGTTCCGCTTTTTTCAAAGAAAGAAGCTGCGGGTAAGACCACGGTAGCCATTCGCGCCGTGTCATTCATGAAAAGCTCGTTCACCACCAGCAAGTCGAGACTTTGTAGTGCCGCTTTGACTCGATTCGTATTCGGATCGGTTTGTAGAACATCTTCCCCGACCACCCACAAGGCCTTCAATTCACCGCGCAGGGCGGCCTCATACATTTCAGGGATTTTCAAACCGGCGTCGCGAGTCAGCTTGACCCCGTAGAATTCCTCGTATAAGCGATGATTGTCCTCGTCATTCACCGCGAGATAACCCGCCCCTTGATGCGGCTGCGCACCCATGTCAGCCAATCCCTGGACATTATTCTGGCCGCGCAACGGGGTCACCCCCACGCCTTTCCGACCAATATTTCCGGTGAGCATGGCTAGATCCGCGATCAACATCACGGTAAAGGTTCCCTGCGAATGCTCGGTGACGCCGAGGCCATGGAAGGACATGGCGGCCTTGGCGCTGGCATAGGTCAATGCAGCATCGCGAACCAGATTTCGGTCCACTCCGGTGATCCGTTCCATTTCATCCAAATCGATTTTCAACAATTCGGCTTTGAAGGACTCGAACCCTTCAGTGCGGGTTTCGACGAATTGCTTGTCCACCCGGCCTTCGGTCACGATGTAATAAAGCATCATGTTCAATACGGCGACATTGGTTCCGGGGCGTATTTGCAAATGATGGGTGGCGTATTTGGTCAATTCGATTTTGCGGGGATCGATGACAATGAGGGGGAATCCCTTCATGGCCCGCTGCTTGATCTTGGCTCCGGTGACCGGATGGGCGGCGGTGGGATTGGCTCCAATCACCAACATGCATTCGGTATGGGCAATGTCCTTGATGGAATTGGTAGCGGCACCCGTGCCGAAGGTACGCTGCATTCCCATGGCCGTGGGCGAATGGCAGACGCGGGCGCAACCGTCAATATTATTGGTACCCACCACGGCACGAATGAATTTCTGCATGAGGTAGCTTTCCTCATTGGTGCCCCGGGCGCAGGCGACGCCGCCGATGGAATTCGGCCCATGCTCTTTTTTGATGGCCGTCAATTTCGTGGCGATGAAATCGTAAGCCTCTTCCCAGGTCGCTTCCACCAGTGCCCCGTTTTTTCGGATCAACGGAGTCGTTAATCGTTCGGGATGGCGATAGAACTCAAAAGCATATCGGCCCTTGAGGCAGGTATGGCCTTGATTCACCTCGGCATCGTAGGGGGCGAGAATGGATTTGATTTCCCCGCTGACGGTGGAAACTTCCAGATTGCAACCCACGCCGCAATACGTGCAAATCGTGCGCGTGGTCTTTTCCGCCACCGTGCTTTTGGATTGAAAGATATCGGTGATGGCTTGGGTCGGACACGCCTGGGCGCAGGCGCCGCAGGAAACACAGGCCGATTCCTGATAGTTCTCATTTAAGCCCATGATGATACGATGATCAAAACCACGTCCCGCCATGCTGAGCACCATTTCGCCCTGCACCTCGTCGCATGCGCGCACGCAGCGATAGCAATTGATGCAAGTGGAAAGGTCGGCGCGCATATAGGGATGCGAGACGTCCTTTTCCCGATCGTTATGGTTTTTTCCCGCGGGATAACGAATGTCTTGATGCGTTATGCCGACAGCCTCGGCCACATTCCGCAATTCATTGCGGCCGCTTTGATTTTCGTTCAGCCTATCCGCCGGGTAATCCGTCAGCACCAACTCCACGATATTGCGGCGCAACCGGAGTATGCGTTCGGAGTCAGGATAGAGGTATTGCCCCGCAGTAACCGGAGTATGACAGGAGGCCATGGCTTTGCAGGGTCCGCCTTCTTTTAGCGCCACATCCACGCTGCAAACCCGGCAAGATCCAAAGGGTTTGAGATTTGGAGCATCGCACAGAGTCGGTGCATTGCGATCGTTACGACGCAGGAAAGCCAGCATGCTTTCCCCCGGCTCAATGGCAAAAGGCTGGTTTTCGATATAGGCGATATTGGCGCTCATGTCTTTTTCCTTAAGCGAAATAGTCGCGTAATTCCGGTTCGAAATACTTCAAGGCGTTCTTGACGCCTAATGGCAAGCCGCCGCCCAGGGCGCAGAGCGAACCGATTTCCATGGTCTCCAGCAAATCGTCCATTAGCTTGCGGGGGATTTTGTATTCGCCGCTTTGTGCCTTGACCAGCATTTCCTGGCCTCGAACCGAGCCCAAACTGCAGGGGAAACACTTGCCGCACGATTCCGCTGCGGTGAATTCGAAAAGATGTTCGAGATAGGCAATGAGGGGGAAATTTTCCGGCAGGGAAACTACGCCGGCATGCCCCATTAAAAATCCGTTAGCGGCGAAGGATTCGAAATCCAAGGTGAGATCCGGAATTTTATGCACCGGCACGAGGCCGCCTAATGGCCCGCCCACATGCACGGCTTTGACCGGCTGCTTAAAGCCACCACCCAACTTATTCACTACGTCCGAGAACGGCGTTCCCATGGCGACCTCATAGAGGCCGGGCTGGTTGAAAAGACTATCCAAGCACACCAACTTGGTGCCCGATGATTTCGTCGTTCCTGTTTTCGTGAAAGCCTCGCCACCCTTACTGAGCACTTCGTACAGGTTTGCCAAGGTCTCGACATTATTGACCACGGTAGGCTTGTTAAACAATCCCACTTGGGCAGGATAGGGAGGACGCACGCGCACTTCGGGGCGTTGCCCCTCGATTGAAGAAAGCAAGGCAGTTTCTTCGCCGCAGATATAGGCCCCCGCGCCTTCGATAACCTTGAAGCGGAAACTGAATCCGGTGCCCCGGATATTTTTCCCTAACCACTCGCCGCCTTCGAGCTCGGCTATGGCTTCACGCACAATCCGAATCGCCTCGGGGTATTCGCCTCGTATATACAAGACGCCGCAATCCGCGCCGACGATGAAACCGGCGGCCATCATGCCAAAGAGCACCAAGTGCGGTTGGCGTTCCAGCAGGTAGCGATCCGAATAGGCTCCAGGATCGCCTTCGTCGGCATTGCATACCACAAATTTTTGATCCGACTCCGTGCGGGCACAAGACTCCAGCTTGATGCCCATGGGGAATCCCGCTCCACCCCGGCCTCGAAGATTGGCGGCTTTGACTTCGGCCAAGGCGGCATCCCGGCCCTTGGCTATGACCGCTTCGAGCAAGGGATACATTTCCCCGACAGCCCGAACGGTTCCGGTCAAGATGGGATTCGACAGGGTCGTGCCCACCGTATACTTGTCTTCGCTTTCCAAGGACTCGCCGGCGAAAAGGCGCTTGATTTCGGCTTCCGATTTTCCGGAATAGTTTTTCCCTTGAAATTGGAAAGCGCCATTTTCGTGGCAACGGCCCAAGCAACAAATGTGGCCGACCTCTTTTTCCGAAAATGTCTTCTCCAAAATTCCGGACAAAGTGTTTTGGGTTCCCGCCACCAGGCAAGCGCTGCCATTGCAAACGCGAACCTTGACGCCCTTATTCTCTTGGCGCGTGAAATCGTAAAATGAAGCGGTGCCATAGACGGCGGCATCGCCAAACAAAAATTCCTTGGCCAATTCCTGCATCTGTTCGGAACTTGGCGTTCCCTCGCGTTTGGCGATTTGCACCACTTGTTCAAATAGGGAGCGCTCGACTCCTTTGCGGCCCGCTAGAAATCCCAGGTTTTCAGACATGCAGCATTTCCTGTAAAGAAGTCAAAGTGAGCCTTTCGGCATGGGAATAGGCCTAGGCCATCGATTGGGCCAAAGGCAAAGCCCAAAAAAGGTAACCCCCGCCTCGCTGCAAGATACCCCTGCCAGGGAGGTGGGGGTTGGAAACTAACGTCAAATTCGGGATGGATACCCGATGCGGTACCAAAGTCAATCAAAAACCTTTTTCCATCCTATTTTCCGCCGATTTCGTCCCAGTTTATTCGCTTCATTCCACCGCAAAATTAAGCCGCCTTGGAACTGCGCCGGCATGGGTGAACCAATAAATTCAAGAAGTACATCGAGTAACGGGGGGAGGCGAGGCCGACATGGCTTCAGAGCAAGGCGGGCCGAGCCTGGGGGGTGTTTGGATGGCCCGGAACGAGTGGCTGAACCCCCCTCACTTTGAGCGGTCGGAAATTGTTTTGGAATACGAGACTTCACACCGATTCGTGGAATAGCTGTATAATCCGCCTACCGTGCTCCCATACCTTCGCCCCCACCTGCTATCGATTTTCCTCGTCATAGGTTATTCCCATGGCGATCCCTTTGAAATGGACGAAGCCGTTGAAGCTGGCAACCCGACTCAAAGCGGTCTTCCCTTTTTTCGTGTGGCCGCCGATTGGGGCTTGGGCTTGCACATAGGCGGTGGCTCCGATTCCGGCCTGACCGCAGCAGGCAAGGATTTCAAGGGCGATGAGCGTTTCGGCAGTAACCTCTATGGCGACATTTCCCTTTTTCCCTGGCCCAAAGGTGGCTTTGGGATATTTTACTCGCGATACACTTCGGATGATAAAGCGCCCAATTTGGTTTATCGAAATGGATCGGCGGCGGCCAATTATCGATCGCGTACCCAATTCGACTTTTATGGCCCGTATTTTCTGAGCCGCTTGCCCACTGGGCCCATGGTGATCTATGGTGGGGTCGGCGGCGGGTTTTTACGATGGCGATCGATTTATGAAATGAATGCGAGCCGGGTCGATGTCGGCACCGACACCTATGGCTTTTTGGCCCAATTGGGCGTCGACTTCACCTTGCTTCGCGCGCTCGCTGTGGGTATGCAGGTGCGTTTGATCTTAGCGACAACGCGTGAATATAAGGTGAATGGCGTGACCTATCATATCGGTGACGATGACAGTGAGGATATCACCTACTACAAGTCGCTCAATCGACTCGAAGCATCGGTCGGATTGAGATTTGGTTTATAAGCCCCGCTGGCAAAGCGCGACTCCGCTATCTTTAGGGGCATGACCTCGCTTGGCCGCTACTCTCTTGACCGCCTCATCGCGTCGGGGGGTATGGCCGAGGTGCATTTGGCCACCGACACGACCTTGCTTCGCCAGGTCGCACTCAAGTTACCCCATCGTCATTTATGGCAGGATCCGCGCGCCCGTGAGCGTTTTCTGCAAGAGGGTCGCGTGGTCGCCGGCCTTTCGCATGAGAATATCGTGCATCTCTATGATCTCGGCGACTCCGAGGACCGCTTGTATTTGGCCATGGAATTTGTCGACGGGCATTCCCTGGAAGCCTGGCTGGAAAAAACCGGGCCCTTGCCGCCCGCTTGTGCCTATGCCCTGCTTATTCAATTGTTACGCGGCCTTGAAGTCGCGCATAGTCATGGCGTTTTGCATCGCGACATCAAGCCGGCTAATCTTTTAGTCACCCATCAAGGCGTGCTTAAAATCGCCGACTTCGGCTTGTCGCGGCTTTTAGGATCGCAAGCGTTGAGTCTTTCCGGGCAATTCCTCGGCACGCCTCGCTATGCTTCGCCCGAATTGACGCGCGGTGAACCGATTACCGCGCAAAGTGATTTATTCGCTGCGGGCTTGGTGGCCCTCGAAATGGTGACTGGCAAACCCGTTATCACAGCCGAAGACGCGCAGGCCGCCTTGCTGCAAATACGCGAAGGGCGCTTCGTCGATTCCAAAACCGCTTGTCCCACCGCGCCACCGACATGGCATCAAGTGGTGACCTCCCTGCTCGCCTTGAATCCCGCCCAAAGACCCACGGCTGGCGCCGCTTTGAAATCCCTGGAGACCATGCTGCGTGAGCATCGCCTGGCTTGGGATGCCCTGCGCGTGCAAACTTTTTTCCAAGATGCCGAAGCCGCAAAGCAAATCAATGCGCGCGAATTGGCCGAGCTTTGGCAAGCCGAGGCCAAGCTTGCGGAGCAAGCGGGTCAAGTCGCCACGGCCTATAAGCATAGGCTCATGGCGAAAAGCTTAGGCGCCGAGGTCGACTCTCATGCAAACTCAATTGAGCCTCAAGCCCCATCCTTAGCGCAACCATCCGCCTCCGCCAAGCGCTTTAACATTCGCTCCATGGCACCCGCCTTGGTACTTGGCCTCATTGCCATGGCGGTATTTTGGCAGTGGCAATGGCATTCGACCTTGGCCTC
>JAYUVP010000178.1:0-17976 GCA_043753995.1 Fibrobacterota bacterium
CCGCAATTTCGGGAACGGTGGAAAGACAGGAAACCGAATCTTGAAACACCTTGGGGTAGGCTGTCCAGGTGATCGGGTATTCATCGAGGCCAAGGAATAAGGAAAGACTGTCGCGGAATAGTCGGAGAGAGTCGGGGGAAACTGGTTGCGACTTCACTGGGATGGAATCGTTTTTCTTGCCGGAGCTGTCAGCATAGACCATCACAACCTGAGTGTCGGCGAAAATCGAATTCGGTAGACGGGCAATCACCTGGGTGTTACCCACCGCCCGCAACTTAAGTGTCTTTGCCTGAGCTAGGGTTGCAAGCCCGGTCTGGGCAATCTCCACAGTTGGTGTGACCGATGCAGGTAGGGCTAGCCATTTCAATTCGAATGTGCTGTCTTTCAGGGCAACTTTTACGGTATCTTGATAAAACTGCAAGGTCGAGTCGGCCAACAATTTGCCACCGACCAACCGATAGCGCACCGATAATTTCATTCTCAGGGCCGCATCGGCACCATAGCCAAACAGATTCAAGTCGAATACGGCCGATTCTTGTGGGTGAGGAAGGGATAGCGACCACGGTCCGGAAAAATGCGCGTCGCTCTTGGATCCATCGAAAAGCGTGAAGGCTTTCCCGTCCTGAATCAAGACGACCTTGGCCTTTTCAATATCGGAGGAGAAAGGCGCTGGATTGTGAATCTTGAGTACAGAATCGCCCTCGGGTGCATCGGTATTGCAAGAAATCAATACCAGGTTCACAAAGGCGCAAAAGGCGAGAAAAGGAAGGAGAGAGCTGGATATTCTTACGGATTTAGGGAGCATTGGAAATCGTGTCCCTTGGGGCGGATGCAGCCGTTTGCGTTAACAGGTAAAGGGCGATTGCCCCACCGGCAACTGCGGCCCCGCCAAGCGTCCAAAATAGCCATCTTTTATTGGAGCGATCCGCCGGTTGTGCTCGCGTTGATGCGTTTGCGGTTCGTGGCTTAACCGGCTGAGAAAGGGTGTCGTCAATCGCATTGGACTTTCCGCTTTCAATCGCGGTTTTACTTTGGACGTATTTCGATCGCGTTAAGAACTCTTTTCGGACATCGGTGAACAAAGCATATATTCCATCAGAGACATACATGTCTATGATATCGACATCAGGTGCCAGGGCGAGCAGCTTATACAAATAGTCTTTTGCCAACGGCTTTGAGAGCGAGTCAGCTGCTAAGGCAACGCCGACATATTTGTAGACAAAAATCGAATCGGATTTCGAAAGCACTGGCCGTTGTTTTAATAGACCGACTAGCTTCGATTCTATCGCCTTCAATTCACCGGCATGATAAAGGTCTTGAATGTGACTGCGATCGATTTTCGCTTTGGAGGCAGGAGTCGCTCCGGCCAAGGAAAGCGGAATGGAAAGGCCAGCGACCAAAATGGGCCAAGCACAGCAACAGTGTCGAATATTCAGGAACATAGGTATGAAGGCCTTCAGGGATTGGCAAGACAAAAACTAGCTGAAGCAACGACCAATTCAAGGCACTAATTCTTTCTCATTTTGGAAAATTGATGGATTTTTCAACTAAAACACACCACCACCTGAGGGTTCTGCAAGAATCGGTATCACGATTCTTAATCGTGGTACGGGTTCGGTATATCTTTTCCCACATGAGTTATCTAGGCGAGTCCACCCATGCGCTATGATCGCTTTGTCGCCGCTCTCGTGCCTTTCGCCTTGGCCGTCTATACCCTACTCGGATTTTCACGCATTCGCACCACCGATTGGATTCCGTTTTCGGCTTGGGCCTTATTTGTTTTTGTGCCCAATGAAGTTCAAAGTTATTCCGTGCATTTGCTTGAAGTCGAAGGCCAGGTCTTGCCGACGCCGGTGGAATACAGCCATGCGGATGGCTTGGTTCCCGATGCCCATGCCATTCAGATCTATTACGTGATCAATCATTTCGCCATGGCCCGCGCGATGGGCGATAGCGCGGAAGCCTTTCGCTTTCAGCGCTTATTCGAAACCAATGGCCTCCAGTTGCAAAAGGGCATGACCCGCTATGCCCTGGTGCAAAATCAATACGATCCCCTGGAGCGTTGGAAAACCGGGGCCGTCAAGCAAATCGAATTGGCCCGCTTCGCCGTGAGTCCTTCAATGGAGTTGGACCGAATCGCTCCGGCGCCCCCTTCGCCACCGCCGACCTTATCGCCGGGGCAGCCATGAATTCATTTTGGGAATGGACGGAGCAGCCAGGTCGCAAAGTTTTCACCGACGTTCAAGCGAGTTGGTCGCGATGCCAGCCTTGGATACGCGCCTTTTATGCTGCCTTACTTTATTTCGGCTGCGCCAACTTTTTTACCTCGGTCGAGCGCTATGCCTCCCTGGCTCTCGATCCCCTGTGGCCCTTATTCTGGATTCGTTGGGTGCCTACGCAAACGGGCATCCATGCTGTGCTTTTGCTTTTTGTTTTCGGGCCTTTGCTCGCCGCGTGGAATCCCGCCTCGACTTGGTTTCGCGTCCTGGCTTTTCTCGGCTGCCTGCAGGGCATGGCCCTGGACAACTCTTTCGGCAAAATCGACAATCACCTGCATTTATGGACTATGGTCGCCTTCTGCTTTTTGTTCCTGCCCGGCGAAAAACGCCTAGCGAGAGGCGAAGGGCATAGGTCCGGCTTGCGTTTGTTTTGGGGCGCGCAAGCCCTGATTCTGCTCACCTATACCATGTCGGGCATTTCCAAACTGCTCGGGCTCCTATTGCAAATCTATCGCAATCAAGATCACACCATGCTTTCCCCCGACAGCTTGTCGCGCTTCATCGCCGAGCGATTATTGATGACAGGCGAGCGATCGATTTTTGGTCCTTGGCTCATCGACCACCCTTGGGTGGGTTGGCCCCTTTATTTAGGCGCGGTGTATTTGGAGGTTTTCGCCTTGATCATCGCCTTCCGGCCTGCCTTGCAAAAGGCCTGGGCCTTGGGACTGGTGCTCATGCATGTGGGCATTATCTTGACCATGAATGTCACCTTCGGTACTTCGATTTTGCTTTTGACCTTGCTCTTCGCGGCCTCACCGCTGCATCCTGCGCCTTTTTTCACTCGCCAAGCCCTGCGCGATTTGCCCTGGTTCGGACCCCTGCTCGCTACCCTGTGGGATATGCGTCCGCGCTTCGGGGCACAAGCCAAGGCCTTGCCCATGAGCGCTGACGGGAAAAACCCCGCTAGCATCCCCGACGGTATGACCGTGGTTTTCTATGACGGCGAATGCGGAGTTTGCAATCGGTGGGTGCGCTTTCTTCTCACTCGCCCCTTGCCCGAGGCCGTGCGCTTCGCGCCTATACAAAGCACTTATTATCAGCAATTGATTGCGCGCTTCCCAGCTCTCGCCAAGGTCGATAGCATGGCCCACTATCGCCGCGAGGGTGACAGCGAAACCTTATTGTTTCGCTCCGAAGGTGTATTCTGGTTTTTGCCGCAAGTTCCGGGATGGACGCGATGGTCGGTACTGGCCCTGCTCGTGCCGCTGCCCCTGCTGGATTTGGGCTATCGCGTCCTCGCGCGTATTCGCCATCGCATCGGACGAAATTGGGCTTGCCCTTTGCCGACGCCGGAACAGCGACGGCGGTTTTTGCCGGACCTTTAATTAGATCGCATTCGCTACAAGACCCGCTGCGTATAGGACCGCGGCTAGGGCAATGCCTCGAAACGGAATTTCAAACCAGTAACGTTTAGCAAGCCAAGTCATGGCAGCGATATACACAAATCCCAGGCCCATGAGAAAAAACGATGTAAAAAAGAACGGTGCCGCCATGACGGCCAAATAGAAATACATAAGACCAAACAGAATAGCACCAAAACTGTGACTTGCATTAAATCCAATCCCAGCCCGCCATATCGTGGTTTGGCGAGAAATGCGCGGCGACACTTGTTTCATCCTTTCCATAAGCGAAGCATCGCTAGGGAATAACCGGTCCCCACGAAACGTGAAAAGCAGGTGAAGCGTGCCGAGAACGAGAGTGATAGAAGCACTAGCGGCTATTAGGATTGCGGCTGCAGCCATCGCCCATTCTCCTTATGCGGTATAGGTCATTGTGAGGTTGTTTCGCCATCGTCTCAGGTTCCCATGTATTCCTGGTGGTCTCTTTTCATCTTTTTCTCCACCCACTCGGCAATATCATGAAACAATTCGGTCTTTGGAAATTGGCTGTCGCTTTCCGTTTTCCCGGACCAGGTCAATTGCACGACGGCAAACAATTTTTCTTGTCCGCTGATTTGAAACAGGACGTCATCCTTATCAATGCGCCTTGCAACCGAACTGCAAGGATGACCGAAAAGAACATGATCTTTTCCAATCTCCTTCTCCAGCTCCTTTTCTAAACCGGCTACAGCGGGCACCCAAGGCTCAAGCCAATCCACCCAATTCTTTTGGCCCAATTGGACAAGTTCAAAATTCGCTAAGGCTAGGATGTTTCCTTCACCCATAGCCATCACATGAAAGAACAGACGACCTATGCCCGTATCGTAATAGCATTTGGTAATCCCAGAGCTATTGAGCATCTGCACCATATCCACATGGCCAGGCCCACGAAAAGGCTTATACTCATAGCTTCCCGTTTCAACGGGTGGCGCATCACCCACAAAAAGGCCAATAGCCATTCCTTCGAAATAAAACTCGACGTCCTTCACGGGATATTTGACTTCTTGCAATACAACCAATACCCTTCAAATTCAAAAGGGCCATAGTTTTTGAATTTTCTTAATCGATATTCGCCTTTCTCATCCTTTTTAATTGGAAAGGAATCCATATCAATGCTATCGGTTGGCGTAGTATACACCGTTTCACCGACAACCGAAAATCCAGTCATTTTGCCTTTCATCAACAGCGTGGGTTCAATTAAAAAATTTTCGCTGATATAGATTGCGTCACCTTCCAGCTTATAATCCTTGAATCCGATTGAACTTGAATTTTTTGTTATACGTGCTTCATTTGGATCGCCAATGTAAACAGCCGTAAAGTGCCGGCCGCTTTTCTCGATCATTAAGGTATCCGTTTCGGAAGTGCAGGAATACCGTCCATTCGGAAATTCGTGCTTCTGTTCCTTGAACTCATCCATCGGATTGGAGCAGGACATCAACGTCAACAAAGCGGCTCCAAAAACCAGAATCGTCTTTGCAATGAAGGCGCTTCGCATCGGTTTCCCCTCTCTTTTCACTCTCCACTATTCACTTTTTCTCTTCACTTTTAACTTTTTACTTAAAACTTTTAACTCGTCAGCGCATCCCAGCGCGCATAGGCCTCGAGCAAATCGGCATCCACGGCGATTTGCCGCGCTTGCGTTTCCGCAATGGCCGTCGCGCCTTGAGTGTAAAACTCGGGCGTGGCGATGCGCTCGATAAGAGCGGCCTGCTCTTTTTCCAGCGCATCGATGCGAGCCGGCAAGGCCTCTAGCTCTTTCTGTTCCTTGAAGTTGAGCTTGCGCGCCTTCGCGGGGGCGGGCTTATCGGTGGTGTCATTTTTAGACGTTGCCGAACTCGATTTTGCTACCGCGCTTTTTGCAGCTTGCGCTTCCGCTTCGGCGCGGCGTAACTTGCGCGCTTCGTCCTGGCGCTTCCAATCGCTCCAGCCGCCGACGAAATCATCGACAATGCCGCCTTCGCCGATGGCCAAAACCGAAGTCGCCACATTGTCGAGAAATTCGCGATCATGGCTCACCACCAGGACCGTGCCGGGATAATCCACCAAAAGCTCTTCGAGCAAGGTCAAGGTTTCGACATCGAGATCATTGGTGGGTTCGTCGAGTACCAGGACATTGCCCGGACGCGTGAAAAGCTTGGCCAATAAAAGCCGGTTGCGTTCGCCGCCCGACAGCACGCCAGCCTTCACCAGAGATCTTTGCGGATCGAAAAGGAAATCCTGCAAATAGCCCATGACATGGCGATTCTTGCCGCCCACTTGCACGAATTCCTGGCCACCGGCAATATTGAAACGCACCGTCTGCTCCGGATCGATTTGCCCGCGCAGCTGATCGAAATACAGGATTTGCAAATTCGATCCCAATTGCACCGTGCCTTGCACGGGCTTGAGTTCGCCGAGCAAAAGGCGCAGTAAGGTCGTCTTGCCCGAACCATTAGGCCCTAGCAAGGCCACCTTTTCGCCGCGCATGATCTGGGTGGAACAGGCGCTGATAATGGGCTTGTCGCCATAGTCGAAAGCCAAATCCTTGGCCTCAAGCACCTTTTGCCCGGAGCGCGCGCCCTCATTCACCAGCAAGGTTGCCGCGCCTTGACGCTCACGGCGTGCTGCCCGCTCAGCGCGCATGGCCTGCAAAGCCCGCACACGCCCTTCATTGCGGGCCCGCCTCGCCTTGGGACTGCGGCGTGCCCAAGCCTCTTCGGTTTCCATTTTCTTGTCGAAAACATTCCACTCTTTTTCCTGGGCCTCGAGCAAGGCTTCCTTGCGAGTCAGGAAAACGTCGTAGCCGCAATCCCAATCGTAAAGCTTGCCGCGATCGAGTTCGAGAATGCGCGTCGCCATGCGCCGCAAAAAGGCGCGATCATGGGTGATGAAAAGCAAGGTAACGCGTGAGGTACGCAGCAAGTCTTCCATCCAGTCGATGGAAGCGATGTCGAGATGATTGGTAGGCTCGTCGAGCAGCAAGACTTCAGGATCCGCAGCCAAGGCCTTGGCCAAGAGCACGCGGCGCTTTTGCCCGCCCGACAAGGACGAGAAATCAGCCTCACCCGGCAAGCCCGCCATGCCTATCCAATGCTCGGCCTCCAGCTCGACCTTCCAATCGCCTTCATGCGCATGATGCTCCGCGCCTTGGGCCACGATCTCGGCCACCGTGCCCTTCAAGTCCGTGGGAATATCCTGCGGCAAATAAGCCACGCGCAAACCGGGCGAGCGAATCACTTCGCCGCCATCGGGCTTGCGTTCGCCCAGCAACATGCGCAGCATGGTGCTTTTGCCCGCGCCATTGCGCCCCGTCAGGCAAACACGTTCGCCCGCCTCAAGCATAAAGGTGACGCCATCCAGCAAAGCCGGTCCGCCGAAATGAAAGCGCACATCGCGCATGCCAAGCTGGGGCATAGAATCCTCGCAAAACCGGAAATAAAAAAAGGATTCCCGGTAAGGAACCCTTTGTAGGGACGGTAAAGTTAGCTCGAAGCAGGCTTCGACTCGGGACTTTTGCCCCGAAACGCGTGTTTCAGGCCCTCAAAAGCGGGATTAACCCAAGCTCAGAGAGTCCAAATCACGGCGGCCGTGGTCAAGCAAGCCGCGGCTGCGGTCCAAATCCAAGGCGTTACCACTTGCCAAAAAGCCTGGTCGGCCGAAAAACTGGCCTTGTCTGCGTAATAGTCTGCTTTTTTCGTTTTCATGGAAGCCAACATAGTTTAATCATCAAGACCGAGTCTGTGATCACGGTCACATTCAAGGTACGGGGGTGTTTCAGCCCCCCGCGACTTCGACCCGCCTTACTCCGAAGTAGAATCGGTCTCGTCTCCCCCCGGTCACCATGGGCTGGAAAGGACATTTGTGTAAGAATAGTCGACAGGCCATCCGGTTGCGATCTGGGGATGGGGATTAACCCGCTAGTAGAGAATTTCGGTCCCAGTTGGGCGTTGCGGGGCGCAGCATCCCGCAGAGGGGGTAGCGGAAAACGCGCAGCGTTTGCAGCGAGGGGGAGACGTCCCCCTAATGACAACAGAATAGTTCGGCGCAAGTCGTCACCGAAGGTATAATCACTCCGAATTAGCCCGACACGAGTCGGGTAAGAGCATAGGCGAAAATACCCATGGCCAGAAGAAAAACGACTACGGCGATGGCGCGACGCGAACCAGACCAAAATAGAGTGTCGGCTTGATGGCTAGGAATATTTCGCAGCAATGGAGGAGTTTGGGTAGGGGCTGCCTTTTTCATGTCGACCAGAATAGCTATTGCCGATGGAAAAATCTGTGACCGCCGTCACATTCCTCCCGTCCCAGGCGAAAAGCAAAAATGAACGGTTTGGTTCACTTTCTTTCCAGCCATTTTTCCAACATGGCGGAAAGGGCGGACAATTGCACGGGCTTGGGTAAAAAGTCATTCATGCCGGCTTCGAGGCAGCGAAGGTCGTCGCCCTTCATGGCATTGGCGGTCAAGGCGATGACGGGCACGTTTTGATTGCGCGAGGGCATGGCGCGCAGACGGCGCGTGGCTTCATAGCCGTCGAGATGAGGCATTTGGCAGTCCATGAGCACCAAATCGAATGGCTCTCGATCGAGGCTGGAGAGCACTTCCTTGCCGTCGCCCACCAGGACGGGAGCAAAGCCCAGCCGCTCGAGCATGGCGCTGACGACTTTGCGATTGATGGGATGATCTTCGGCCACTAAAATCCGCGCGGTGCGGAATTCCGGAGTGGGCTTGGGCAAAATGTCGGTTTCTTCGGGACGCCGCTTTCGCCGCGACGGAGAGGCTAGGCTTTCGGGCAAGGCCGGTTCTTGAGGCGGGGAAACCGTTTCGGCTTCTTTCAGGCTAGCCACCTGACGACTCCGGGCCTCGGCGTCTTGGGCAGCCGCCCATTCTTCTTGGGTGGCCTCGGGTAAGGGCAAGTCGACGCGGAAAATACTGCCTTGACCGATTTTACTTTCCACGGAGATTCGTCCTCCCATGACTTCTACCCAATGCCTGGTGATGGTCAGACCTAAACCCGAACCGCCGCGCAAACGCGTCGAAGAGGCATCGACTTGGGTAAAGGCCTGAAATATGCGCGGCAAGTTCTCGGGGGAGATGCCGACTCCGGTGTCTTCGACTTCGAGCCGAATACCGGGCGGGTGTTTTTCCGCGCTTGACCCGTTTAGTGGTTTTTCACCCGGCAAAAGTCGGAGGGTAATGCTGCCTTTTTCAGTGAATTTCACGGCATTACTGACCAGATTGGCCACAATTTGCTTATAGCGCAGGGGATCGACATGATGCCTTTGGTCGCGCGGTATGCCGCCCTCGAAGTCGAGGCGAAGCCCGCGGCTGCGGACTACGGGATCAAGCATGCGCACGGCTTCCGAGGTGAGCTCGGCGACGGAAGCGGCTTGGGGGCGTATATCGATTTTGCCGGCTTCAATGCGCGACAAATCGAGCACGTCATTGAGCAATTCGAGCAAATGCTCGCCCGATCGGCGCAAGGTACCGACCATGTCCCGCTGATCCGGTTGCAAGGGTGTATGCAAGAGCAAGTCGGCCATGCCCAAAACGCCATTCATGGGGGTGCGAATTTCATGGCTCATGCCGGCCAAAAACAAGGTCTTGGCTTCGGAAGCGCTATGGGCTTCGCGGCTCATGCGCAGCAGGGATTCGGCATTTTCTTCCAGGCGACGGCGTCCTTTCCAATATTCCCACAGGGTATGATGGTTTTGGCCACCATGCACCCAGACAAAGCCAAGGTAAACCAAGTGCATGATGCCCAGAGTCAAGGGATCGCGAGAACCCGAAAAGCAACCGAATAGGGCGCCGGGAAGCAATAGAAAAACGGCATAGGTGCGCAATTGCCACAGGCTGGGCGCAAGGGAAGTGGTAGCTCCCGCCCCCATGGTAATCGTGATCATCATCACGAGATAGGTGGCAAAGCGATTGGGATGGCTGACCAGCAAATAGCCGGAGCCCAAGCCCCAAATCAGGGCATTGCCCAAGCCCAAAATTTGAAAACAGGTTAGCCAGACCTTGGCGCTTAGGCGATGCCAAACCGGAAATCCAAAGGCGAGAATAAGGCGGAGGCCATTGGCCACCCAAGAAAACACCAGTAATTTGGGTAAATAGGCAGGGCCTTCATGCACCGCCCCCGAAAACATCCAAATCAGGAAGCAAACCAAGGCCAAGGCGGCTGCGCTGGGTCGGGAACGCCGCGCCAATTCGGCATCCGAGGGATCGCTATAAGAATAGGGATCCACGGACTTGATTCCCATAACGGTGGCTTTTTCCATCATGAACAGCAATTCCCGGTGAATTCGGCAATCCCTGTAATGATAAATGAATGCAGCGTTACGAGTTGAAAAAACCGATGTCAGCTTCAGATCTTCACTGGCGGGGAACGGAATAGGTCAGGGTGGCATAGACTTCGTCAAAGATTTCGGCTTTAACAAGCTTCAAGGGAGGCTTGGTGAAACGGCGCGGCAAATCGCGATGGGTAAAGATCCACGCCGGTATGGAGGAGGGCCATTTTTCAGGGTGTTCCAAAAGTTTTTCTTGTCGCAATATCCATTCATAGGTGCTGGTGCCCATGGCTAAGGCTCCCACTTCGGAGATAAAGCGGGGATAATGATCTTTCATGCTTTCGACTTCGCCGAATTGAAAAAGCCAATCGAGAGAATGCTGTGAGTCGGCGAGAAATCCGTTCAGGGTGGAGGCGGTATAGTATTGGGTTTTCATGAGGGGAAAAAGGATGGCTTCAGCTTAGTCTCTCCAAAACTCCCCGGCGCTTGACAATATTCTTGTAATCCCACTGGATTTTTTTCGACTTCGCCAGCCAACGTCGCAAAGGTGTCACCTTGATTTCGTCGACCGTGTTGAAGCGCACTTCGGCGGCCTTGAAGGTGCCCTCGGAAGCTAAACCGTCTTCGTCGAAACTCTGGCCGCTCCAAAACATCAACCGAATATTGTCTTTCAATCGGTGATAGCCTACGATGGGATTGCCATCGAGAAACCAAACTGGGTGACCATGCCAGATTTTGCTCTCGGCCTTAGGCAGGGCCCGCTCGATCTCCTCTTTCAGCTTTCCGCAAATAGCCTGGTCTGCTTTGCTTTGGCCGCGATGATAGGCGGGGATAGTGGCAAAATTTTGTTTCATGATGACCCTCTCTCTATCAGCCTAAGTATATCTCATTCCATTCCTTGATCGTCGCTTTGGCGACCAGGCCTTCGTTTAGAAAAGGATCCCGTTTCATAAAGGCCTCGGCGGATTCCTTGCTTTTGAATATTCCCATGGAGCCATCTTGCTTTGGGTTTGCAAAAGCTCCCACCGCTAAAAGCTCGCCCCTTTGATGGAAGGCGTCCAGCAAGGCTTTATGTCGTGGGAAGGCCTCCATTATTCTTTCGATGGGCGTGTCATTGGATTCGTAAAACAAGACGGCTTTCATGTAGACTCCTTTTTGCTGAAATCTACTTTTCTCACATGATAACCACCCAGACTTTCAAGTTCCTGACGGCATTGGCCAAGCACAATGACCGAGCCTGGTTCCAGGCGCACCAGGACGGCTACACGGCCGCGCGCGAAGAGTTCCGCAACTTCGTCCAGGGGGTTGCCCTGGGCATTTCCACCTTCGATTCTTCGATGCAGGACATCGATGTGACGAAGTGCATTTTCAGAATCCATCGCGACGTGCGCTTCTCCAAGGACAAGTCGCCCTACAAGACCCATTTCGGCGCCCATCTCGGGGTCTTCGCCAAAGAAGTCCATGATCGGGCGGGCTATTATATCCATGTTGAACCCAGCGCCACCTTGATTGCCGGCGGAGCCTATATGCCTCCGGCTCCCTGGCTGAATGGCATTCGCACGGCCATCGATCGCGATGGCAAAACCTTGGAAAAAATCCTGGCCTCTGCTTCGTTTGGCAAGCACTTCGGCGAGCTCGCAGGGGAGAGCTTGAAGACGGCTCCCCGGGGCTATGATCCCGATCACCCTCGTATCGAATGGCTCAAGCACAAAAGCTTTTTGGCCATGCGAAAAGTCACGGATGACCAAGCCCAAGCTCCGGGCTTTCTCAAGTCAGCGGTGGCGACCTTTAAGGCGCTCAAGCCCTTCAATGATTTTCTTAATCGCGCGGCCAAGTCCTCATCTTGAGGGAAAGGCCGGGGCCGTCTAACCTGCCTTGAATTTTTTACCCGATGATTTCAATGCCTGCAATAGCGCGGGCAGCGATGCCTTGCCCATGCCATGCAAACCCATCACCTCCGCTTGGGTGTGACGGGCAAGTTCGCTTGCTGTCGTGATGCCAGCATTCTCCAGGGCACGACGAGCTGGGGCATAAAATAGGGAGAGGAAGGCATCGGTGGGCTCACGCTCCTTTTCACATTGCGGACAAACCGGGCATTGGCTGGTTTTGAAAAAGACATGACCCTGCGTACATAAGCGGCGATTGGATTGGGCTTTGGGTCTCGACACGATATTTGATCCTGCTAGATTGGCGACAACCTTGTAAATGAAATTTGCTTTTAAATGCCGGAGGGGAGCCGGATGCCGACAAATGCCAAGCGAAGCGGAACGAGCGCAGAGCGCGAGATTACGGGCTGACGGCGGGGGAGGCGGAAGCCGCCCCCCGAATCGACAGTGTAGGGAAATTGAAAGTCACCACTTGGGTGATTAGAACTTGCCGTTGGTGTTCTTCCACTCCGCTTGCGGAGGGATGGCCTCAATCACATCCCAATGCTCAGCGACTTTTCCATTCGCAATGCGGAAGAGGTCGTAAAAGGCGGAGTGAACGCCTCCCAAATGACCTTCGCTGATGGCGAGAACGAATTCGCCTTCGCCCAAGACGCGATGAACCTTGGAATACTTCAAGGTGATGCCCTGTTTGGCCATGGCCTGAAGCGCCGCGCCAAGACCCGAAACCAAGTCGGGGATATTCGGGTTATGCTGTATATAGGCGTCGCCGTCATAGTAACCGGCAAGCTTCTCCATTTTTCCGTTCACAAGAATGTCGTTCACAAAGCTTAGAACCAGGCTTTTATTAGCTTCCGTCTTACTTAGGTCTTTAGCCTGGGTCGGGCCATCAATCATGGTGTGGCCGCTTGGCGTCTTCGCCACCGTCGTTTGCAGATTGTCCCAATGCTCGACGATAAGACCATTCTCGAAACGGAAAAGATCGAAGCCAATTTTAGGGCCGAAAAAATCGTATTCGGTATGGGTGAATACGAAATCGCCGTCGGAAAAGGCGCGTACCACATTCACCTTGGCCGAGCCCTTGGGGAGCTGCTGCAATAGAGCGCCGAACCCTGCCAATCCATCGGCCACGCCTAGATTATGCTGAGTGTATTTGTTTGGGTTGACATAGGCGACGGGGCCGGCATCCCCAGTTTCAATGCTTCGCAATAATTGTACGGCTTTTTCTCGATTTGACATGGCTTTGCTCTTTCCTTCGGGTTTTGCGCTGACAATTCCTAAGCCCCCTAGGTTCAGTAGGGCGACGACCGCGAGTATCGGTTTCAATTCCAGATGCATGAATGCTCCTCCGTTAAGCGTGGAGATAAGTTACCGGAATAGCTGGGCGCGCGATAGGGTAAGAAGGCGCCGTACTAGGGTAAGAATGCGAAGGAGCCCTTAACTGACGATTGGGGGTTTTTGCGCCTGAGCCCTTAGGACTTCAAAACCCTTAGCCGAGGTAACGCGCACGGAACGTGGCGGGCGTGGACTGCGCGTGCTTGCGGAAATACTTGTTGAAATTGGTGACCTCGTCGAAACCGAGACCGAAAGCAACCTCTTTCACGGTTTCGGATCCAAATAGGAGAAGCCTTTTTGCCTCCAGCATTACACGCTCATCGAGTAGGCTCTTAGGGGTCTTGCCAAAGGCCTTGGCAGTCGCGGTTTGCAGGCTCTTCTCAGTGATTCCCAAGCGCTGCGCATAATCGGAAACCTGCTTGCCAACACGAAAACCATTTTCGATGAGGACGAGGAATCTCTGCGCCGTGGCGCTAGCGTCCTGAGAGGGTCGCGATGTCGGTTCGGGCCATTTCGCCCGGCGTTCGCATTCAATCAGAAAATTGTGCAGCAAATTACGGAGCACGACTCTTTGAAAACCGTCGTCAGGCTTCGCCAATTCTCGACGCATCCCGTCCGTGATACCCACCAAGGTGGCATCCTTTGTAGGCAAGACCTGCGCTGTCGCCGAGCGTTCTACCTGAAATAATCGCCCTTCGCGAAGGAAGCGGGCATCTTCTACGGATCGGGAAAAAAAGTCGTCGGTGAAGCGAATCGCCAAACCATCGTAACTCGCAGCCCTATCATACATGAGCACACGATGCTTGCGTATGAAGAGCGCGGCTCCGGGGACCATGGGAATGGTTTCCAAGTCGAGTAATAGCCTTGCCCTGCCAGAGCGGACCCAAATAATTTGATGGAAATCGGCGCGATGAGGTTCGGTGACCAGGCATGCGGCCTGGGCATAGGTCTCAGCTATCGAAGAGATTTCGATTTCATGGGAGGAGCCGGGTTTGAATGAATAGGTCTTGAGGGTGGGGCGAGCAAGGCGACGCTTCATCGAGAATATTCTACTCCACTATCCCCCCACCCACAAGGAGACTTGAGGCCGTAACAACAGAAATAAACCGAGAAGTGCATATAAAAGACCAAGCCATCCGTGTAGCCTGAGGGCTCGGATTTCGTGGTGGCTGAGGTAGTCGCAGCCGTGGACTTGAACTTGGTTTCTGAATTCCCGAAACCGTATCGAAAGAGACTGCTTCCCACGCCTAATTTATAATGCTCGCGAATTCTTTGGTGAATGGATAGGCGGGGACAATGAGAGCGCCTGGAGTTAGTAATCCCTTCCACGAATCCCAAGAGCGCATTCGCAAATCAAGCTTCCGTTCCCCGACAAAAACCCCGCCCCAGGCCTCTACGACGCTATTTAATTCGACCCATTTTATAGTTCAATCGTGACATGATTAATAACAAGGTATACCCTACCTTTTCCCGAAATGGATCACCTGGGAATAGTGGCGATTCCCCAGGGAGAGATTCAGATAATAGGCCCCTGAGGCCCGGCCGGAACCGGACGGCGACCAAGTCAGGACGCCCGCGCGCAGTTCCTCCACCCGCCACGCATGGATCAGCTTGCCATTGGCCGTATGGATCGCGCATGCGAACTCCAACCCACTGGATAAGACCTTGGGATCGATCTCCACGCGCAGGATTCCCCCCTCGATCCGGAACCGGATGCCCGACGGAAGTTGCGAACTCAGGATGGAGGTGATGGAATTCCCGTACGCGGCCCTGAGCAGGCTTTCTCGCGTTAAAGATCTTTCCTTCAGCCAGGTTTCCACGGGCACCTGATATAACTCGTCAAGCTCCGGATAAATATCTCCCGGCGCTAAGGCGGGCATGCCGCCCGGTGCGTAGGTTTCGGCAAGTCGCAGCGACAAGGCATCCGTCTCCAAAGCCACCAGGGAATAGCGCTTGTCGATGAACCCCAAGGTCACCCCGAGGGACTTTGGCATGGTGGATGCCATCGGATAGAAGGGAACTCCCCCGAAGGAACGGGCATAGTCCCGCGCATCTTCCACCCGCACCACGGTTGGTTTTTCCACCACTTGTCGAATCAGGGAATCACCGTTGTGGAGGGTCCAGGTAATGCTTTCCGACAAGGGTTCTTTGGAAAAGATGCGGAACATCTCTCCTATCGTTCCTACCCTCAGATCGTAGCCGATGGCCTTCTTGCAGGTATCTGTCTCCGAATGCAGCACGGCATGGACCTTGGCCGTGTTGGGAGGCCATTCGTTCCCCAAGAGCTCACGGGGAGCCATGAGGTAGAAATGGGCCATGTGCCCGGAGAAATCTCCCGGGTAGCCGCCACCGGCGAAGGATCCCAGGAACATTCTCGAGGTCGTGACAGAATCCTGGAGCACAGGCAGGATAGAGATCGGATTTCGTTTGGTCAAGCTGCTCTGGTAGGCCCGGAAGTCGAAATCCTCTCGCGGCAAATCCACCATCGGATCAGTGTATTCGAGATTCCCATTGTTATTCGCCAGGACGAATCCCTTGACACCCTTCCCTAGTTTCATGGTGACCCTGGCCTTGTCGGAGAAGGCGTGGGGAAAGCCCAGCACGCCCCCATAGATGGGCACCAGGTACCGGATGCGTAACTTGCGCGTGCCGCCCCATTCCACCGGGAATATGGAGATGTCGTAGTTGTCGTTGCGAATCCATTCCAACAGCACCGGGTCTCTCGGCGGGGGCGGGATGGCCGAGTTGCGGTCCACCACTTCCTCGTAATCTTTGCGGGCATGGGCCGTCGTCTTGAGCTTGCCCTTAAGTATCCTGTCCTTGTACCAGACCAGCATGCCCGTGACCGTGGACTTCTGCTCGAAATTGATATTGCCCACGATCTCCAAGGCCTTCTCGTGCTGGGCGGGCTTGGGATCGGAACAGTGCGTGTTGAAGGCCGATGGCGCCCGCCTCGAAGACGAAAAGGCTGGAAAGGAGGAGCAAGATTCTAGTCATGGCAAACTCCGTTAGGACTGCGGAGTATCAAAGCAAGCCTCGAGCCAATCCAAGGTGGCCATGATAAGGCCACACACAAATGGAAGATCCTAAATCTGAAACTATTTCATTTTTGAAAGTCTCAAATTTGAATTTGCTAGGCAAAATGAAAAATTCATTAGTAATGGATAAAGCAACAGGAGTGATTTTCGAAAATAACAGTCAAACTCAACCTGACGAATCGCGGTTCACCGGGGATCGCCAACCTTCCGCAGGGAGTCGCCGGAGGGGAGCCGGATGCCGACCTAGGCGAAGCGGGGCGAGCGCGAAGCGCGAGAGTGCGGGCTGACGGCGGGGGAGGCAGAGCCGCCCCCGTATCATATACGTTACATATCCGGAACTTTTACCGGATAGGCGTGATCAGTAAGAAACGTTTCCGCAATACGTGTGCAAGGCCGGGCTGGCGCTGGAATTAACCGACGTGGTCGCATTTTGGTCCCACACGCCTTTGATCCACCAATAGGTTTTATAATGGCCTTGTAAAACCGTCCAGCTCCCACCCTTGCCGTCAATGTTCACTTTCCAAATGCTATTCCCCGTGGCCGCGCATACTGTGCCTGCCCATAATTCGATGCTGGTGGAGTTCACCTTGGACCAGTTATAGTTGTAGTTGAACCAGTTATAGTCCCAGTATTTTTTGCAATCGGTGAGAGTTGCCAGCCATTGATAGTCGCAGCAACCATTATTGCAGCCCACTGGAGCGGCGGCTTTCGGGAGCGCTTGGCCGGCTTGACCTCTTGGGGACTCGCCGAAAATTTCCGACATGGGTGTAGGGCGTTCCCGTGACATGGACATATCGGGCAGGTTTTTCAAACGTGTCTGAATATCCGTTAAGGCTTTGGGCATTGGGGTGCCAGGGGCGGCGAGTTTCCAAATTCCTGAAAGCTTCTCTGCCGGGCTGACGCCCAGCTTTGCCAGAGCTTCTGAGGAACGGGCCTCGTCCAGGAAAGGCGTGGTGCCGGCCTTTCCGGTTTCCAGAACCATGACGTCGGATTCGAAGTCTTGGAATTCCAAGGTATTGCCATTGGAAAGGGCAATCTTGGCGACCGGAGTTGGATCCAATGGTAACGAATTGGATTTTTCGACGGCTGGCTGATTATTTGCCGTAGGTTCCGATAAGTCCGAGTTTGTGCAGGCAATAGCCAGGAGAGCAAGGCTTGCCAGCGCCCCAAATTTGAGTGTTGAAGGGGAAAAATTCATGAATCCACCATGTTGAGTGTTGAGCGCCGAATCCGCTCGCGCTTTTTCGGTACTCTACTTAGAGGCTTTGGGGGCTCCGATTGTGTCAAGAAATTTTCAGGGTAAGTTCGGTAGCGATAAGACCGTATTCATTTTATCAATTAATTGAAACCGGAAAAGCGTCCCACCCAGTCCTAGGTACGGACAGGCGCTCAACGCTCTAAGCTGACTAGCCATTCCTAAGCGTTTGCCGCGTCACGATTCAATCAGCAAGCAATGCGTCGAGTTTAGGCATTGCTGCTTGTACACCTACTTTCCTCTTCATGGCCACTTGCTCCGCGCCATAATGGCTTGAAAACTGCCTGGCACAGATTATGCTCTATGATTATGCTCTAGGGATGCTCAGCTGAATTCAGAATGTGTATTCTAAAGTCAGCGCGGATCCTAGGAGACTTTCAATGCCAATCGACGTCAAGCTTTTTCGAAAGTTGTTTTTTGCCGTGACCCTGATAGGCTGCTCCTTGGAAGCGCATGCGCAATTTATTGAGCCCATGTCGGCGGAGGAAATTTGTCGATTGCTGAAAATGTCCACGGCTTGGGGTGTCCGTGGTTATAA
>JAYUVP010000179.1:0-23545 GCA_043753995.1 Fibrobacterota bacterium
GAGACGCCTGGCCTCAGGTCTAAGTCTTCCAGGATAGATCCCTTTTGCTCGCGGGTGAGAATACGCCCCTTCGCGTCATAGGCCATGACTATGGATTCCGCCGTAGTACCGCTAGGCTCCTTGCAATTCCTTACGGTACGGCGACCTGCGACGTCGAATTGGTGAAGACATTCGTATTCCACCTGGGAGCTCCCATTGGAGAGGGTGGACTCGATGGTTTCTTTGAGGACCAACCCCTTCCCATCCTTTTCGTAATAGCCATACCATTTTGGATCCGAACCTCGATCATAGGTGGCTTCGGCAGAATAAAATGAGTAGGGGGAAGGATTGGTCACTCCATAAACAAGATCGTTTTCCAGGTTGAATACACGTGATTCCAACAATGCCCCTTCTTCCGTGAATCGCTCCACGAAAAGGGAGGTATTCTCGCGATAGTTTCCCGTAGGATCTTTTTTATCCTCGTAGAACCGAGTTTCCGACCTTATCACTTCACCGTGAAATCCGCGGAGGGAGCGTTCGTTTACGTAATGCCAAGAGGATTCCTGCTTGGTTTCCTTTTTTTCGGGCATGAATAGGCATGCCGAAAACAGGGCAGGTAGAAATAGGGGTATCCATTCCATTCGACGGGTCACGAGACCATAGGTAAATCAAAGTCCCTGGCTCATCAATCTGGAAACCTCGGCCCAATCGTGATTTCACTTTAAAGGCTCCTGTGCAAGTAAGGTTGCCAATTTTGTTACCGTACAGTAACTTACCTCAATGCGCAACGTCGAACGTACCAAGTCCAATATCCTCAAGGCCGCAGGGCATCTCTTGGCTAAAAAAGGTTTTCGCGCTTTGGGAATAAGCGCCATCGCGGCTCAGGCCAAGGTGGGTAAACCTCTCCTTTATCGCTATTTCGGCGGTCTTCAAGGCCTGCTCGCAGCTTATGGCAATAGCCACGATTTTTGGCCCCCCAGCGAGGAGTTGTTCGAAGCCGATCTCCAATCCCCCAAACGCATGAGCTACGGGGCTTATGCCGAAGGATTTCTCGTGCGCTTCGTAAAAGCCCTACGCAAACGCCCCCTCACCCGTGCCGTATTAGCATGGGGGCTCATCGAGAAAAACGATCTCACTCTTCAAATGGACGACGTACTACGCCAACGGGGTCGTGCTGCAACGGCGCAATTGCGAGAAAGGGTGCAACCCCCCGCGGATGTGGATACGGCTGCGGTCAATGCCATTCTGCTCGCAGGTATTTTTTACCTGACCATCCGCTCCGGCGTCACCGGTGAATTTGCGGGCCTCTCATTGCAAAGCGAAAGTGATTGGCAGCGCGTCGAAGCAACCTTACAACACCTCGCAAAAACAGCCTATTAGACCGAGAGACCGAGAAGGCAGCCCAGTGATTACCTCTTTTTTCAAAATGTTACTCATCGGTAACACATAACCACATTCAATGGAGTCCTCCATGAAATCCAATAAACTTATCGGCGCAGCATTCATAACATTTCCCATTGCCATTAACTTTCCGTTTGCGATGTTGGCGAGTCGCTTCGACTATCCCGACATCTTGCGCGCGCCCGCAGGCCAAGTACTCGAGCGCTTTCACGCCGGCGGAACATCGCTGGTTCTCATTTGGTATGCCTTTGCCATCACCATGATTCCAGTTTTGGCGGCCATGCTGGCCTTGCCCTTACTGCCAGGCAGCGGCAACCGCTTGCGGCTTGGAGTCGCAACAACCTTTGGCGCCATCGCCACCGTATTTCAAATCCTGGGACTCATACGTTGGACCTTTGTTGTTCCCGTGCTCGCCAATATTTACACCGATCCAAATTCCACCGAAGCCATGCGCACCTCAGCCGCGGTCACGTTTGCTGCGTTTCACCAATATGCTGGAGTCGCCATTGGCGAGCATTTGGGCCAGCTCTTCACCGCGATTTGGATGGGGATGCTCGGATTCGAAATGCTACGTGCACCCTTGTTTCGCGCATGGTTGGGTTGGTTGGGTCTTGTGGGCGCCATCCTGTGGATCATTGGCCTTGCCGAAGGATTTGCCACCGTATTGCCGTTTCATCCCGGCATCCTTGCGGCCGTGGCTCCGGTAGCGTTTCTGGTCATGGGCATCTGGATGATATGCCTTGGCGTGGTCTTGTGGAGAGAGACCGGGGAGGAAGCCGAGGCCGACCGTACCCAGCGCAGCGGGCAGAAAATCGGCGGGCCGAGGCGGGGAGGGGCGAAGCCACTCCCGTAACCCATTGATTACGTCTTTTATCAGTTACGTCGCGGAAGCAGGCCTTTCCATTTGGCGCACCGCTCGGTGATTTCGACGCTGGCGAAGCGTCACACCGGGGACGGAATGGGGGGCTTGTTTTCAGGATTGTAACAGGATTGTGTCTTGAATGGGCCTAATCCGCCGAATACGTTTTCCATTGTCTTAACTATCCTCCATCTCCAAATACAACCCGAGTCGTACTCTCTCAAAGAAATGATCCTAAAACGCTTTTTTGTTTGCCTTTCCTTCGTGTGGATTTCCTGCGGAGGCCCTCCGCCTTTACTCAAGTACCAGCCAGAGAATACCCCATCTTCCAGTGACTATCCCGGTCAGGAAGCCGTGGTTCTGGAAGATTTTTCCAAATCGGATTTTTTCTGGCACGAAGACGGGCAGGGCTATTTCACTACCGTCCAGCGGGAAGTCATTAAGATATTCAGTCATCCTGAAAATCATTCCAACCGTTTTATCTATCTGGGCAAAGGCGATGAATTGCAGCGCCTCGACGGTTTCGTTCTTTCCCCCGATGGAAACATCCAGAAATTGGATAAGCAGCATATCTTGGATCAGCAAGGAATTACGGACGGAGTGCTGCTTCATTCGGATGCGCACATCAAGAAGCTGGTATTTCCCGGAGTAGTCCCCGGTTCCATCCTCTTCCTGGAAACCCATACCGTCCGCCAGTCTGGATTAGCTATCCACGATTGGGAGCCGCAGCGAGAAATTCCAGTCCGCGAGGCGAGGTATATCCTCAATGCCCCCTTAAAGCTTTTCATTTCCAAGAAAGAAGGAGGCCATGGATGGAACTGGCGTTACGTGACTTACAATGGATCCGCTGTAGATCCGGTGCGCAGGTCCGTACGCGGATCCGTCGTCACCTATGACTGGTCTTTTCGTGACATCCCGCCACTTAAGAACGAATCATTCATGCCCCCACGGGAAAACTTCGCCCTCAAACTCGCTTTCGCGCCTCCTGACTTCAAGACCTGGACCGAATTGGGGGATCTCTATCTGGAGCGATATTTCCGACCGAAGTTCAAGATCTCGCCTTTGATTCGTCGCATCGCTGACTCACTCAGGACTGAGCATGCGAAGGACAGGGATTTTGTCCGGGCGGCATTGGAATTGGTCAGGTCCTTACGCTATGTCGCCTTGAATATCGGCGAATCGGGGCTTGAGCCGGACGCCCCGGAGACCGTGTATCAGAACCGCTACGGCGATTGCAAGGGCAAGACGTCGCTGCTATTGGCTTTGTTGCAAAGCGAGGGCATTCCATCCTGGCCTGCTTTGATATTGACGCGCAAAGCCGGAGTCACGGATTCGGAATTCGTTTCCTTCCACTACAATCACATGATCGCAGCATTGCGAATTTCTCCGGCGGAAACCCTGTGGGTCGATCCGACCGAAAACGTCTCTCCGCTAGGACGACTGCCCGCGGAGTGCACTGGCCGCGAAGCCTTGCTCCTAAGCGATGGAGAGAGTCGCATTGTGACGACGCCATTCTACGCCTCCCGGGACAACGCCATCAAAGCCTTGACACGCGTGGCCATCCGCCCTGGACAGGATACTGCTTATTATGAATGCTCCATTTGGTTAACGGGTGAACCCAGGCGCAAGGCCTTGTATCAGATCCACAACGAAGCCGACGCCACGGCATCCCTGGCCACGGCCTTCCTGTTCAGCAATACTCTGGGCGCCTTCCTTGTCTCCCCGAAACATACTGAGAAGGGTGATACCCTGGAGCTGCATTTCCAGCTACGCTACCCGCTTGACCGGGGTAACCCCCAGTTTCCGGAAAGCCCGTTGTCGCTTATCCGACTGGATCCATTCATTTCCGTTCCGAGCCGGAATTTTCCCTTGGATTTGGATTTTCCATTCGAGGCCTCCGAAGACATCAGCCTATCCTTGCCCAAGGGGTTCCGTCACCCCGTGACCGAACCTTTGGAAATGGAAAACGCACTGCTCAGGATGAGCCGGTCCACCGACACGTCGGCTTCTGGAGCTTGGACCCGGAAACGGTTTTCGCTGCTGGCCGACATCGTCCCAGCGCGGGACTATCCTGAATTCCGTTCTGCTCTGGAAACCTGGCAACGGCGGAATAGCCGGTTCGTTTTCCTGACCCCGGAGGCCGACCGTACCCAGCGCAGCGGGCAGAAAATCGGCGGGCCTAGGCGGGGAGGGGCGGAGCCACTCCCGTAACCAATTGATTACGTCTCCTATCAGTTACGTCGCGGGAGAAGGCCTTTCCACTTGGCGCGCAAGGCTTCGCCATAAAGCATCAGGAAAACGCCCGCCAAGATCAGCGGCAGTCCAGCCCAAAGGTAGGGCATGGCTTTTTCTCCCATGATCATTCCCAGCATCACGGCGATGGCAGGATTGACCAAGGCATAGCTGACCACGCGCGAAGCCGGCTCATGCTGAATGAGATAACCGTAGGCAACGAAGGCCAGGCTGCCGGGCACAATGAGATAAAGGAGACCGAGCCAACTTGCGGTGGAGACAGCCGAGAAGTCAGGCCACGGACCACGAAAGAACAAGGCGTAAGAAAGCAAGCCCCAAAGCCCACCCAGCAGGCTTTGCAATCCACCGGCGATCACCACGTCGGGATAGGCTGGCAGCTTTTTGCCCAGGCTGGTGCCCAAGGCCCAACTCGTCACCGCAGCAAGTATGAACCAGGTCGAGCGATTCAAACTAGTGAAGAGGCTGCGCCCGTCAAAGAGGACCAAGGCCACGCCGACAAGCCCCAAGGCAATGCCGAAGAGACCCAAAGGCGCGACCTTGATCTTGAGCAAGAGGCGATTGAACACCGCCACAGCCAGCGGAGTCGAAGCGATGATGAGGGCAGCGAGATAGCTGTCGACCTTGACTTCGGCCCACGTGACCATGCCATTACCGAGCAATAAAAGCAATACCGAAAGAAGAAAGGTGGTGCGCCACTCGGCAGCGGAAGGAGCGCGGCGCCATCGCCCTAGGGCCTTACCTAAGGCCAAGAGCATGATACCGCCGAGAGAGAATCGGATGCCAACCACCAAGGCGGGATGCAGGGTATGCACGCTTTCCTTGATGGCGAAATAGGTGGAGCCCCAGACTATATAAAGGGTGGCATAGGCGAAAAGCTTTGGGAACATATCTCCATGATAGCTTCTCTAAATGATTTGGTTTGCCTGAGATAAATTTTGAGAATGACTCTAAAATATCCCCATAGGCGCACCTAAGGTCCGAACTCAAGGACTGGATCTCGGGAAAAAGCAGGCCTATGATTGGCCGGTCGGGGTGTTATCCAATCTCAAAATGGGCATCGCTTTGATTCCAAAAGGAAGGTAGGCTTGATCCCATGACGACATCTCATTCGCTACGACAGGCCATACGACAAATCACGGCCGATGATAGAGCTTTCGTCGCCTCGTCCAATCAGGCATTACCCAAACGCGCAGCCAATCTTGGCGGGCTTGAGCCCTTCAGTGGAACCTGGAATATCACGCAAGCCAGGCATTTGCTGCGCCGATGCCTATTCGGCTTTACCGAAGCCCAAGCCAAAGTCTTCGCGGGAGCCACCTTGTCGGAAGCGGTCGACTCTCTACTCAGTTTTCCCACCGATCCGCCCACTCCCCCACTGAATGTGAATGCTTCGGAGTCGGCCATAGCTATCGGCGAAACCTGGGTGACAGCCGCCTACGACAGCACCTTGAATTTCCAAAGGGGAGTCTCCCTTCAATCGTGGTGGATGGGACTTCTTCTTAACCAAGAGGCGAACCTTCGCGAGAAGATGACTTTTTTCTGGCACAATCATTTTGCCTGCGAAATCGACGCCGCCGGTGACGCACGCTACATGTACAACCAAAATGTCTTGCTAAGAAAATCTTGTCTCGGCAATGTCAAGACCTTGGCCAAGGACATCAGCTTGGATTGCGCCATGCTGCGGTACTTGAACGGCAATACGAATACCGCGAAAAGTCCGAATGAGAATTATGGCCGCGAGCTCCTCGAGCTTTTCACTATCGGCAAGGGACCGGAAATATCGGCGGGCAATTACACTCATTACACCGAAGACGACGTGAAGGCCGCAGCGCGCATCTTGACCGGATTCAAGGATGTGCGCGAAACCATGACGTCGACTTTCACGGACAAGAATCACGATGCCGGAGATAAGACTTTTAGTTCGGCTTTCGGAAATGCGGTGATTAAAGGCCTCCCTGGCGCGGAAGGCGCTTCGGAGCTGGATAGCCTAATCAATCTCATTTTCGTCCAAGCCGAGACGGCGCGGCAATTCTGTCGCAAGCTTTATCGTTACTTCGTGTACTATGTCATCGACGCCGAAACCGAGAAGAATGTCATCGAGCCCCTGGCAAAGCTATTGCGCGATGGCAAATATGAAATCAAACCCGTCCTCGCGGCCCTCCTCAAGAGCGCGCATTTTCACCATGCCGCAAACCAAGGAAACATGATCAAGACGCCGCTCGATCTGATTGCGGGATTCGCCAAGCAGGCGGCGGTTCAATGGCCCGATCGCGCAGCCATAGCCGAGTCCTATGCTATTTGGCGATCCATGCAGGACCAATCCTCGCAAATGCAATTGGAGTTGCTCGATCCCCCCAATGTGGCAGGTTGGCCATGCTATTGGCAAGAGCCTGGGTATTATCAGCTTTGGATCAATAGTGCCACTTTGCCCACGCGTTTGCGCTTCACCGATCGTTTTCTAAGCAACCAGAAATGGGTTTCGGGTGTTGGGACCGCAACCTTGGATGTCTTGGCCTTGACCGAGACGGTCAGCGACCCTATTGACGTTGTCCTTTTGGTGAGCGAAATGGCGGGACGATTTTCGTCATTGTCGCTCACAGAAAACCAACTCACCTATTTGAAGGATTCCCTGCTGGATCAATTGCCCGATTATGAATGGGGCGTAGACTGGGAGAGGTATACCAAGGACAAAACCAATGCCGCCGCTCGCAAGGCTGTCGAGACGCGCTTGAAGACTTTTTTCCGGGCCTTGACGGCCATGGCCGAATACCAACTCGCTTGAAAGGCTAGTAGTCATGAAAAGACGCGACTTTCTGAAGCTTGGCGCGGCCTCCGCCGCTTGGCCCATTTTGGCGGATCGCTTCGGGGCATCCGCCTGGGCCCTGGCACCCATGAATGCCATGGCCCAGCAGGGCATTGGCGATCGCATCCTAGTCGTCCTGCGGCTGGACGGGGGCAATGATGGCCTTGCCACCGTGATTCCTCTTGACCGGTACGATGCCTTGGCCAAGGCGCGGGCCAATGTCATCATACCCGCCGGGCAAAACCTGAAGCTCAATGACAAGACAGCCTTGCATCCCAAGCTCAAGGGATTACAAAACCTTTTTCAGGACGGAAAGCTTGCCATCGTGCAAGCCGTGGGGTATCCCAACCACAACCAAAGCCATTTTCGCTCCACCGACATTTTTTTCACGGCCAGCGAATCCAACCAAGTGCTTTCGACAGGGTGGCTTGGACGTTACCTCGAACTCTTGTTCACAGGATTTCCGGAAGGCTACCCCAATTCCCAATATCCTGATCCACCCAGCATACAAATGGGATCCGTTCTCAGTACCCTGCTCCAAGGCTCCGAAGCGCCCTTGGCCATGACGGTCAGTAATCCCGACTCGATTTACTCCCTCAAGCCCGATGGTGTGGATACGGCCCCCAATACCCCAGCCGGTCATGAACTGACCTTTATCCGCAGCATGGCCCAGCAGACTCAAAAGTATGGCGAGGCCCTGAAGGGCGCCTTGGTCAAAGCCGCAAGCAAGTCGGCGCTTTGGCCCGCGTCCGGCAATAAACTCGCCGATCAAATGCAAGCGGTGGCAAGGCTCATCGCCGGAGGCATGCGCACTCCCGTTTACGTGGTGAGTCTTGGAGGCTTCGACACCCATGCCGATCAGGTGGATGAAAAGGACTTGGCGGGAGGCCGGCACGGCGAATTAATGGCCCAAGTCGATACGGCTATCACGGCTTTCCAGGATGAATTGCGTTTGCAGGGAATGGAAGATAGAGTGATGGGCTTGACCGTCTCGGAATTCGGACGACGCATTTGGAGCAATGGCTCTCTCGGCACCGATCACGGCACTAGCGCACCCGTCCTGCTTTTCGGCAAGCCCGTCCAAGGCGGCGTGATCGGCACCAGCCCAAACATTCCCGAGAATGCGACGGTCAAGGACAATGTGCCGATGCAATTTGATTTTCGTCAGGTTTATGCGACCTTATTGCAAGAGCATCTCGGTCTAAGCGCAGCCCAAACACAAACCGTTCTGCTCAAGGCTTTCGAGAACCTGCCCCTGGTGGCTTCCGGGGTGAAATCCCCGCTCAAGCCGTTCTCCCCGGGCCTTTCGGGTCGAATGGCCTGGCGAGGGGGGCAAGCCCAAGTGAACTTTACCTTGAATCGACCCAGCCAGGTGCGCATCGGCGCTTTCGATGCCAATGGCTCTCGTGTGGGTGAGGAGAAGGCAAACCTATTCACGGGAGGCAACCATACCACGACGCTTGATTTGCCTTCAACCTCTCCGGGGCATTTGCTCGTGCGGCTGGAGTGCGAAGGCCAGACCTTTAGCCAATGGGTGATGCGCCAAGGGCAATAGCCTGCGTTAACGAACGCGAAGGACTTCGCCTAACTCTGCTAAGGAGGCAAGATGGCGCAGACCGCTGACACGGTCAAGTTCACCGTCCCCGGTCGATTCGCATCCAAGGTTTCGCGGACCGTCGCCGTCCAACCATTGCCTGCCGGCGCGGAGGAGACCAAGGCCAAGGTGCTCGGTATCGCATTATTGGTGATCGAAATATTCGCCCCTCCACCCAACATGGACTTGCCCACGGGGCATTGCACCGCGCCACTCACAGCGTCCAAAAGGATGCTGGTATTGGGCAGAGAAATATTTCGCGACACGGTTTCCACACCCGAAACTCCTGCCAAGCTAAAGCATTGGCCGAAGGTAGTCATAGACATGATCAACGGCGCTCGCGTCTGATGGATCGATTCCCAGCCTATGCCTCTCCAGCGGTTGCCGGTCACAGGTTCGGTGGTTGTCAGCGCCACGGTGGGCGGCAAGCCTCCATTGGACATCAAAATATCTGCGCCTCCTCCCAACATCGTTTTGCCTGCTGGGCAGGTGACGGTGGCCGCTCCCGAGTCGAGACTGGGGCTTTCGGTAAAGTTGCTCACCGCGCTCGCCGTCACGAGACCGGAAAGCCCCGAGCCGGCATCGGCGCAAACCGCCTGCACCGTCAAGGTGGCCGAAGTGTTCGGGACATTGATGATTTCGCGAGCAACGGCATACCAGCCATTGCCAATGGGCCGATTCCGTACGAGCCCAGCTTGCACCGGCACCGATCCGCCAGGGCCCCGTAAGGAAGCCCCGCCGCTGACCAGGGTATAGCCGGCAGGGCAATCCGCCAAAGCACTGGCAATATCCAAGTTGGCCGAAGTGCGATTCAGGTTTGCCGAGCTCTGGACAATACGCAAATGCGGGCTGAAACTATTGTGAGCGATTCCGCATACCGCCGTGATGATGAGATTGTTTTTCGCCGAAGGCACGTCCGCCATCTCGCGCACATAGGCGGTCCAGCCATTTCCTTGGGGCAGGCTGGCCACCACCGCCACCGAGGGCGGAACGCCGCCATTCTCGGCCAAGATCATGGCACCGCCTGTCAGTAAAACGGTTTCATCGGGGCAAGTCGCAAAGCCGGCGGCAAAGTCCATGGCTGTCGTGCTCTCCATGGGAATGGAGTTGGTCACCGTAATGCGATCCAGAACCGGATCCGCGAATGCGATGCTGGCAATGCTTAAAATCATATTGGCCTTAACTAGGCGCATAGAACCTCCTATGACGGATCACCGTCGAAGAATTAGATGTGCGAGGCCATGAAATTGCGTCATCCTAAATAATATCCCGTTTTTGCGGGTGTTGGAAAAGGCCTCCCCTCACCTTTGGCCGGGAAGCGGGCTCAACAAACCTTAGGCCCTCTGCATGAACAATTATTATTCATTATGTTACGACAAATATTATTGATTCAATACTGTTTCAAAATTTACCTACGGTCATTTTTCCAGGATCTGAAACCCGATTGAATTCTTCCTAGACTAGGTTCTGACGGGGTTCGATTTATCACCCATCACCCCAAAGGAGAACTCCCATGTTACGTTCCCTACTGGCCGTCGTTGCCGCCCTTGCCCTACAGGCGCAAGCGCTATCCCTACAACTCGAAAAAAACGTCGCCAAGAGCACAATCGTAGGTGCGCCTTCGGTGGTCACTTATAAAATCTATGCCACTCCCGCAGCAGCGGTTCCGGTGACTCAGCAGGCTTTTGCGGCCGGCACCTGGGAAGCCGATTACGACTTCACCCATTTTAAGACGCTCATCCAGGATATAGTCCGATTCCGAGCCCTTTTCACGAATACTGCAGCCCTGGATCCCACCGCCACCTATTATTACGAAATCGAACTCGACGGCGTGGTCAAGGGCGCACGCGAGGCATTGAACAATGAGGCTTGGCTCTACCATAAGGAAGAGGGCTCTACCTTCACCACCGCCCTGCAACTCACCTGTCTTTGCCAAGCCACCCTTCCCGCTGGCGTCTATACCCGACTAGGCGATATCGGCACCTTCACCAAGCGATCCGCAACCAGCCTCATTGAGCTCGACTATTCCGGCACCATCTACTCCGCGTCCTTCACGGGAAATGCCGTCCGCTTCGAATTCCGCATCGACAATAACCCGACCGCCAAAGGAACCATGCGCGCCGTTTCGCATGACGCGGGCAATTATGAAGGCGTAAGCGCTGGCGGTGTTTTTCCAAACCTAGCGGTAGGAACTCACACGGTGAGCATTTGGGCCTTGCCTACCAATAATGGCACGGCAGGTCAAACCTGTATCGATCCAGGCTGCTTTTCGTCGGACCAAGTGATCGTGAAGGAATATTCGGGTCGTTGAGGTAAGCTATAAGCGCGGCACCGAGGGCGAATCCAGCATTCCTCAATTCCTCCTTGCCGCTCACTCCACCTCCCCATACAATTCCCGCAATTTCCAGAATCCCAATTTGGGTTGCCTTTCGCGCGTCAGGATGCCCTTATTATTGGTATTCGGCACGGGATTGCGGGGAAACCAGGGACAATAAAAATCCGCCAGCACCCA
The DNA here is from genome assembly GCA_043753995.1 of Fibrobacterota bacterium. Classification (GTDB taxonomy): domain Bacteria; phylum Fibrobacterota; class Fibrobacteria; order UBA11236; family UBA11236; genus JAYUVP01. The sequence continues at coordinate 11,399 of JAYUVP010000179.1, forward strand.
GGGGCTTATGCCCGCCATGAATGGCCGCTCCCTTACGGCGCGCCAATGCGTGGCCAAGACCTCGGCCTGATATTCCTCGGTATAGGGGCGGGGAAAGAAGACCCTATCTCCCCTCCGATGGGTAACTCCCGTGTGGCGTCCCAGGGCCGCTTCTGCGCCGCATTCGGTCAAAATCATGGGCTTGCCCGGATAGCGGCGATGCAGGGCGTCTAGTTCTTCGCCTATATCCTCAGCCTCGCCGAAATACCAACCATAATAAGCGTTGACGGTCACGAGGTCGAGCGAATCCGATCCGTGGCGGAAAACATCGAGCCAGGGCTGGTAGAAAGTCATTTCGGCCAAGGCAGAGGGGCGTGTGGGATCGAAGGCCAGGGCCGATCGACGCAGCCAGGCATAAACTTCACCCGAAGCCTTGCCCAGGGAATAGGTTTCATTCCCAAGGGACCAGAATAGCACGGCGGGATTGGCGACGTCGCGCTCGATCATTTCGAAAAGGCTGCGCTGGGCTAATTGCAAAAGCAAGGTGTCGCGCAATTGCCGCATGCCGAAAGACCGCGCGGGGAAATGCCGCCACTCCTGAAAATCCACCAGCCATTGCGACCATCCCACGCCGATATGGAAGAAGGGGATTTCCTCCGAAACCCAAAGGCCGCGATCGCGGGCCTCCAGCAATTCCCCGTGGTGATGGGGATAATGTGCCAAGCGAATGAAATTCGCGCGCAAGGAATCGACCCATTCTAGATCGCGCTGGATGATCTCGGCGGTTTGACTTTGTCCCAGCATGGGATCGTCCTCCATTTTGGATATGCCCCGCAAAAAGGCTTTCTTCCCGTCGATGCGCATTTCTTCTTGAGCAACGGATAGGTTACGGTAACCGGTAAGTAAAGTCCAATGACCCAGAGCGGAATCGCCCTGGCGCAATTCGAAGCTCAAGCGGTAAAGATCGGGATGTCCCGGCCCCCAAGTCCGGGGATGAGCCACCGGCAAGTGGAAATGGAGACCGTGAAATCCCAGGCCCTCCGGTATGGGAAGGGCCATGTCCCCTAGTTTATCCCCTTCAGGTCCGAACCAGGAACAATGCAAATCCCATCTTTCCGAACCGCTGTCTCGCGATGTTATTTCCACCACGGCCTGAACTTTGAAACCGGAGTCTTTCGTTTCGGCATAGGCGAAAGGCGCGGCCTTGAGCAAGCGGCTTGGCGGAACGGATTCGAGAAAAACGCTGCGGTAGATGCCGCCATAAACACCCCAGACGGGGTTGTGCTTGACTCGCACGCGAGGCGGCATGGAATGCCAGGTCAGGCGATTGTCGGCCCGCACCACCAAGGTATCCTGCCCGCCAGAATGGGACAATCCCGTAACCTCGAATCGAAAAGCGGTATACCCACCCTCATGACACCCCAGGGCGACGCCATTGAACCAAGCGCAAGCACGCAAAAGCACTCCATCGAAGCGGACAAACTGCCGCCAACCAGGTTGTCGCCACCCGGGCTCGGCACTCTCCGAGGGGTAACAGCGGCGATACCAGGTCGGACCTTGGTGACCAAGCCATTTCGAGGACGGGGCATTGTAGGTCGAGGGAATCGTAAGGGGCTCGCTTTCCCCGGCGAACCATAGTCCTTTACCCCATTCCCCAGTTTCACCGATTTCAAGAGGGTCCAGGCGCCAATCCCAAAGTCCGTCCAGGGAGGCGTGAATTTCCGAGGACGAATCGAAAGGGGTGGTCACCGGCAGGCCATCCATGACAAGCAGGGGAATGCCATCGGGGCATAGCACTTCGAAGTCGACGCCCTTGGCGCCGCAACCCGTCTTAAGTCTTTGCAATTGCTGAGGATCGGGATCGTAAAAAGACCATGCCAAAATAGATGACGCTGCCGCCACGGCCAATAAAATCAAGACGCATAAACTCAAAAGCCCGAGTCGAAACCACGCAATTCTTCGGACGGGAGGGGCCATCATTCCAGGCGAGAATACCATTCTGCAATGCCCCAGACCAAGCCGGTAACCGCTTTGCATTACTCTCGCTTGAGGATTGCAATATGCGGCGGGTAGCCTTGCATCATGCTCCTAGGCCGCCAACTCAATATCAAAATGCTCGACCTCTGCAATGCCACTTGCTCATTCTGCGGATATAGCAAGGATAGGCTGCGCGAGCGCGTGCGCCAAGGTTACAAACCTTATACCCTCGACGTCGACGCGGTCGTGTCGCGCTTTCCCGAATTGCGCAAGAAAGGCATTGCCACCTTGCATCTCACCGGCGGTGAGCCCACCTTGCATCCGCGCTTTGGCGAATTCGTGAAAGCCGCGCATTTGGCGGGCTTCAAAATTCGCACCGGCACCAATGGTTCCCTGCTCGACGACGCCCGCATCGAACTCTTGGCCACCTGCGGCGTGGATTTTCTTTGGTATAGTCTCGATACCTTTCCTTATGCCGCTCACCTGGAGCATCGCGGCTTCGCTTCGCGTGCCCAGGCCATGAGCGATGGCCTCAAGGCTCTAATTGCCCGGGGAGTCAATGTTTTCGGGCAAAGCGTGCTATCACGGGTTTTGCCTTTGAATGCCGATGGTCTGCCAGACCTCGCCGGTCACATGGATTATTATCACCAGCACTTTGGACTGAAGCGCTTCGTCTTTTCCTATCCCATGCATAGGCCGGAGGGCGCCCATCATCATTTGGCCACCGAAGGTGGATCCGCCGTCGACTATACTCGCGCAGAATTGCTGCGCGTCTTGCGCCAGGTTCTTGCCCTCAAGGACAAGTATGGCCCCACGATCATAGTCAATCCTTACTTGGGCCTGCTACAACAAATCCGTGAACTCGAAGGCCGCGAAACCCATATGCCCTGCCTCGCCGGCCAGGAGATTTTCTTTCTCGGGCCTGATGAAAGCACTTTACGCACCTGCTATCATCACAGCGATCACGTGGTGGATCATTTGGACGGCCAGCCCCTGAAAGCCACCCAGGCCTTCAAGGATTGCCGCGACTGCCGCGATCAATGCTTCCGCGATCCCAGCTTGATGTATGCCGCTGCGAATCATCCCGCCGACATGTTGCGCCAGGGATGGCGGGACCCGGCCTTCGTCGAGCATGCCATGCGTGATATCCGTGACGTCATCCGCCACCGGGGCTATCGCTATGCGGCTTGAAGCCCAAGATTCTCCGCCCCGCATTCTTTATGGCGTACAGGGCGAGGGCCGTGGACACGCCACGCGCAGCCTCGAAGTCATACGCGGCTTGTTGGAGCAGGGCTATACCGTCAAGGTTCTTTCCGGCGGCGATGCCTTGCCCGTTTTGCGGCAAGCCGGCTTGCATGTCACGGAAATCCCCTTGATTCGTTATCAATATTCGACCTCGGGAAGATTGAGCCCTTGGCGAACGGTCACCGCCAATACGCCCAAGGCTCTGGGCCTACTTTGCCGCACCGGCATAGCCTATGAGGTCGTTCGCCGCCAGGTGGAAGCCTTTCAACCCGACTTATGCATTTCGGATTTCGAGCCCTATTTATCGCGTATTGCCCGCAAGTTACGCATGCCCTTGGTGGCCATCGACCATCAGCATTTCCTCACCGAAACCCTTTTGCCTCGCCCCGATCGCCTCGGCAAAGCCTTTGTCCTGGGCCTTTTCCGGATTGGAACCTTGCTACTCGGCGGCAAGCCCGATCGCATCATCACCTCCTCGTTCTGGCATTTTCCAAGACGCCCCGGCAGCCGCGCCATGCTCGTCGGCCCCTTTCTCGCCTCGGGTATGAAATCCCTTCAGCCCGTGCACGGCGACCATGTCGTGGTCTATATGAAACGCGCCGGTTACCTGAACCGCCTTTTACCTGCCTTACGCGAAAATCCCGGGAGGTGCTTCTCTATTTTCTCCGATTGGTCCGATTGGCGCGGCGCCGAAGATTTGCCTTCCCATGTGCAATTGCTTCCGGTGCATCGACAAGTTTTTTTGGCGGCCTTGAGTCAGGCCCACAGCCTCATCACCACGGCGGGCAATCAAGTCATCGGGGAGGCCATTTTTCTCGGCAAACCGGTATTGGCCTTTCCCGAGCCCGAAGTGCTGGAGCAAGAACTGAATGCCACCGCCTTGGAGCGTAGCGGTTATGGCCAAGCCTGCGAACTGAGCTTGCTTTCCGGCGAGCGACTCCAACGTTTTCTGCATGCCGTGCCAGCTCTGCGTGAGCGAATTCAGGCTGGCTTCACCGCTCGGTCGGACTATGATGGCGGAGAAAAGACCTTCAAGACTTTGCAGCGCATGCTTCGATCACGCCTGGGTAAGGGCCGATTTCCCGTTTTCGCCTCGCCCCAGGGCATAAGCCCCGCCTTTGCCAGCAGCGCCACAGCCTAAAAGCATAAACCGGCTCGTCGGCGTCACCGAGGCCGGTTCCTTTCTTATTTTGGAACTATGACCTTGGCTCCTGAAGCGGAAAACGACGCGAATGCGCAACTTCGCCCTCAGAGGGTGGCGGGCCGCATTTGGGTCAGCCTGAAAATCACCACCTTCGCCGGTGCCCTGATCTGTCTATTTCTCGACCATAATCTTACGGCCACGCTTTTCCTCCTGGGTTCGCTTTTTTTGGGAGCTTGGGCCAGCTTCAAAATTCGCCACGACGATATCGAAAGGCCTTGGGCCTTGTTCTGGCTGGAGTTCAGCGAAAAGCTGATTGGCAATCTGATTTTCCTGGTGCTTTTTTTGCGCTTGCTCTGGCAACCGAGCCAGCCCTTCCCTACCGTTCTTTTAGCAGGCGTGATTGTTTTCACCTTACGCAATGTCTTTCACCTGATTTTCGCGGTCACTCTCCTGAAAGAGGGACGCATGTTGCCGATGAAGAGCATTTGGGGAAAGCTGAGCAATCTCATGCTCAACCTGACCATGCTGCTTTATGTCTGGAGCAGCGATCACTATGCCCGCATCATGATGGTGCTGAGCCTGCTATTGGTGATCTCCACTTCCATCGGCTATCTCTATTTCTATTACCGCGACGAGAATAGCCGTAAGCCCGTTTCCCTGGCGACCCAGGTCACCTTCAGCCGCATCCTATTATCGCCGGTTTTCATCTGGGTCTTTTTCTACGACAATAATCTCGTCTATCAGGACAATAATCTCGTCTTCAAAATCCTAGCCGCCCTCTTGGCGATTTTTCTGGTGGTGAGCGACGGGCTCGACGGCTATTTGGCCCGTAAACGCGGCGAAGTCTCGACCTTAGGGAAATACCTCGACCCTTACAGCGACAAGATTTCCAATATGGTCCTCTTTCTCTGTTTTCTTTCCTCGGGTTATGCAAAGGTTTGGATGGTCGCCCTCATCTTTTTCCGCGAATCGACGGTGGAAACCTTGCGGACTCTGGGCGCCGCCGCCGGCGTCACCATAGACGCTCGTAGGAGCGGCAAATGGAAAACCGCCCTGCAGGGGACGGCCACTATCATGATTTTGGTTTTAGAGATCGTCGATACCGTCCTAATGCGCTGGCGCCCCGATTTACAAGTGTGGCCTCAAGTCTGGGCTTGGATACCCTTCAGCCTCATGGCCGGCGTCACCCTCTTCACCCTCATCTCCGGCATCGATTATCTCGTTGCGAATAAGAAGGTGCTGGAGCGGTATTTTTAAAGCCTCTTACAATCCCTTGGTGGCCTTGATGCCAAAAACCGGGCCGGATAAATGCTTTTCTCCCACCGGCCAGCTCAGGTTCAGGTGATTCACCACTTTCTGCACTGACTTTGAAAAGCCGATGCGTAAACCGATGCCGGCAGCATAGTGCAAATCGCCTAAATCGACATCGTTATAAGTCGCATAGGTATTACCCGCATTGAAATAAATAGCCAGGGCGGGCACCAAGGTGAGCGCCTCCAGGGGCGGGAAAAAACGTTCCTCCACCGCCATCAATACCCGTGCCTTGCCTACATAGAAGAAATTGGGATAGCCGTTCAACCCATTGTCATCTCCCAGGGTCAAATCGCGAGAGTCGGCGTCGGAAAAGATGTGCGAATAGGAACCCAAAGCCAGAAAAGAAGTCCACCACAAAGGCTTCCACTGCGTTTCCAGGTTTCCGTTCAAAGTACCGTCAATAATATTTTCGCCATCGCGCAGGAAATATCCCAAGCTCGCCGAACTGTTCAGAAAAACCTTATTAGCCCAGGTGTCATTGTAAACCCCCGCATGCGAAAAATACCAGTCGTCCTGATTCGCCCCGAGCCAGGTCTGATTTTGGGCGATGGAGGTGGTCAGTCGCCATCCCGTTTCAATGTTTTCGCTCCATTTCAAATTCCGAAAATTCCTCACTGTCTTGAAATCGTATTGATACAGGCTGAAAGTGGCGCCTAATTCCTCGTTATGGCGTAGATAAAGCGACGGCTCCGAAGATTTGCCGATGAGGCGATTGAGCGTGGTGTCATCGGGATTGAAGCCGCCTTCCACATAACGATCGACTCGGTTGTAATAAGGGGTCACCGAAGCTTTGAGGCGATACCCGAAAGTCCGAGTGACTCCCACATAGGTTGAATGATACCCCAACCCATTCCAATAGCCTACGGAGTGTGGCTTTCCATAATACTTGTCCACCGATTTCAATTTACCTTCGGCTTTAAGGCTGTCCAAAATACGAATGGGTATATCATTCCCCGACAAATACAAGTTGTCGCTGAGAAGAGATCCGTCCATGGTGAAAGTGAAACCCCAGGTATCGTCTCGACTGCGTAGGGGACGTGAAATCGATCCTTTATAGGAGTAACCATCCGACATCCACGTATACGATCCGGTCAAGGCCAGCCGCAAAGGCGTAAAATAGGTATTGGCATAGTCGAACCATCGCATGTCGCCATGCTCCAAATCATGGCCGATGAAAAATCCGAGGCGCTGGCCATAACCCAAGAGATTGCTTTCCACCGGCCCCAACCACCATATCCATTTGCCGCCCTTGCGATTGAGATTCGCCCCAAGTGTCGTCGTCCATTGATCGAAAGTGGTGACTTTGATTATTGATGTCGAGTCGTCCCGCTTTACGATTTCGACATAGGCATCGGCGAGGAACTCTTCCGAACGCAAGTTCTTTTCGGTTTCGCGCAGAATTTCGGAATTCACGCTGTCGCCTTCGCGAAACAGCAGGCGACGCCGAATCACGCTTTCGCGCGTCTGTATATGCAAGGAATTCAAGATGTCGTAGGAGTACGCCTCCACCTCGGAATGCGTTTCGGCGCCATCAAAGGCATCGCGCACCACGATCACAATACTGTCCACCTTGGCGGAAAAGCCCTTGCTTAAATTTTCGGCGGCCTGATAGCCCGGCGTCGGCTCGAAAAAACGCGGCTTACCGCCTGCACCAAAAACCGCTACCACCGATAAGGCCAGGATGGCCAGAGCCACACCTGCCGCCTTAGACACACGTAGGTGACGTATCTTATGCGTTAACATAAAGCTTCCTTGCATGATGCGCATCGCCGACTGCCTAGCAAAGCGGGCCGATAAGCCGGGTTCTGTCTCGCCGAAAAGCTCTTGCGAGCCTCCAGCGGGATGGCCATCCATCTGGGTCGACGATTACTCGCCGCCTCAAGCGACCTACCCGGCAATCCTGCCTCCGCCGTTTTCACGGCTAAGCGACACCGAACGGACCGTTCGTGGGATTGCCCTATTTGGTCTTGCACCGGATGGGGTTTACCCTGCCACCTCGGTCGCCCGAGGCGCGGTGAGCTCTTACCTCGCCGTTTCACCCTTACCCAGGCCTCTTGCGAAGCCAGGGCGGTTTGTTTTCTGTGGCACTTTCCATCTCGTCGCCGAGTCTGGCCGTTAGCCAGCATCCTGTCCTGTGGTGCCCGGACTTTCCTCCAGCGCCGCATCCTCGCGGATGAACGCCAGCGGCCACCTGGCCCGCTTCGCTGCGCAGTCGGTGCGTCAAGGTAAAACCATTTCCGCCTGGGTGATACCCTTGCTTGAATCAAATTGACGCCATCAGCCTTGGTATTCATCACAATCCCAATGATGGTGTTCGAATTTCGTGGAGTCCTTGGCGTCAATGAATAAATTGCCGCTTTCAATTTCGAAATAGTTCGATCGGCGGATTTCATAAATCACCGGGCTTGCCTGTATTCCTTTGATAACGATGGTGTCCGCGGAGTCTCGATGAGTGGCATAAAGGATCATACCATTGGGATTTTGGTCCATGCGATGGATCGCGTATCGCGAGCTTGAATCGATTGAATCGCAAACCGAAAATTTCATTTCGCCATTCGGAGTGAAAGACGCCGTGGACTGAACGCAACGACAGTCGGTTTGGGTGTAATAATCCTTTTTATCATCGCTTTGCAATACCTGAATGAATCGGATGGATACCAGCGATAGGGAATCCAAGGTTTTGGACTCGGCGGGCATTACCGAATTCGTTTGCGAAGGCGGTGGGGGTTTTGCGGCATCTTGCTTTTTGCAATTCAAGAAAAGCAAGCAAAGGAGTGCCAGTAAGCCTGCGCAAACTTTCCTAGTTAGACCTGGAATGGATTGAAATTTTTTGCCCTGACGTGATGCTACGGTCCCGCCGGGGAGGTGCCCCTTGGGGCGGTGGGGGTAGGTTGAGACCCCGCAAGCGTAGCGCGGAGGCTCAGCCGAGGGGGAGGCGTCCTCCCCAATTAAATGCAGCATGCCCTCACCTCCAATTCATTTCTGTTTTGCTGTTCGCCTGCGGGCTTGCCTTCATCATCGCCAGCACTCCGAAAAGCGGTATTAGCAGGCCCGGAAGCACGGTGGCCCACACGAAGGTCGTGCGTGAAGCGCCAGCCAAAACGTTTTCCAAGGCGGGGCCGCTCAGGGCCTCGAAGGCCGCCGCTCCTCCCGCCAAGGAAACCTTAGCGCGATCGTAGAGATGCCCGAATAAAGGCTGCGCGACGAAATCCGACAGGGTGCCCACCATGCCCATGAGGCCTATGCCCAAGGCGCCCGCGCGCGCATGGCGTTGGGACATCATGACCAGCATGGCTGGCCACAAGGCGCTGGTTCCTAAAACCCAAAACAAAACCGCCGCCATGCCGCTCCAGGGTTGGCGCGCCAAACCGAAAAGGGCCATGCCCGCCGTGGCGAAAACCGCGCTAATCGAGACCAAGACGAGCGGAGAAATGCGTCCCGCCACGATGGCTAAAACCTGCCTCAAGGCGAACATGAGGCCGAAGGCAAAAAGCAAATAGGCACTCCCCGTCACTCCCGTGTTACGGGACAAGGTCAAGGGCAGCCAGGGCGGAGGCAGCAATTCCGTGGCTGCGGTGAAAACCATGCATAACAAAAGCCATAAACAAGCCGGTCGCAAGACCTCGCTCAGCATGAGGCGCGATTGCGCCTCGCGCGTCGCCAGGACAATGGGAAAATGCACCCGAGGCCACAAGGCCACCATGGCCGCGATGGGCAAAAGCGCGACCGCAAATTGCGCACGCCAAGACCAATCCCATGCCGCCAAACCCGCGCCCACCAATGCCCCAATAAACATGCCACCTGGCCACCAAGCATGCAGGGCATTCATTTTACGCACACGGTCTTCGGGAAAAAGCGCGGGCACCAAGTTGTTGTTCACGGTTTCCAAAAAGCCGCCGCCCGCGCCAAGAAGCGTGCATCCCAGGACGAAAAGCCAAAGCGCGCCTTCGCCTTGCTTTGCGGGATCGGCCATCAAGGCCATGGTTCCGCCGAGAATCGAGAACAAGCAACTCGCTGCCATCAGAAAACGCATGCCCCAGCGATTCATAGTGAAACCGGCCAAAACCTGGGCCAGGGCCGAGGCAATAGCAGGGCCGCCGAATGCGAAACCCAACCAACGCGCCGCCGTGAGCGGCGCCAGGGGCATGAATAAATCCTGCTCCAATTGCCGCGCCATCACCGCCATCAAGCCCACGCGCATGCCTTGACCTCCCAAGGCGAGCATGGCATAAAAAAAAGAAAGCGGCCAAATGCCGTGATAGCGCAATCAGGGCTCCGCTTCTATCAAGATTCAGAGCATGCCTTGCCGCTTGATGCGGTCGAGCAGGTGACGATATTGTTTATCGGTGGCCATGGTGGAATCGATGCGCTTGCGGCGCAAGCCATCCGCCTCGGCGCAGCGACGGCCTTCCGCTGAGGCCAGCCAGGCGTCGTCAAAGGCTTTTTCCAAATTGTATTTGCGCTCCATTAATTTCTCCGCCGCAGGATCATTGGGCGAAACCCGCTTCAGCTTGATGGCGCGCAAGGTCGAATCGACCTTGGCCACTTCAGGATTGCCCTGGCGCTTTTCGGTCAAAAAGGCCCGCTGCGCGCGCGCGCATTGCGAAAGGTTTTGCTTGTCTTCGGGGGTGAGGCTGCGCTGGCGAATCGCACGCTCCAGCGAATCGCGCCTGGCCACCAGGGAATCCGGCCCGGTCAGGCTTTGAGCCGAAGCCATGGCACAAGCGAAAAGCAGGACCCAGGGGAGGGCTAAAGGCGCAGAGCGGAAAATAAGGGTTCCGGCGCAGAAAAATCGGGCTGAAGGGATAAGGCTTGGCTTCATGCTGGGCAATGTAACAGGTTACGAAATGCCATACTTCCTACCTTGGCCTTCACTATGAAAATCGACAAACTCACGGCCGATGAAGCCCGCGTTTTGGGAACCTTGCTGGAAAAAAGCCTGGCCACACCCGATTATTATCCCATGACCTTGGCGGGTTTGCGGCCCGCATGCAATCAAAAAACCTGCCGCGAGCCAGTTTCCGACCTCGATGAAGCCGCGCTATCGCAAATCCTAGCGGGCCTCAAGCGTAAGACCTTGGTCGTTTTCGTACCCTATGGTTCTTCCGGACAAAATTTCAAGTATCGCCATTTTCTCGACGATAACCGTTTCGATCTTTTTCCCCGGCATCTCGCCGTGCTTTCGGTTTTGCTATTGCGCGGCGCTCAAACCCTGAATGAAATCAAATTACGCACGGCTTCGCAGCATGCCTTCGCCGATTTAGCCATGGCTGAAAAAGCCTTGCATGAACTCGCGGAAAGAAGCCAATCCCTGGTCGAGCGGCTCGACAAGCGCACCGGCTGGAAGGAGCCGCGCTGGCGCCATCGGCTCTACGAATATGCCCAGGGCGAAGTCGGTTGGATATCGGGATCAGGATTGAGCGGAGGCCATCCGGAAGGTCAAATCTCCGCCGCAAGTTACGGCGAAATAAGCGCAACAATCACAAACGAAAATCTACCCCTAAGCGAAGAAATCGCCACGCTCCGGGAGGAGGTGGCGACGTTGCGGCAAGAAGTGGCGGAGTTGAGAAAAGCCCTAGGGGGCTGAACTTCATTTAGCTCGCTGGGCTGGAGTGGCCGGACCAGAACTCGGATATAAATTGGAATTATCGGCACAAACCGAATCCAATTGCGTGCACTGAGATAAACGCCTTCGCAAGTCACCCCATGTCATGGGAGCCCTGACGGTATCAATGCATGGCAAAGCATTGTGAAGCCCCACGGGAAAAACCATATCTTTTTCTGAGAGTCCTGTGGCGCAAAGGATGGCTTGAGCTCCGGGAATTTTAACCAGCAGAAAAGATTCACGTACACCCTTTTCTAATGGGTCTTTCGAAAACTTCGTGATAGCGGTATCGAATAGCGGAACCAAATTGGCATCGCCCATTTGCGAAACCAAGTAAGGCTTGCCTTTGGATGTGCTATCTACTATGGAATCGATGTAAATAGCGCTTCTGATACCTCTTTTGTCATTTTTGGGATTTCTCACCTCCACCGGAAAAAGTGAAGAGCGGTTTTGTATGAAGCTTTGCAAAGCCGTTGTATCTCCGGAGTCCAGCACCGACTTACACGAGAGAGTTATCGACTGAACGGGATTACCCAGTTGAGCCAGCTTCACTTCGTCGACGGAGACGAAACCGCCAATGGCAAAGGTCTCAGGGGAACTCGAAATGCGCTTGAAATCCTCTAGGCCCTTTGTCGCCGCAGCCTTTGAACTCTCGCCTCGAAAATCAACCTTGGTAACCCTATCCGGCGGCTTTGGCTCTGGGCATGGCTTTTTATGAATGCATGCCGAAAAGGCAGCCATTACAAAAGCCGCCAATAGGAATGAGTGATTTGAAATCGATTTCATGATTTTCATCCTTCAGGCGGAAGTTTTATGATTCGATAATTAGTTCCAGCTACATAGCCATAGGCTGACCCACCTGAATAGTAGGCCATGGTAATCC
>JAYUVP010000180.1:0-6955 GCA_043753995.1 Fibrobacterota bacterium
GCCCCATCCATACCCTGCCGCGACCCCGCTTTTGCACCTTTGCATCTCAAACAACCGTTATTGCAAGGAGCCCGCATGGCCGAGAAGTTCGTCTACTACATGCACCGCATGACCAAGGTCTATCCGCCGCAAAAGAAGGTGCTGGACAACATCTCGCTTTCCTTTTATTACGGCGCCAAAATCGGCGTCATCGGTTATAACGGCTCGGGCAAATCGACCTTGATGAAAATCATGTCCGGCATCGACAAGGATTTCGACGGCGAAGCCTGGCTCGAATCGGGCCGCACTTGCGGCTATTTGTCCCAAGAGCCACAACTCGATCCCAAGCTCGACGTGAAGGGCAATGTCGAACTCGCCGTCAGCGCCATCAAGAAGCTGCTCGACGAATACAATGCCATCTCGCTGAAATTCGGCGAGCCGATGGACGACGCCATGATGGACAAGCTTCTCGAAAAGCAAGCCAAGCTGCAGGATCAAATCGATGCCTGCGAGGGCTGGGAGCTGGACCGCAAGCTGGAAATCGCCATGGACGCCCTGCGCTTGCCCCCCCCCGACGCCGACGTGACCAAGCTCTCGGGCGGGGAGCGCCGCCGCGTGGCCTTGTGCCGGCTTTTGCTCGAAGCGCCCGACCTCATTCTCCTGGATGAACCCACCAATCATCTCGATGCCGAGAGCGTAGCGTGGCTGGAACGTACCTTGCAGGATTACAAGGGCTCGGTCATCCTCGTCACCCATGATCGCTATTTCCTCGACAATGTGGTCGGCTGGATTCTGGAACTCGATCGCGGTCGCGGTATTCCCTACGAGGGCAATTATTCCAGCTGGCTGGAGCAAAAGCAGAAGCGCCTCGCCCTCGAGGAAAAGGAAGAGAGCCGTCGTCAAAGGCAGCTCAAATCCGAACTCGAATGGTCGCGCCTCAATCCCGGCGCGCGCCGCACCAAGAGCAAGGCCCGTCTTTCCGCCTATGAGAAATTGCGCGAAGAGGCCAGCATCGAAAAACTCGGCAGCGCCAGCATCGTGATTCCCCACGGCCCGCGCCTGGGCGATACCGTGATCGAAGCCAAGAACCTCACAAAAGGTTTCGGTGACCGGCTGCTCTTTGAAGACCTGTCCTTCAATCTTCCGCGTGCCGGCATCGTCGGCGTGATCGGACCCAATGGTGCGGGTAAAACGACCTTGTTCCGTCTCATCACCGGGCAAGAAAAACCCGACACGGGATCACTTACCTTAGGCGACACCGTCGTCCTTAGCTATGTCGATCAAAACCGCGATTCGCTCGACGGCGACAAAACCGTCTTTCAGGAAATCACCGGCGATAAGGACGTCATCAAGCTCGGAGCCAGTGAAGTCAATGGCCGCGCCTATGTCGGCAAATTCAATTTTTCCGGAAGCGATCAGCAGAAAAAGGTGAAAGACCTTTCGGGCGGTGAACGCAATCGCGTGCATCTCGCCAAGCTTTTGCAAACCGGTGGCAACGTTTTGCTGCTTGACGAACCCACCAATGATCTTGATGTCGATACCTTGCAGAATCTCGAACAGGCCATAGCCAGCTTTTCGGGATGCGTGGTGGTTATTTCCCATGATCGCTGGTTTCTCGATCGATTGGCCACTCACATTCTCGCCTTCGAGGGTGACTCGCAAGTGACCTATTTCGAGGGTAATTTCCAGGCTTATGAAGAAGCGCGCAAGGCCAAGCTCGGCATCGACGCCGATACGCCCACCCGCCTCAAGTACAAGCCTTTGATAAGGGCGTAACCGGTTTGAATTTCCAACATTGAATCTTGGTTTTTCAAGGTATGATGAAAGAACAAAACGCTTCGCTACCCGACCTCTTCGGGGGCGAAAGCCTGCTCTCGCGCAGCGAATCAAGCCCTGAAAAACGCGAAAAAGGGCGCCAGGGCAAGGCCTTGGCCGAAGTCCAAAAGCTCCTGGAGCAAATCGCTGAAGTGCGACAAGCCGGCCTTAAAGTCGGGGAGGCATGCGATCAAGCTTTACTGCGGATGAATCAAGCCATCGCCAAATACCAGGAACGCGCCAAGCAAATTCGGTTGGCTTATTTCCATGCTCTGGGGCGCTTTCTACGATCCGATGCCTTGAAGAAAAGGCAAAAGGACAAGTTGCTAGAGGGCTTGTTTCACCTAGCCTGCATGCTCGAAGAAGAAAATGAAACCGATGTTTGGGATGACCTCTGCCGCTACTCGGGCAAACCCAGAGAATATTTTCTGGACGAGGAGGGCGATGATAACGAGAGCGATCTATTAAACTTCGACGAGCTCTTTCAGGAATTCCAGCAATACCAAAAAGCTAGTGGAGCGAATCCAGATCCTTTTTCCGGCCGCAACCAAGTTCGCGACGGGGATATGTCGTCCGGGGCAAAAAACCCTGACGGTTTTTCCGGCAATGACGATGACGAAATGCCCCGGCATTCACGCAAAAAATCCAAGGCGAAAAAATCCGAGGCCAAGACAGAATCCCACCAGGCTTCGCTGCTGGGCGATATACGCACCTTGTATTTGATGCTCGCCCGCGCCTTGCATCCCGACAAGGAAGGCGATGAAGGTCGGCGCTCGGAAAAAACAGCCTGGATGCAAAAGGTGACCGCGGCTTATTCCGCAAAAAACCTGGGCGATTTGCTCGACATTCTCGCGCGCAATCCGCTCAATGCCCTGGGGCCCTATTTGGAGACGACTCCCGAGGCAACCTTACGCGGCTTCGCCAAGCGTCTGCGCCGCGAATGGCAAGGATTAACGCGGCAGGCCCAAGAAGTTTTCCGCCAATACCCACCCGAGGTGGCGCGCATGGTCACGCGGGGGGCTTTCCAAGAACAGGCATTCAAGTCTTGGGAAAAGGAATTGAAAAACCATTTGGATGCCTTGAAACATCGCGGCCAAATCTATCAGAATTTCGATGGCGTATTGATCTTGCTCGCCTCAGCTCGCGATCACTCCTGGGATATGCTTTTATAATCTTAAGCCGGGCGACAATATGCACGCCCGTTTTAGCGCCGAGGCTCCATGATACAGTGCCATGAATTGAAAAGAATCTATCGCAAGGGCAAGCGTATCGTCGAGGCCGTAAAGGGTGTTAGCTTCGAGGTGAAACCGGGCGAAATCGTCGGTTTTCTCGGGCCGAATGGCGCGGGTAAAAGCACCACCCAACGCATGCTGGTGACCTTGCTTGAACCCACGGGCGGCGAAGCCAAGGTGGCCGGCCATGATTTGCGTCGAGAGCCCAAGGAGGTGCGGCGACGCATCGGCTACGTGGCCCAAGGCGGAAGTACCCAACCCTTAGCAACGGTCGAAGAAGAATTGGTCTTGCATGGTCGGCTTTACAATATGTCTGCCGATGCCGCCCAGTCACGTGCGCGTGACCTTTGCCAGCGCCTCGATTTGCGGGGCCTGCTGGATAGGCGCACGGGCACTCTCAGCGGTGGACAGAGGCGGCGCCTGGACATTGCCATGGGGCTGATTCATGCCCCGAAGCTGGTTTTTCTCGACGAGCCTTCAACAGGTCTCGATCCCCATAGCCGCGCCAATCTCTGGAAGCATATTCGTGATATGCGCGACAAAGACGGCGCCACGCTTTTTCTCACCACCCATTATCTCGACGAAGCCGATGCGCTTTGCGATCGTATCCTCATTCTCGACGCGGGTCGTATCGTCGCCGAAGGCTCTCCCGCCGAGCTCAAAGCCCGCATCGCGGGCGACCTGGTGATTCTGCAAGTCGGTGGCGCTGCCGAGCATGCCAAAAGCCTTTTGCCCGGACTCGAAGGTGTACGCGATATCGCGATTTTCGAGAACCAAGTGCGCGTCACCGTGGATCAAGGGGATAGGCGCGTGCTAGCCCTCATGAAGGCCTTGAGCGACAATGGCATTGATTTGCAATCGGTGCAAGTATCGCGCCCCTCACTTGACGATGTCTTCTTGACCCTCACCGGGCATTCCCTGCGCGATGATACCCCGTCGGATTCCGCGACCCATGCGAAGGAGGAGAATTGATGCTCCAGGAAACCTGGCTTATTTTCCGCCAACAAATGAGGCTCTCCTTTCGCGAGCCGGTCTGGTATATCATCGGCCTCATGCAACCGCTCATTTATCTCGGTCTATTCGGGCCCTTGCTCAAGCCCCTGGCTGGATCGCCAGGCTTCCCTGCGGGATCGGCCCTGCAAGTCTTCGTGCCGGGTTTGCTCGTGCAGCTTGGCATGTTCGGCACCCTCTTCGTGGGTTTCGCCCTCATGTCCGATATGCGCGCAGGGGTCATCGAGAGGTTACGGGTAACGCCCGCGAGCCGTCTCGCGCTTTTACTCGGTCGTGTCGGAAAAGACGTCCTCATGCTGATAGCGCAGGCCTGCATGCTGCTTGCCGTCGCCTCCGCCATGGGTTTGCGCGCTTCGCCGCAAGCCTGGCTAATGACCTTGGCCTTGGTGGCTTTATTGGGCATATCCCTGGCCTCGCTTTCCTATGCCGCGGCTCTCACCTTGAAAACCGAAGACGCGTTGGCGCAGATGCTGAATATGCTTTCGGTACCGGCTATGCTGCTCTCGGGTATTTTACTGCCTATGACCTTGGCTCCGAATTGGCTGCGCAATCTTTCCAAGGCCAATCCCTTCACCTATATCGTTGACGCTGCCCGCGTGGCTATGCTTGACGAGGGTTTTGCAAGCGCGGTTTGGTTGGGCACGGGCGTATCCTTAGGCTTGGCCGCAGTAGGATTATTCATAGGCAAGCGGACTTTCGAGAGGGAATCATGCTGAATTCACCCATTGAAAAGGCCACGGCCTTGGTCAGCTTAGTCGCAACTGCCATAACAGTTGGACTTGGCATTTCCAATCACCAGCAAACCTTGGTCAAGGCGCGCGCCTCCCTTGCCCTGGAGCAAAGCCAACAGAAGCATGAGATTCGCCTGAAGTATTTGGACTTGGCGCTCACGCAAAAACTCGAAGTCGGCGATAAGCAGAAAATCATGCGATTTTTGCGGCAAATCGATGACGACACGACCATCCAGGCCTGGGCCAATCAAGAGCTCGCCCTGGTCGATAGTTTTCAGGCCAATAAGGACAGCCTTTACAAATTGGTCGCAAGGTTGGATAGCCTGAGAAGCTCCATGTCCCTGGCTTCTGGCTCGGCAACTTCGGGAAATAGCACCGGAAGCGCCAGCGGCACGGGAATGGGCACAGTGACACCGCGAGACACCGGGCGTTCGACCGGCAGTGTGGCAGCAACCGGACTTCGGCCCGTGACCGGTTCGGCAAGGGTCACTCTCAAAAACCTGGAGCAAAGGCTTGCCGATTTGGGCATGGCCACGGCCAATGCCGCTCAGCGAGCCAATGTCAAAACCACATTCACCGAAGTCTCTTCGGCATTGGAAGACAACTCCGTCGGATTTCGCTGCCATCCCGATTCGGTTCATTCGGTGGGTGATGCCGATCGTCAACGCGCGGCATGCCTGGGGTCATATCAAAAAGGAACGGTATTCCAGCCACGACGAGAGGCTTCGGGCCAGTGGCGATGGAGCCTTGTGACGATGGGTGAAAAAATTGGCGAGGGTGCGAATCAATCGCAGGCATTGCAAGTCATTCGCTGCTCTTGCAGGCAGTGATTTCAAGGTTGGAGCTAAGGCGTTAGGCGCCCGTCCAAGGCGAATTGATAACCGACATTGAATTCATAGTGCCACTCTTGGGGCTTGGCAATGTCGCGCCCCCCTATCAAACCCGCATGCAAAACATGCCTGTCGGTTTTCCCCAAATACACGGAAGCGCCGAGGGCGAGGTCATAATAGGAAAAGTGTTTTCGCAAGGGCATGGCTTGTGGACCATCGGAGAATTGCAGCACGACTTGATCGGCCGAATTACTGCCCCAGGTGAATCCCAGTCCAGGCTCTAAAGTGAAGCGCCCCATAGGGCCTAGTATCAGGTTCGCCATGGTGTTGACCACGGTGGTGGTGCCTGGATTTTCGGCGAAAGTATGCGTTTCATACTGGTAATCGCTGTAGTAATAATTCGAAGCGCGGCTGGAGCTGTCTTCGGAAAAGTCCACTCTCGTTTTACCCACCAGGATTTGGGAGCTCATTTGCCACCCTAATCCGCGCATGAAATGTTTGCGATACCCCACAAGGATTCCGCCAAAAGGGTCGGCGATTTGGACATGTATGTGATCGCCCGAATCGATTTCGGTGGCATGATAGGCACCCACCAAGCCCACCAATAAATGACCCGCGCGGCGAGAACTATCGCGCACTTCCGCTACCCTCTGCCTGATCTCCAGCAACTTCTTGCGTTGCGTCAAAAGGCGTTCCCGTCTTTCCGTGCGTGGATCGGGAATTTCATCTTGAACTTGAACTTTTTCTTGTCGAGTCAGGGTATCCGCTGCGGGGTTTCCCCAAACCGAAGTCAGGGGTAGGATGAAAGAGAAAATGCTAAGCGTAAGAAATTTCGGTTTTTGTAAGGCGGACATGTCCCTATCCAATCGAAGTACGATATTCGCGCCGGCTGCAAAAATCCATTGGAGACCGACTCTGGATAGGACGATTCACTCTTTCAATGTGTTTCCGGAATCTTCTCCTTTCGCCTTCGTAGTAACAATAGCCAGGCCAAAAAGGCCAACTCCAATGCGAGGCCGCGGAGGTTTTCATTCCAAGCGGGAGGAAAGAGAAAGACAAAGCCTTGACCCTTGATTAAGGCCGAATAACTCGAAACGCAAAAGGGCATCAGATAAAGTCGCATGACCTGCCAACGATCCAATCGCCGCCAAAGGATGGGCCATGGCGTGGTGCTGAGTACCAAGGCCGTTCCCACCACCAAGGCTATGCCCAGGCTATTCCCCCACAAGGTCCAGGACGCTTCGAAATACGAAAGGGAGATATTCAAATACCAGAGTAGATAGCCCCAGAGTATCAGTCGGCCCGTGGGAGCTGTTTTGAAATAATGAATCATGCCGGTTCGTTGAGAGTAAGCCGA
>JAYUVP010000181.1:0-17433 GCA_043753995.1 Fibrobacterota bacterium
CTTAAAAGGCAGGTCCAAGATGGGACCAATGGGCGCGACAATACAAGTGTTCCCGGCATCCGTTTCAATCCCCCCTATAATGGCGTGAATACATCGGGAGCTTGGGGCTTCAACCGTTACAATTTGGGCAGTGTGATTGCAATATTCATGTATTGGGATCTCACTGGCAATAAAGATTATTACAACATTGGAATCGATAATCTCAATTACAATCTGGGGCTAAATCCTTGGGATATCTGCTTTGTCATGGGAGCGGGCGACAAGAATTTGCAGCACCCACATAATCGGGCCGCCAATCCCGAAGGCTATAATGCTGGTGGGTTTCCCTATGAGTACAAAGTTCCCAAAGGTGCCCTCATGGGAGGTGTTGCACCCGAATCGACCCTTGTGGATGTATGGTCCAGCTTTACTATTTCCGAAACCTGCATCGACTACTCGGCCCAAATCGCCATTCCCGCGCAAATGCTCGCTGAAGATTTGCCTGAAGACAAAGTCGGGCCGAAATATCGCAATGTGAATGTGATTCCTGAAGATGTGCGTGCCACCGTGTCTTGGACCACGGATGAACTTTCTCGTGACACATTGTATTTACTGGATGGCCCGGGCGGAAAATTATTGCAAGCGGTGAGCCCCGATACTCTGGCGAAATCCAAGCAATTGGTTTTGCTCAATCTCAAGCCATCCACCACCTATTATTTCTGGTTCAAAGGAATGGATATTCGCCGCAATATCACCGAGGATAAAAACGGCGGTAGCTATTATCGCTTCACCACCCTCGCCGGCCCCAAGCCTCCCCCACAAATCACGGGCGTCAAGGTTTGCAATGAAACCCATGAAAAAGCGACGGTAACGTGGTGGACTCGCAATGGCCAATACGATAGCCGCGTCGACTATGATCTTGCCACTCAGGCGGGCAAACCCACCAAGATCAAGCAACCCGACGATACGGGATTGCCGACGGTATTTCATGCGGTGACCTTGGATGGCTTGACTCCGGCGACGGGCTACAAATACAGCGTCACTTCCGGTTCGCTCACTGACGACAGCAGCGGAGGCTATTATCGCTTCGGCACCACCCAGGTGCTTGTCGACTATGACATTCGCGTCAAGGCGACCAATAAAGCCCAGCAACCCGGTGGATTTCAAGTTTATATCGACATCACAAACAATGAGCAAAAGCCTTATACCGGCGTTGAGCTTCGCTTTTATTTCACCGCCGACGCCACCCTGGCTGCTGGCCTGACTGCCAAGGGCAATGATCATCAATTGCGCGGCGTAGGTGGTTCGAATATCGGCATGGACATCGCTTTCGGTACCAATGGCGACGGCAAGCCCGTGCAGGTGCCTGGCTTTACCGACCAATGGTATTTCCCCATCGTGATTAAGAGCACCTTGCCTGTGGCGGGACGGGCTAGCATTGACTTGCAGATTTTCACCGGAAATGCTTGGACCAATTTACCCTTCTCCGATATGACCAAGGCGTGGTCGGTCCGGGCACATTCGTCTCCGCCCGATCCGGTGGTCTTTGGCGGCATCGATTTTAGCCGTGCCTTGAGCGGCCAATATACCGGTCCTGAGCCGATTGAAAAAATCAATGGCCAGAATGTCGTCACCTATGTCGAAACTCAGTATATCGCCGCGTATTATGAAGGGGTGCATGTATTCGGTTATGGACCCGATTTCGTGACCAATGTCATAGAGAAAGTCAGGCAAGCCAAACTGACTCTGTCGGCACCGGTCATGAGCCCCGTGGACAAATTGGATATCCGGCAAGAGAAAGCACCCAATTTGATGCTCGGTGGCAAGGCTTCGGTTTCGCCCGATGGCAGAATCGACGAAGTGTGGGTGAATGGCAAATCCCTGCCGAACACCGAGATTACCAAGGCAGCCAATGGTGACGCGTCTTTCTCCCATGCAGTGACCGTGGCAGAAGGCACGAATTATTTCGACGTCGTGGCTTTCGACACCGTGCATTGCGTTTTTGACGCGCAAAAAGTGGCCGTAAATTGGATCAAGGCCCCGCCTCCGCCGCCAGACACCGTTAAAGTCGTGGTCGCGACACCCGGATCAAAAACCAGTCGCGATCCTTTCCCCGTGGCCTTGGCTTCGGCCACACCTGGCGCCACCATTTGGTATACCCTGGACGGAAATGATCCCCAACCGGGCAAGGCTGGCACGGTGGAATACAAGGGTCCTATCACTATCAGCCAAGCTGCGGTGACCCTCAAAGCCAAGGCGACCAAGGCAGACATGGCCCCCAGCGGAGTCACCGCCGAAACCTATTCCATCCTTCCTTTTCGCGCCGTGAATGTGACCTCAGCTTGGCTGCGCGATCGCACTGCTGATGGCTATGCCGAAAATCTGGTCTTGCATTTGGATATCTCGGGCGGCCTTCCCGATGCCGCCATGGCCTTGGCCCAATTGCAAGCCGCTAAAATCACGGGTGGTTTTGCCTTGGATGCCGCCGCCTTGGCCGCAGCCCTGGCGCCCGCAACGGGAGGCGCTCCAAGCGGCCTCTCGGGTGATTCCTTGACCTTGCCCTTGCAGTCTAATGTCTTGCCTGTGATCGGTGGCACAGCAACCCTCACCCTTGCCCTGCCCACCTCACCCGCGGACGGCCTGCTGGGTCCAGGAACCTTTCCGCTGCGTGATGGGGTAGCGCCCGTATTACGGTCGGCCGTTTTGCGTCGCCATGATCCCGCCTTGGTCGGCGCTCCGGATACTCTGGTCCTTGTCACGAGCGAATCCCTGAACCTTCCTTCCGTGCGCGGCCAAGCTTTCTCCGCCTGGGATATCACGGCGGGCACGGCCTATGCCTTCGATATTGCCAGCGGTTCGGTTCTCGCGCTAGGCAATCTCAAAACCGCCGAGATCGCTTATGCCTTCCCCGTGCTCAGCACTCCGGCTTCGGGAGGCCAGCCTGCCTTGCCCGATGGCGGCGACTCCGTATGGATATCGGTCTCCGCTGGCATCAGCGATACCGCTGGACAAATCCAGCTCAACCCAGGTAACCGGCGTGTGACTCTTCGCATCGCCGTGCCCCTGCATCTCACCGTAGGTCCGGTGGCGGCTGGCGGCGTGTCGCATATTCCCCAGCCTCCCCCAGGAGACCCGACTTGGTCCGTAGTGGCCGAAGGAGCGGGTCCCCTAGGCAATTCAGCGGGCACCGGATTGCCCGTCCGCCTGGGCACCATCAATCCAACGCAATTCGGCGGACTCAGCGTCACAGCCACCGCGCCATTCCATATCGACTTGCAGATTTTTACCAATCTCGGGCAACTGGTTAACCATGTCGCCCTCCAATTGGATGACGCGGCTTTTGCGCGACTCCCCTCGGCTGGCGGCGGATCCAAAAAGCTGGACTTGTTATGGAATGGCCGAAGTAAGAATGGGCAATTGGCCGCGACCGGCGCTTTTATTTATGTATGGGTCTTGACCGGCTTCGATACCGAAGGCAAACCCGTGTCCCAAGGTGATCGTAAAATCTACGGCGTCTTGCGAACCCAATAACAGGATGAACAATGCTCATTCAAGAAGATTTCGCGGATATAGCTACCCCCACCGGACCCATGCGGGTCCATCGCTTTTTTCCGCAAACCTCGGTGCCGCGTCCCGGCATCATTCTCTTTTCTGAAATCTTCCAAGTCACCGGACCCATCGCGCGCACGGCCAGAAAAATCGCCAGTCAAGGCTATGTCGTGATTGCTCCCGAGGTTTATCATGAATTCGAGCCCGCCGGTTGCGCACTCGCCTATGACAAGGACGGTACGGACAAAGGCAATCGTTACAAGATTGAAAAAGCCTTGGCAAGCTATGACAGCGATGCACGGGCCTGCATCGATTATCTGAAAAACCTTCCCCCCTGCGACGGCAAAATCGGCAGTGTGGGTATTTGCCTGGGCGGCCACTTATCCTTTCGATGCGCCATGAATCCTGAAATTCTGGCGGGGGTTTGCTATTACGCCACCGACATACACAAAGGCTCCTTAGGCCTTGGTCTCAAGGACGACTCCTTGGCCCGAATTCCCGAATTGCAAGGGGAAATGCTCATGATTTATGGCAAGCAAGATCCGCATGTGCCCCAAGCCGGTCGCGATTTGATTTATAAGACCATGACCGAAGCCAATGTCAATTTCACCTGGCATGAATTCAATGCCCAGCACGCTTTCATTCGCGATGAAGGCCATCGCTACGACGCAGCCTTGGCAGATCTTACCTACGGCCTGATTTTCGAACTGTTTCACCGCAAGCTTGTCCTGGGGCAAGCCCAGCCTGCCGGGATGGGTGCCGCGACTGCGGGAGCGCCGCTAAAATTGGGCTAATTCGGATTTCGATTGAACTATCACGTATTGAATTCCTCTAGAATATATTCTGGCAGGAATATCACCGATTTCTCTGTTTTTCGGGTTCGCCCTTGCCCTGACCCAGATTCCAAAATCGACGTCCAAGATTTTAATATGAGCCGGAGCTGGAGCCGAAACCGTCGGTCTTGGGGTTTTGGCCTAAATCCTTTCATAGCCCGATCACGTAATCCTTCAAGTCGATCCCGTTTTATACCCTATGACCCGGGTACAGATGCTGCGACTTATCTGGCGTCCGATTCTCCCCGGTGACAATTAATAAGGGTTTGACCGATGAACAAATCCTGCCGCTCGCCATCTCCGCAACGGATAGGGGAAATACAATCTCGGGATGTTTCCCGCCTATTCGAATACGGTACTCGAATTCTGCAATGGCAATTGCCATACGCAAACTTTTTCGGCTGCCGATTTCTACCAGTTGGATCCCTCCTATAACTTCCGATTCGTGAATCTTATACTGCTTTAACCGGCACCCACACCATAAGTGTAAACGTCCTCGACAGAACCGAAGGACAATCGCTTTTTTCCCCTTCCAGCTCATTTTTGAAGGCTGGGTTTTCTGCGCGAAGGTCCTACCTTTGTCCCTTCATTTTTTGGAGGTCCTACATGCGATTTTTCTCACCTGCCGTGGTGCTAATGGCCGGCGCCGCTATGGCTTCGCAAAGCGAAGATGGAGCTGTGGGCCTAGCCCGCGTTCAAAGCGCTCAATTGCCTGAAGATCTCACCTTGGGCATTGGCGTTTACAATCGCCTGGTGAATACATCGGATTTCCTTTCGGCATTTAACCACACTCTCGGCGACAATCGCGCCGTCGATCGCGGCCAGGCAACCTCCGCCGATCTTTATTCTTCGGACCATACCTTGGGCCTAAGCCTTGCCGGCGGTCGATGGTATGAAATCAGCGCGGCATTGCCCTTTTATTATCAAGACCTGACCTTGAGTGATCGCGAAATCTCCGGGGTTTTCCTTGGCGATTTAAGGCTTGGCCTGCAAGCCTCGAAAACTTTCGGCGAAGGCAATCAACCTTGGGCCATTGCCTTGCAATTGGGTGGGGCCTTGCCCACTTCCAAGCCCGCTACCGGACCCGTCGCCCGCCGCCTTGAGGAAACTCCTGCCAAGACTTCGGTATACGACGACGGCTCACGCGGCGGCGGAACTTCCCGCGGAGACCTACGCACCGGACTGGCGCTGACCTATGACTTCACCAAGGCCGTAGCGCCCAAGCCCTTCTCCTTCACGGGAAATGTCCATGTACGCACGACATCCCCGTTTGTAAAATCCAATCACGATTTCTACGACATTTTCGGTTTCAGTGGCCTCGCCGAATGGCATGCTTTGTCCTGCCTTACATTATTCGGCCAGCTTGTCCACGAAGGTCGTATCGAGAGCAATTTGCCCAGCAATGCGGATCTGAATACTTGGGGCTTGGGACTGGAAGGCAAATTGCCCTATCACCTTTCCGTGGTCACCGGTGTGGATTGGGGCTTCGACAATGACGGCACTGCCCCCGCCCGTTATGCGAAAATAGACGGTACCTTGCCGGTGGACTTCAAGGTGAAAGGCGCCCCTGACGCCCAACTTTATCTGGCCCTCACTTGGCAGGGCAAGGTCGGCAATCTCGATCCCGACAAGGACGGTATCGCTGGCACCAAGGACAAATGCCCGCTCGATGCCGAAGACAAAGACGGGTTTGAGGATGAAGATGGATGCCCCGATGCCGATAACGACAAGGACGGCGTCGCCGACTTGCAAGACAAATGCCCGAATCAAGCAGAAGACAAGGATGGCTTTGAAGACGAAGATGGCTGCCCCGATGTCGACAATGACAAGGACAGCTTAGCGGATGCTCAGGACAAATGCCCGGTTCAGGCGGAAGACAAAGACGGCTTTGAAGATGAAGACGGATGCCCTGATCTTGACAATGACAACGACGGCATGGCCGATGCCCAGGACAAATGCCCCTTAGCTCCACAAGGCGTGAATGGCACTGACGGTTGTCCTATGCAAGATGGCGACAAGGACGGCATTGCCGACGCCACGGACAAATGTTTGCAGGAAAAAGAGAGCGTCAATGGCTATCAGGACGAAGATGGCTGTCCAGACAAGGCCCCGGTGGAAGAAAAGACCTTGGTCTTAGCCGGTGTGAATTTTGAAACCGCCAAGGCCGTTTTGAAACCGGAGTCCTTCCCCGTGCTGGATGATTTGGCCAAGCAATTGCAATTGAACACGGTCATTGTCCTGGAAGTCTCCGGGCATACCGACAATAGCGGTAATGCCTCAAAAAACTTGGCGCTTTCCCAGGCCCGTGCTCAAACCGTCGCCGATTATCTAGTTACCAAGGGTATGGCGACAGATCGATTGACGGTCAAGGGTTTTGGCTCCACCAAACCTATTGCCGACAATAAGACCGCGGAAGGCAAAGCCCAAAACCGCCGTGTCGAGTTCAATCGCCTGAAGTAATTTTTCTTGAGAAAAAGCTCGGCCTTTCTCAGGGAAAGGCTGAGCTTTTTCGTTTTTAGGAAGGCCGAATTCACTCACAGGATTAAATTGCCAACATGCAAACTGCCGTGATACATCGAATCTGTGGCCTCAGCGCCTTGGTTTTCTGCGCCGTAACGTCTTCTTTCTCCTTTCTCAACGAAGAAGGTTCGCTCGGCTTGGCGCGCATCAGTAATGCCCAATTTCCAGAGGAACTGAGTCTGGGTATTGGCCTTTATAATCGCCTGGTGAATTTCAGCGGTGGGCCTGATGCCTTCAATAGCTTGATCGTCGGCCAAACAGCCCAAAATGGCGGCAGGACTCAATCCACCACCTTGTATGCTTCGGATCACACCTTCGGCGTTAGTTTGGCGGGCGGTCGTTTTTATCAAGCCAGCATGGCCCTGCCGGTGTACAAACAAGACCTTGTAGTAAGCAATCGCAGTTTCGACAAAATCTTCATCGGTGACTTGCGGCTCAATTTGCACTTGGCACATGCCTTCGGAACTGGTGGCAAGCCCTGGGCCCTGTCCATTCAATTAGGCGGGTCTCTCCCCACGTCCCAAATGGGCGAAGGCCCTCTGCCACGGCGCCTGGAAGAGGTACCGGCCAATGCGGCGGTTTATGGCGAGGGATCCCGTGCCGGCGGCACGCATCGCGGGGACCTTCGCTCCGGTCTAGCCATGACCTATGACTTGACGCTCTGCGAAAAGCCCAAACCTTTCTCGGTGACCGCCAATGTTTATACCCGCACCACCTCCTTCATCGAGCCAAAGGACGATGACTTTTACGATGTGTTGGGATGGGGAGCCTTGCTCGAATGGAAGCCCATTTCGAGTTTTTCCCTATTCGGAGAATACCTACACGAGGGCCGAGTCGAAGAGGTTTGGCCCGCCAATTCGGAACTGAATGATATCGGCGGTGGTCTCGCCTACCGATTTGAAAACGGTTTGGGTGTGGTCGCAGGCGCGGCTTGGGGACTTTATAATGATGGCGATGTCCCAGCCCGATTCGTTGGCGCTGACGGCAAGGATCCCGTTCACTATAAGCTCATTGGCACTCCTGATGCCCAAGTGTATTTGGCCCTTTCCTGGGAAGGCCCTTTAGGGAAACTCGATCCCGACAAAGACGGTATCGCCGGCAGCCTCGATCGCTGCCCCAATCAACCTGAAGATGCCGATGGTTTCGAAGATGCCGACGGCTGCCCCGACCTAGACAATGATAAAGACGGGATTTCCGATTTAGCCGATGCCTGTCCAGGACAAAGCGAAGATGTGGACGGATTCCAGGACCAGGACGGCTGTCCCGAACTCGACAATGACGGCGACAATATCCCGGATGCCAAGGATCAATGCCCCAATGCCGCCGAAGACCGTGATGGCATTGAAGATCAAGACGGATGCCCCGATATCGACAATGATCATGATGGCGTGGCGGACTCCGTCGACCAATGTCCCCTCGAACCCCAAGGCGCAAAAGGCCTCAAGGGTTGCCCCATGCGCGATGCCGATGGCGATAATATCCCCGATGATTTGGACCAGTGTCCGGATGAAGGCGAAACCCTAAACGGCTATCAAGACACCGACGGCTGCCCAGACAAAGCCCCGGTCGAAGAAAAGACCTTGATACTGAAAGGCGTGAATTTCGAGACCGGTAAGGCCAAACTCACTCCGGAATCCTTACCCGTGCTCGATGATATTGCTGCCCAATTGCAGGCCGCTCCCAATATTGCCCTGGAAGTCTCCGGTCACACCGACAATCGCGGGAATGCTGCGAAAAACACGGCCTTGTCGGAATCACGGGCCCAAGCGGTAGCCGATTATCTCCTCAGCAAGGGCATTTCCAAGGACAGGTTGAGCGTCAAGGGCTTCGGATCGACCCGTCCGGTGGCAACGAATAAAACCGCCGAAGGGAGAATGCAGAACCGCCGCGTCGAATTCAACCGATTGCGCTGAATTTAGGGCCGTTTTTCGAGGGCCGGAAAGGGGAGTATCACTACCTTTTCCGGTTCCATGCTACCCTCTACCCTACCCGACACCTGGGGCCGATTCGGGCCCTATGGCGGCAAATTCGCCCCTGAAATCTTAATGCCTGCCCTGGAGGAGCTGGAAAGCTTCTATCGGCAGGTCAAGGACGATGCAGTATTCAAAGCCGAGCTTGCCTCGCTTTTAAATGACTTTGTCGGACGCCCCTCCCCACTTTACTTCGCCGAGCGACTCACCGATCGTTGCCGTGGTGCCCGCATTTATCTCAAGCGCGAAGATTTGAATCATACGGGTGCGCATAAAATCAACAATGCCATTGGCCAAGTGCTTATCGCTAAGCGCATGGGCAAGCGCCGCATCATCGCCGAAACCGGTGCTGGCCAGCATGGTGTCGCCACGGCGACGGCCGCAGCAAGGTTTGGCATGGAATGCGCCGTTTACATGGGGCGTGTCGACATGGAGCGGCAAGCCCCCAATGTTTATCGCATGCGGCTACTTGGCGCCGAAGTCATGCCCGTCGATAGCGGCAGCATGACCTTGAAAGACGCCATCAACGAAGCCATTCGCGACTGGGTAACCCATATTCGCGACACGCATTATGTATTCGGTTCGGCCTTAGGGCCGCATCCCTATCCCATGATTGTCCGCGACTTTCAGAAAATCATAGGCGAGGAAACCGCGACGCAAATGCTGGCCAAGGAAGGTCGCCTACCCGATTGGCTGGTGGCCTGCGTGGGCGGCGGCAGCAATGCCATCGGCCTCTTTCATCATTTTCTCGACAAGCCCTCAGTGAAAATGGTGGGCGTTGAAGCCGGGGGCCAAGGCATAGCTTCGGGCAAGCATGCGGCGCGATTTGAAGGCGGCGTTCTCGGCATCCTGCATGGCGCACGCAGCTATGTACTGCAAACACCTCAAGGGCAAATAGCCGAAACCCATAGCATCTCAGCGGGCCTCGATTATGCCTCCATAGGCCCGGAACACGCGTATTATCGCGACCAGGGCCGTATCAGCTATACCTACGCCACTGACATGGAAGCCCTCGACGGCTTTCACACCTTGTGCCGCCTCGAAGGCATTATTCCCGCCTTGGAAAGTGCCCATGCTGTTGCGCATGCGCTCAAGCTCGCACCGACCTTGCCGAGTGAATCCCTGATGGTTGTCAATCTTTCGGGCCGTGGCGACAAAGACATGCAAACCGTCATGCAGGCGGAGGGTCCCGAAACACCGAAATCGGCTGGCTCCCATGGTAAAGTCCATTCCACGACTTCCGAGGTGCGCCGATGAATCGCATTGACGCCACCTTCGCGCGCTTGCGCGAAAAAAAGCAAAAGGCCTTCATTCCCTATATCGCCGCTGGCATTCCCGGCCGCGAAGAGACGGTGGAAATCGCCCTCACCTTGGAGCGTTTGGGCGCCGATATCCTGGAATTGGGCTATCCCTTTTCGGATCCCATGGCCGATGGCGTAGTGAATCAGCTCGCGGCGAATCGCGCCTTGGAATTAGGCGTGGACGATGCTGCCTATCTCGACATGGTGCGGAAAATTCGCGCCAAGTCCCAAATGCCCATCATTGTCTTCTCCTATCTCAATCCTATTTACCGGCTGGGCCTACGCGCTTTCGCGGGCCGCGCCAAGGCGGCGGGAGCGGACGGCATTCTACTCGTGGACATGCCCGCCGAAGAAGCCGAGGAAATGGTCACCATTTGCCGGGACTATGACATGCGCTTCATTTTCCTGGCTGCGCCTACCACTACCCCGGAACGCTTGCAACGCATACTCTCCATGGGAAGCGGCTTCCTGTACTATATCTCGCGCACCGGCATCACCGGGGAGCGCGACGCCTTTCAGGAAGATTTCGCGACCAAACTCACAACTATCAAACAAGCGGCGGGCATGCCCGTCGTGGTGGGTTTCGGCATTTCCACGCCGGATCAAGTGCGCACAGTCTGCTCGCTTTGCGACGGAGCTGTCGTCGGTTCGGCCTTGGTTCGCCGAACCTTGGAGCGCAAACCCTTCGCGGAAATGCTGGCCGATATCGAGGCCTTGGCTGGGCCCTTGATTGCGCCTACCAAGGAAGTTTGGAAAGACTGACCATGGACTTGAGCGATTGGCGACAACGCATTGACGGCCTCAATCTCCAACTTTTGCAATTGCTGAATGAACGGGCCAAATGCGCCTTGGCGGTGGCGGCGGTGAAACGCGCCAAGCAATTGCCCATACACGACCCCGATCGCGAACGTCAGGTGCTTGACGTGGTGGTGAGCGAGAATAGCGGCCCTCTCTCTGACGAAAGCGTGCGCCGCATTTTCACTTGCATCATCGCGGAACATCGCCGCCTCGAGGAGACGACGGCGTGATTTTGCCCCAGCACGGCTTCGAAAGTTCGGCGAGCGCCGAAGGCCTGGCCGTGCCACAGCCCCGCGAACAAGACAATCGCAATCCCGGTCAATGGCCCGGCGTCATTGCGGTGGTGGGCCTCGGCCTGCTCGGCGCTTCGCTTTGCGAAGCCGCGCGACGACGTCACTTCGGCGTGACCTTACTTGGCGTGTCCTCGCCCTCCACGGTGGCGCAGGCCCTCGCCGAAGGCGTCATCGACGAAGGCGGCGGCTATGATCGCGTCGCGGAATTCGCGGCCGCGGCCGACTTGTTGATTTTGTGTACGCCCATTGATCACATTCTGCAATTGCTTCAAGGTTGGAGCCTCAAGCCTCCCGCCTTCAAGCCCGGCGCCATCGTCACCGACGTCGGCAGCACCAAGGCCGCCATCTGCGCCGCGGCCAGCGAGGCTTTTGCCAAGGGTAACATATCCGCTACCTTTATCGGATCGCATCCCATGGCGGGAAGCGAGCGTAGCGGACTTTCGGCACGCGATCCCCATCTATTCGAAAATGCCTGCTGGATACTTTGCCCCGAAGCCGATGTTCCCGCCGAGTCCCTGACCAAGCTCTCCGCTTTTCTCTCTTTGTTGGGAACCCGTTTGGTTCAGCTTGAACCCGAACAGCATGATGCCGCCGTAGCCCATGTTTCGCATTTGCCCCAACTCATGGCCACCACCCTCGCCGCCTATGTGAGCGGCTTGCCGCCCATCGCCGAATCGGGCTTGCAAATCGCAGGCGGCGGTTTTCGCGACATGACCCGTCTCGCCGCCTCTCGCTTCGAAGTTTGGGATCCAATTCTTCGCACCAACAAAAAACAATTGCGGCAGGCCTTGAACGGCTATCGCGAAATGCTGGCCGCCGCCGAGGTCGCCTTGCAAAGCGATGACTTGGGCGATATCTTCGCCGCAGGGCAATCCCTGCGGGCCCGCCTGCAAACCCATCGCAAGGGCTTAACCCATGCCCTCAGCGAAATCGTTGTCGATCTCGAAGACAAGCCGGGCACCTTGCTCGCGGCTTTGCAGCCGCTTGCCGAAGCCGGTCTCAATGTTCTTGATTGCGAAATACTCAAGGTTCGCGAAGGCGAAGAGGGCGTGCTGATGCTGGCCTTCGCCCACGAATCTGCGGCGGAAACCGCCATCGTGAAATTGCAAGCCGTCGGTCTGAAAGCCAGGCGCCGTTGATCTCCCCATGGAAATGACTGTGGACATAGCCGCCCAAATACCCGAAGCCCTGGAGCCTCGTACCCTTGCTTTTAAGCGGGCGAGACGATTTCGCGGCATGCCCGCCTTGAGCGGTGATCATGGTCTCGCCTATCAGGCCCTGGCCTTGGCAAGCTTGGCCGAAGGGCCCACGCGACTGGAAAACTTGCCCGACACCCCGGCGTTACGGGAGGCCATGAATGCTTTCGCCGCTTTAGGGCTTTTGCGCAGCGAAATGCTCGATGGGCAAATCCTCGTGCATGGCGGTTCCCTGGGGCAAAGCCCTGAAATCGAGGCCACTGCAAAAATTACGGTGCGCGACGAAGGCCTTGCCTTGCTATTGGCCGGCCTGATGAGCGGAAAGCAATTGCATCCCGCTTTGGCCGCCGATGCGCATGCGGTAGGAGAGGATATCATTCGCCTTATTCGCGAAGCCATGCCCGCGACACCGGGACAAGCCACGAAGGTGGATCCTTCACCAATCGATACCGGACTTAACGAAGACATTTCCCAGAATGGTGCGCCTTCACCGGCCATGACTGAATTGCAACCCGGACCCTTGGCTCCCAAGGTGCGCCGAGCACGCGAAGCCGGCCTCAAGCCACGCACCTTCAAATGGGACGATGCCCAGGCGAAAATGTTTTTCCTCATCCAAGCCTTGGCCTCGCGCGAAAGCGCCCTGCTAGAGTTGCGCGATCCCGGATCCGACCTTTTCGAAACCCTCCTCGCCCATTTTCACGGGCCATTGCATGTGGATCGGGGAGAGCCTCCTGAAGGCGACGAATTGGCTCGGCGCATCGCGCGCCAAATGAAAGCCGCCGGCAATAAGGAAGACTTGGTGCGCTTTCGCCTGGACGCGGGGGCCACTCTCAAGCCCGGAGTCCTGACCCTGCCCCGCGATGTCGGCGAGGCATCCTTGTTCGCCCTCATCGCCACCTTGATCAAGGGTTCGGATTTGGT
Source organism: Fibrobacterota bacterium (assembly GCA_043753995.1). Lineage (GTDB taxonomy): Bacteria > Fibrobacterota > Fibrobacteria > UBA11236 > UBA11236 > JAYUVP01. The sequence goes on from JAYUVP010000181.1 coordinate 13,361, forward strand.
CCTTGAAAATGTGCTGCTCAATCCCTCGCGCACTGCTTTTTTCTCAGCCTTGCGACGGATGGGGGCCGATCTCGAAGTCGTGTCGAGGCGCGAAAAACATGGCTTCGCTTATGGGCAAGTACGCGTGCGCAGCAGTGAACTCATCGCGAAACGCTTCGATGGCGAGGCCTTGTCGGGCATGCGGGACGAAGTGTTTTTGCTTATCGTTGCGGCGGCTTTCGCCGAAGGCGAAACGGTGCTGCGCGACGTGACCTTTTTGCGCGGTTATCGTGAGGACTTGTTGAAGGCATTCTTGGCCACCCTCAAATCGGCCGGCGTCGAGGCTGGGGAATTCGAAGACGGCGTCATCGTGCGTGGACGGCCCGACTATGATGGCACCGCCTATGACGCCCTGGGGCATCCCGGCCTCGCGGCCGCCTGCGTGGCCATGGCACTGAAATCCCATGGTAACAGCACAGTTACGGGGGCTGAAGGCTTGCTTTGGCGCATGCCCCACTTGTTGAGCCAACTCGAAGCCTTGCAGGCGGACGGAAAAGACAAGGACGCCAAGGGCGATGCCGAGGAAGAAGACGCATGAAATCCTCGAAAAAGCGCCCCAAACGCATTGCTGCCGTCACCGCGAAGGAAGCGTCGAGCGGTATGGAATTGGATCCGGCCAGTTCCCAGCCGGAAACCGATGTGCGCCGCATCGGCGTCTTCGCCTTGAAAGGTGATTTGTCGGCGGCTATCGCCGTACTGCGCGCTTTCGCCGACGATCATCGCGAGGTCAAACTGTATTTGAACAGTTACCTGCGCCATTTCGCCGATCGACGGCTGCTGGTGAAGCCCGATACCTTCCTGCAATCACGCGTCGACATTTTGCTTTCGCTGGGCGGAGATGGAACCTTCCTTTCTGCCGCTCGCCTGGTGCGGGATGAGCGCATTCCCATCTTGGGAGTGAATTTGGGTAGGCTCGGCTTTTTGGCGGATGCCACTCTCGAAAATTTACGCCGCATTCTCGAAGAGATTTTACGGCGTGACTACACTCTTCGTCGCCGCATGCTGGTCGAAGTCGAGGCGTTCCATGATGGCAAACGCCTATTCACCGATATCGCCCTCAATGAAATCGCCTTCTCAGGTGTGATGGGGCGCGAAATGATTGAGTTGTCGGTGAATGGCAATGGCGGCTTTGTCAGCGATTATCGCGTGGATGGTCTTTTGGTGAGCACGCCCACGGGTTCCACGGCCTATAGTCTTTCTGCCGGTGGCCCCATCATGCATCCCAGCACATCGGCCTTATTGCTTACGCCCATGAATCCCGCGTCGCTTTCGGTGAGACCCTTGGTTTTGCCGGACACCATGGCTATCGAGGTGCGCAATATTATGGCGCCGGGACGTGAGGTCAATATTCATGTCGATGGCCGCAATCGCGGTATCTTGCCAGCGGGTGCGGTATTACACGTGCGCAGCCACACCCAAGGCCTGCGCATCATTCGACCTTTGGGATCGAGTTATTTCGCATCCTTGCGCGGCAAGCTGGGCTGGACCGGATCGCGCGACGGACGACGTTAAGAGGTATCGCCATGCTCAAAAGCCTTCGTGTCCGCAATTTGGTTTTGATTGAAAGCCTGGATTTGAATTTTGAAGCCGGCTTCACGGCGCTGACAGGCGAAACCGGCGCGGGCAAATCCATTTTGCTGGGCGCCTTGCAGTTGATACTCGGCGGCCGTTCGCGACCCGACCTAGTACGTCAGGGGGCCGACAAGGTTCGCGTTGAGGCCGTATTCGACGCCCCACCCACACGCGCTTTTTCCGAGACCTTGCAAAAGTTGGAAATCGACGGCGAAGACGAATTGGTGATCGAACGCGAAATCACCACCCAGGGAAAAAGCCGCTGCCGTGTCAACGGGCATGTGGTCACCCTAGCAGCGCTTGAGGAAATCGGTGGGCATTTAGTCGACCTTCATGGCCAACATGCCCAACAATCCCTACTTCGCAGCGGCACGCATTTGGTTTATCTCGATGCCTTCGCGGGTCTCGAAGGCCTGGTCGAGACATATCATCGCCGCTACCTCGTCTGGCGCGACGCGGAAAATCGTTTGCGCGACGCGGAAAGCGAATCACGCCGCGTGCGCGAGCAACTGGAATTCATCCAATTCCAGGTGAAGGAATTGGACAAGGCCTCGCTTTCGCTCGGCGAGGAAGAGCATATCGAAGCCGATTTGAAGCTGCAAAGTGGCCATGAAAAGGTGGCCCAAGGCCTGGCCGCCGCGCTTTCCCTGCTGGAAGGCGAACAGGGCGACGTGCTCGGCCGCCTAGCCAAGCTCCAAAAAGAGTTGCAGTCGCTCGCGCGTTACCTCCATCCCGATCCCTTCGCCGAGCAGCAAGGGGCTCTCGAAGCGTCCCGGGAAAACCTGGCGGAATTACGCATGGCTTTGCGCAATTATCGCCTGCCCGAAAGCGCCGATCCCGGTAAGCTGGATGCCCTCAATGCCAAGCTCGCCTTGATCCAAAGACTGAAAAGCAAATACACCACCGACTTGCCCGGCCTCATCGCCTTGCGCGAACGCCGCAAACGCGAATTAGCGCTGGGAGAAAATGCCGAGTTTGCCACCGCCGACTTGCAGGCGAGGCGGCAAGCGGCCCTGGCCGAAGCACGACAAGCTGCCGCCGAGCTTAGCGAATTGCGGCGAAAAGCAGCACGTGCCTTTGAGCAAGCCGTGCATTCCCACTTGCATGGACTCAGCATGGAGCAGGCACGCTTCGAAGCCCGTCTTCAACCCGAGGCCCCGCTTGCCGACGGGGGCCTAGGCTTGCAAGCCCGCGGCGCGGAATCCTTGGAGTTTTTCCTGGCAGCCAATGCGGGCGAAGCCCTGAAGCCCATGGCGGCCATCGCCTCAGGCGGAGAAATCTCGCGCGTCATGCTGGCTCTCAAGGCCGCCCTTGCCGCCGGAGATCCCCGGCCCCTGCTGGTTTTTGACGAGCTCGACACCGGTATCGGCGGTGTTACGGCCCACAAGGTCGGGCAGTTGCTTAAGGACTTGGCCAAGCACCATCAATTGCTGGTCATCACCCATTTGCATCAGGTCGCTGCTCAGGCCGATCAACAACAGCAAGTCCGAAAAATCCTGGAAGGCGGACGCACCGTCACCCAGGTGATACCCCTGTCGCAAAAAGACCGAGTGGCTGAACTGGCCCGCATGCTCGGCGATGAAGGCTCGAAAGCGGCTCTCAAGCATGCCAAGGAATTGCTTTCTCAGGGCGCGGGCTAGCCGGCAAGCCAGGGCGAGCGCAATCCGAAACTCACCGGAGTACCCAGGGCAACTAAGCCCTAAGGGGATGGCGTCAAATGAAAGGGGTGGCTGAAATCTTGTTTGGAATCGTCCTCCGCATTGACAACCTTGACTCGGAAAATATCCAAACGAAGCAACCGAATGAATCAAAGGTCAACAACAAAACGGCCATTGTCTGGAATTTGAGAAGCCAATCGCACTTCAAAAAGGGAGTCGGTCGGCGCATCCAAGGGGCCGTTTAAAACGGAGATCGCATAGTGGCCTTGATAATTGTAGGGGTCATTCTTGGTTTCAATTGCGCTATTGAATCCGAAGGCCATTATTGCGTGGGGTTTAGGCTGAAATCTCGAAAAAGGGGGATCTTTCAGGAGAGGCTCGACCGTCCCCCACCAACACATTCAAACCGGGTGCATTGCGGTTTTCCTAATCAGAAACAGAGTGACGCCCAGGAAGACGAATTCGGCCGCCACATAAGCGCCTAAAGCATTGGCTACACCGGAGGTGAATCCGTAGGAATGCAAGCCCACGCCAAGCAAATTGATGCCAAACCAGGCCATCATCACGACAATCACACCGAGTACGCAACCCGCCGCCATGCCCAGATGTCCAATCATTTTTCCCAGCTTGGCGTGAAAGAGAATGGTTCCCCACAAAACAATCATCAAGGCTCCGTTTTCCTTTGGATCCCAACCCCAAAACCGGCCCCAGCTTTGATCGGCCCAGATGCCGCCCAGTACGGTGCCGATGAAGGAGAACAACAACCCGAAGCACAAAGTGCCGTACACCATCTTGGCGATTTCC
>JAYUVP010000182.1:0-20676 GCA_043753995.1 Fibrobacterota bacterium
GATGATTGGAGAGTCGAAAAGGACTTCACCATCGTGTCCGAATTTTTGGAGCAAGACGATTACAAAAAGGTTGCAGAGAGACTGAACCGGGACCGATCCCTGATGTGGAAACGAGGGCGCCACTTGAAGATGGAGCAATACAAGGCAATCAAGAGTGTCATCGAATATATGGCGGAAGACACATGAGCCAGTACATTTTGTTTGGAATCGTTTTTGTTTTCTCTGAAATCGCGCTGGCTTTTTTATTTCAGATCGCTTCGGAGTATTTTTATAAAAAACTGGGCTTGGATGTGAAGTCCATTTTCAAGGGCATCGTCGAAAGACTGTTTCTTATCATAGCCCTCTCAAACAATCATTCCCAAGCGCTCACCTTTTTTAGCGCAGTCAAATTGGCGACCCGGCTTAAACACGAGGAATCCCATGGGGAGCACAATAGGTTCAACGACTATTACTTGGTCGGAAATCTGATTTCTGTGGCGGTTGGAATAGGCTATGCCTCCCTTTGGCAAAACCGGGATGCCATAATGCAATGGTTGCGTACGTTTGTAGGAAACTGAACCGGTATTCCATGCCCCCCCCGACCGCCTTCCTCTTCAACGGCGATGCCGACGGCATCATCGCCCAGCATTTGCTTTATCTCTCGGGAATTCGCCCCGGCTTGCGCATCACCGGAATGAAACGCGATCTCGCCTTACTGCGCCGCTTGCCTGAGTCTTTTCACGGGGAGGTCCACGTCTTGGATATTGGCTTCAAGGCCAATGCCAAGGATGCCGAAGCTTTTTTGGCTCGCCGCGCCGGAAACCTCACTTGGTATGATCATCATGAAAGCGGCCCCCTGATTGTAGCGCCAGAATTCAAGGCCCATATCCATCCCACTCGCGGACAATGCACCGGCCTCATCGTGAATGCCGTCCTCGGCCATCGCTATGATTTGTGGGCGGCTACCGCCGCTTTCGGCGACAATCAAGTGGCTTCGGCACAAGCCATTTTGGCGCGCCATGCGCTCAGCGAAGCCGACACCTCGGCCTTGCGCCAAATGGGGGAAGCACTCAATTACAATGCCTATGGCGAAGTCGGCGATGCCTTGCACACGCCTTTGAGCGTGGCGCAAAAGCTGGAAGCTTACGACCATCCCCTGATTTGCTTTCGCGAGAGCGGCCTATTCGAAGGCTTGGCCGGGCAACTTGCCCAGGACGAAGCGCAGGCTTCGGCGCTAATGCCCTGGCGCCTGCAGGGGAATGCCCAGGTTTACCTTGTTCCCGATGCGCCTTGGGCGAGGCGCTATGGGGCCACCTGGATGAATCGCCTGGTGCAAAAACATTCCGACCAGGCCTTCGCCATTTTCCAGGAGCGCTCGGACGGAACCTATCTGGCTTCTTTGCGGGCACCCCAGTCCGGGCCTTATGCGACTTGGAGTGCAGCGAGCTTTGCCGAGAAATACCCCAGTGGCGGTGGACGAGTACAGGCTGCTGGCATCAATGCCTTACCCGCCCAATCTTTGAATGATTGCGCCGAGGCCTTTCTTCGAAGCTTTGCTTAGAGCACCGGAGACCTTAGCTCTCGGAATCGAAAAGGCCGGTCAATTTGTCGGAGACCGCATCGCGCACCGATTCCGTGTCGTAATAGCCCCTTTTCAGCTTTTCTCGAATTTGATCCAGGCGCTCGCCCTTAGCGGCCTTGGAAAGCGAAACCGTGTCCTTAGGCGAAGCGGTCACAGGCGCATCCTTGTCCTTGCTGGGCAAGGGCTTTTTCGCCGCTGAGTAGCGGTCGAAAGGGTTCAACCCACCTAAGGATCCGACAATGCCTGCGTCCATATTTCCTGGCCTGAATACGATGAGGCCTATTCAGTATATCGGAAGCAATGTGAAGGGACTTGAGAGGTTTTTCCTAAATTTTCACCGCTTTGCGCGGTAAATGTGTTTTTCGCCGCTTTCAGAGGTTTTCATGGAAACGATTGCGTGCAAATTCGGCGGTTCGAGCGTCGCCGATCATCGACAATTCCTCAAGATTCGCGATATTCTCGCACGTGATGCGCGCCGCCGCGTCATTGTCGTTTCGGCTCCGGGCAAGCGGCATAGCCAAGAGGCCAAGCTCACCGATTTGCTTTATCTCTGCCATGATTTATCGCAAAAAGGCCTGGATGCCAGCGGCCCCTTTGGCTTGATTCGGGAACGCTATCTGGAAATTGAGAGGGAATTAGGCCTGGGCGACACCATGGCCCCCGCCCTGGAGCAATTGGCTAAAGACTTGGCCAAGGAAGCCACGCGTGACTTCGTGGCTTCGCGCGGCGAATGGCTTTGCGCCATTTTGATGGCCCGCTTTCTCGACGCCGACTTCGTCGATGCCGCCGACACCGTATTTTTCGATAAAGCCGGTCGCCTCGACAGCAAGACCTATGAAGTCTTGGGCGAGCGCATGGCCAATCCGGAAAAGCGCTATGTGATTCCTGGATTTTATGGCAGCGATAGCCAGGGACGTATCAAGACTTTTTCGCGCGGGGGTTCGGACATTTCCGGCGCCATCGCTGCCCGTGCCGCCAAGGCCATCCTATATGAGAACTGGACCGATGTTTCAGGCTTGCTCATGGCCGATCCGCGCATTGTGGAAAACCCCCACTCGCTTGACCTCGTGAGCTATCGCGAAATTCGCGAGCTCTCCTATATGGGCGCCAGCGTATTTCATGATGAAGCCATTGCCCCGGTGCGCGAAGCGGGCATACCCATCAATATCCGCAATACCAATAAGCCCGAAGACGAAGGCACGCGCATCGTCGCGAAGCTGCCGGAAATCACGGTTTATGACATCGCGGGCATAGCCGGCAAAAAGAATTTTTCCATGTTCTGCGTGGAAAAATCTTTGATGAATAAGGAAGTGGGCTTTGCCCGCCGCCTGCTCAGCGTTTTCGAATCTTATGGCGTCTCCATCGAGCATTGCCCCAGCTCCATCGATAGCATGAGCGTGGTTTGCTCCAGCGAAGCCTTGGGCGAAAAGGGCGAGGCCATACGCGAAGACATTCAGCGCATCATGCAGCCTGACAGCCTCGAAGTGGAGCATTCCATAGCCCTTATCGCTGTGGTCGGCGAAGGCATGGCCAGGCAAGTGGGTATGGCCGCCAAGGTTTTCAAGGCTTTGGCTGAGGCGGGAGCCAATGTGCGCATCATCGATCAAGGTGCCAGCGAATACAACATCATCATCGGCGTTGCCAATGCCGATTATGAAAAGGCCATTCGCGCCCTATACGCAGAAATGACTCGCCCCCTGGCGAAATAATCTTCGGATCCATGCTCTGAAGGCGGGTTACCGCCCCTTCGCGACCGGCGTCCAATTCCATCATGCCGGGAACGCCAATATTGGGATTTCAGGAATCTCCCCCCTTCGGGGGAGGATTTACCCTTTCGCAACATGATAGTATGGGTTGGGATAACCTAGTGATACCCGATCTCCCAAATAACTCCATCCCTGACCCTGAAGGGGAGAGTTCTGTACCGAGGTCGGAGGAAAGTGGGATCTACCTTGCAAAACAGCCTGCGCGCGATTTAGGACCCAAGTATCCTGGCCCGAAATCTTTGCCAAAGGCTGACCCAGGGGGAAAGGCGGACATGTCGAGCACCGAACCGACATACGCCCTCAAGGCGCAGCAATTGAATAATTGCCCTTTCTATTCCAAGGGTGATTCGCTGCAAGTGCGCATGCCCGGCGTCTTCGGCGGCGGTGCGCAATTCTGTTCCCTGCCAGTAGCCACCTTTATTCCCACGGCTCTCAACGGCACAAAAAGCGAAGGCAGCATAGAAGCGGGCTTCAAGGATTGCTCCTGCAAGTGGAGCTTCTGCAAGGTCGAGAAATTGCAACATGCCCTGGTCGAAATGGAAGACGCCCTAACGGCCGAAGACCAAATGCAATTGTCTTTTCTGGAGCAATTGCCATTACCCGTGGTACGCGCTTTGAAAGAACGCAGCGCCCCGCGTACCTATTTGGCTGGGGCCGTTATTCTTGAAGGCAATGCTCCCGCATCGGAATTTCACCTGTTGGTCAAAGGCTCGGCCCGCATTGCCACCCCAGCCACCGACGGACGCGTGATCGAACTCAATGTCTTGCGTCGCGGCGATTGCTTCGGCGAAATGAGCATATTGACCGGCGCCGCCACCAGTAATCGCGTCGAAGCCGTCGACACTTGTTTGACTCTGGTCATGCCGCGAGCCGCCTTGCAAAAACTGGTCGTCGATTTCCCCGTGCTCAGCATTGTGCTTTATCGCATGCTCAGCAAGCGCATACGCACCAGCAATCAGCGCCTCATTCAATTGCTATCGCCCACCTTGCTCGGCGATTTAGCCCATTTGAATTTCGTTGATTTAGCGCAAACCATTCATACCTCGCGACTTTCCGGGGTTTTGCAAGTCGAAGACAAAGACAAACGTCAGGCTCGCTTTGGCTTTCAAGAGGGCCATATGGTCTATGCCGAATCGGCCGGGGTCAGCGGTGTCGAGGCCCTGGATGACGTAGTGCGGTGGCGCTCAGGAAGCTTTCGGTTTGTTTCCGGCGAAGTGATACCCCCCAGTAATTTGGAAGGCGACACCATGGGCTTGCTCCTAGACGCCTTGCGCCGTCTTGACGAAAGCTCTATTCTCGATCGCTTCGATTCGGCTTAGGCCTGCGCCTCTTATAGATATTCGCGTTGCGCAGTCGCGGGGTTTGTTCTTTTTACCCCCGCATGAATTCTCCCTGGTCCTTCACCTATCCCGATTTACCGGTGGCGCAAAAGCGCGACCTCGTCATCGAGGCCGTCACCAAACATCGCGTCGTCATTGTCGAAGGTGGCACGGGTTCGGGCAAAAGCACGCAATTGCCCAAAATCCTGGTGGAAATGGGTGTGCTCAATAAGGGCTTGCTCGGCGTAACCCAGCCGCGGCGCTTGGCGGCCCTGGCTCTCACCGACCGGCTCCGGGAAGAAACCGGACTGGACGATCTCACCGGTTCGCAAATCCGCTTTCACGAAGACATGCCCAAAGGCGCCCGCATCAAGGTGATGACAGACGGCGTGCTTTTGCAGGAATATCGACGCGATCCCCTGCTTCGCCGTTATGACGCGGTCATACTCGACGAAGCCCATGAACGCTCGCTCAATATCGACATACTCCTGGGCGTGGGTTTGGAAATTTGTCGGCAACGGGCCGACTTCAAATGGATAGTCGCCTCGGCCACCCTCGATGCCGAAAGGTTTCAAAATTATTTCGCTTCGGTTCCGGGTGGGGCGGCCTTGCTCCGCGTCGAAGGACGGCAATTCCCGGTCACCATCGAATACCTCGATCCGGGCGAAGGCTGGCGCGATCCCGAGGAAGACGAAGATCATGCTGACCATGCCGCCGCGGGTTTGACCCCGCTCGAAGCGGCGGGCACCGTGATTCGCGACCTGATAATGTCGCGCCCCGACGACTTGCTTTGCTTCTTGCCCAGCGAAAAAGAAATCAATGAGCTCAGCCGCGAATTGGAAAAAAGCCTGGGAAATCGCTGCGTGATCTTGCCGCTTTATGGCCGACTCTCCCCTGCCGAGCAGCGCCGCGTGTATCAAAGTCACGCTAAGCCCAAGGTGGTTTTGGCCACCAATATCGCCGAGACCTCGCTCACCATACCCGGCATCGCCTATGTCGTCGACACCGGTACAGCGCGCATTGCGCGCTATCATGCCCAGACTCGCATACAGGGTTTGCCCATTGAAAAAATCGCCCAGGCCTCGGCGGCCCAGCGCGCCGGACGTGCCGGACGCGTCAAGCCCGGTTTGTGCATAAGGCTTTATCGCGAAGACGATTTCAAGACTCGCCCCGAATGGCCCGAGCCCGAAATCTTGCGGGGCAATCTCACCAATGTGGTGCTTCAGCTTTTATCGCTGAAATTACCCGTGCTTGATTTTCCCTTTCTCGACCCGCCTGCGCCCGCCGCCTTGAAAGGCGCTTATCGCCGCTTGCAAGAACTCGGTGCCGTGGCCGGCGAAGGCGAAGCCATGGAGCTCACCGAAGAAGGCTGGCGCATGAGTCGCTTGCCTGTCGACGCGGCCTTGGCGAAAATCCTGCTGTCCGCCGAGGCCATGGGCACCTTGCCCTCAGCCATGGTGGTGGCCGCAGGCCTCACCGTGCAAGATCCACGCTTCTTGCCCATGGACGAACCCGAGCGGGGCAAGGCCGTGGGCCTGCATCGCCGCTTCGACGACGCTCGCTCCGACTTTATCGCGCTCTTGAAACTGTGGACATGGGTACAGCGCGAATGGCGCGACGGCATTTCCCAGCGCCGCTTGCGGCGGCTATGCCAGGACAATTTCCTTTCCTACTTGCGCCTGCGCGAGTGGATGGACTTGGTGGAGCAATTCTCACGTTTGCTTCCGGGCAAAAGCGATCCCGCCCAACTCGATTTGACCAAGCTCGATCAAGATGCCTTGCATAAGGCCATTCTTTCGGGCTTCTTGGCCCATATGGCGCGACGCCGCGCCAATGAGCCGTCTTATCGATTGGTTGGCGACAAGGAAGCCTTTTTGCATCCAGGCTCGGGGCTAAGCAAGCGCAAGCCCGAATGGATAGTCGCCGGAGAAGTGCGACAAACCTCACGTGCCTTCATTCAAAGGGCTTGCGAAATACAACCCGGCTGGGTCGAAGAAATCGCTCCCGACGCCGTGAAGCGCAGTTATACCGAGGTCGCTTGGAATCCCGAGCGTGGCTTTGTCGAAGCCACCGAGCGCGTATCTTATCGCAGCTTCATCTTGCGGCAAGATCGCCGCGTCGACTATGCCCGCATCGAGCCCGAAGAATGCGCCGAAATCTTTTGGCGTGAAGGCGTCTTACGCGCCGCCGATGCCGGGCCCTTTCCCTTTTTGCAAGCCAATCAGGCGGTGCTGGCTTCCCTGGAGCGACACGAAAACCGCATTCGCCGCCGTGGCTTGGCTCCCGACGAAGACGCCTTGCTGGCTTTTTATCGTGAGCGAGCGCCCGGGGTGAACTCGCGCGTGACCTTGAAGCGCTTTCTTGAAGCCTCACCAGCGAATGAAAAAGCGCTGCAATTGCGCGCCGAAGATTTCGAAACCGAAGAATGGCGGCAACGCTGGCAGTCCCAAGCCCAAGCCGTCCTGCCCAAGCCCTTAGGAGCGCCACCGGCCATATCCCCTGCCGGGCACCGTAACCTGCCAGGGACGTCTCATCCGCTGGACGCCCTCTTTCCCGAAACCCTTCGCCTCGGCGAACACACCGCCCGAGTCTCCTGCCGTTTTGATTTCGGCCAGGAGATCGATGGGGTTTCCCTCGAAGCGCCGCTAGGCGCAGCTTCGGCCTGCACGGTCTACGCACTATGGCAAGCCTTGCCCGGCTGGCGTTTGTGGGTGCTCTCGTGGTGGGCAGAAAAACTGGCGGCCAAGGAAAGCATCGCTTTGGAAAAAGGGGAAGGCGATTTATTGCGCGCCTGGCAATTTGCGGGAGAAGCCATGGCCGACCAAGCGGGCCTCTCGCCCATTTTGGCCTTGTCCCAAGCTTTGAAAGACCCCGCCTTCGCAGCCTTTCCCGCTCAGCCCGTTTGGCCGGTGGCCTGGCCACCGCATTTGAAATTGCGTTTGTATTTCACCGCCTCAAGCGGACGCCGCTTGCTCTTGACCCTCGATCCCGGCACTTGCGAAGCCGAGCGGCTTTTGCAATTGAGTGAAGCCTTGCATGGACGCGAAGCCTCGGCCAAACCCTGGGAAGAAACTTTGATTCTGGCGCAAAACTCTTGGGGAGAAAACCCTCCCCCGCTGGTGGGTTATGGTTTGCGCTTTGCTCCTTGTCCTTGGCCAGAATCCGGATCGCCGACACATTATCTCTGGCGCCGCGAGGGAGCTAAAACCCAATGGGGCGCCGCGCTCGCCACCGTGCTCAGCCGCGAAGCCGCGCCACAGCTTTCCGCCTGGGATCCACAAGAGCGCCTGGCCTCCTGGCTGCGACGACGATTTGAAACCGTGGCTGCTGCGGCCAAGGTTCCTCACGATGTTATTTCTGACACGAAACATTGGAGTGAATGGCTCGCTCGTTTTTGGTTGCCGAGCCGCTTCGCCGGTTTGGGGAATTGCGAGGAGTGCCTCCATCATTTGGAAAAGGAATGGAAAGCACCCAAGGTCAGCTTCAACAATAAGGCCGCGGCGAAAACTTTCAAAGACTTACAACCCTTGCATGCCGCCGCTGGTGGTGCCGAAAGCGCAGCGGCTTGGCTGCTTTTTCTCGGATCGGCAGCCTTGGGTCCCGAAGCCATGCTGCGTGCCGCGCCCTATTTCGATTCTGGTGCCGATCCTGCTCCGGGATCTTGGGTGCATGCCCTGCAGCGACTCAAAGCGGCTTGGAGCACGCCTGCGACGCGTGAAGCCCTGATGCAACTCAATTCTATTGCAGGCGCCGCGAGTCTCGCTCTCGAAGCCTCCTTCGACTCAGCATGGGAAAAGCTCATTCCCGAAAACTGGACGACCTGGGAAAAAGGATTGCAGGGAAATCCCGTAAGCATATCCCCTACCGCCACTGCCCGAAGTTTTAAAGCGGAAGCAGAAAGTCTTCGATCGGCTATGCGAACTCTTGCCTTATTGCCACAACATTGGCCACAAGGCTGGAGCGAGGCCCTCGATCGCTTCGGAGCTGGACAGGCCGATGCGTCCATACAGCTCAAGCTTCTCGCTTATGCCGCTCGCGAGGGATTGAAAAGACAGGCACGTAAAATAAACGTTCAGGAAACAGTCGCAAAAACCGCTCATAATTCCGAAAGCCTAAAAGATCTGCGCAATCGTTTTAAAAAATTAGGGTGAGCTTGGGTTTAAATCCCCCGAGATTTGATACCGAGTTAACTCGTAAAAAAAACCGACAAGCCTTATTCTTTAAGTGTCCATCGGAGGCTTATTCTATGCGAGCATTTGGGATCATGACGGTCGGCGCCTTGGCCTTGGTCCTCGGATTCAATCTGACTGGGTGTTCCAACACCCAACCCAAATCTGCCCGCAATCTCGCTCTCATCGAGGCTTCTCGAAAAGGCAATGTCAAAAAGGTCCAATCCCTAATACGCAATGGCGCTGACGTGAATGCCACCGACAAAGAAGGCTGGACGCCGTATTTGGCCGCGTCTACCGCCGGGAATTGGGATGTCATGCGCGTATTGCAAGATCATCACTGCAAAACCGACCCCGGTTTTTGATTCCAGGCTCGGCCTAGCGCGTCGAGATAAACCCCATTTTTCTGCTGTCCTGCGCTAACTTCGAATGCGCTCTTGTCCCGACCTGACCGCGATGTTTTGAGCGACACCGGCGTGAAGGACACCGTTTCCATTTCATAAAGAATATGACCTACGGGCATGCCGTCTTGATCGAGGTTGTCTTCCCGTGTGAGCCTTCCCAAACCGTCATAAGTCGACCGTGTTTCACGCGCAAACCAAGAGCCGTCATTGCGCCGCAACTGCACCCGTTCCGCCAGAGTTTTGCCCTCGGCATTGATTCGCTTCACTCGTTGCTCGACGCTGTCACGACCGGCGGCCAAGGTCAAGGTGGTGTCCATGAGTCCGTCGCTCGACCAAAAATGCAAGACCCTCTGATAAACCGTATCCATGCGCTTTTCCTCGGCCATGTTCAGGCGATTATCGCTGCCATAGCTATTAAGCAATAAGGAAATCAGATTTCCCGAAGTATCGGCTGCTTCGACTTTTTCAACCTGACCATCGCTCCTAAGAGTGTAGCGAATCACACGTATGCGCAAACTCGGAGGCGCGGCGACGTCTTGAATCACCAATTGGGTCAAGCGACCTTTGCCGTCATAAACCAAGTCACTGCGACGCACCAAATGCGCCAAGGAATCATAGGCGTCAACGCGAAGGGAATGGCCTTGGGTATCGTAAATCTGTTCGGTCAAAATTCGGGCGCCTTCGCCCTCGCCTTCGAATTGGCGGGCACGCAAATGGCCACCGTCGACTTGTGCCCAAGATTGAGTGATCAGGCGAATCGTTGTATTGGCCGTGTCCTTATAAACGATGCGCGTCACCAGAGTGGTGTCGCGCGCCGCAACCGGCAAGGCAATAGCCCCTAGGAGGACGAAAGCCCAAGCGGCCAAGGCTTTGGCTCGCGCACAGGAACGAGAAGGCATGCAGGGATTCTAGCCCCTGGTCAGGTCATTTGCCTAGTCTCAATGCCGGTGTGGCTTACCGTTGCCATGCCTGTGGGAATGACCATGGGAATGGGTCGGCTTCACCTTGGCAGGATTGGCTGTGTCCGCCGAGTCCGAAGCTTCGGGCGGCCGCAAAGGGCTGAAGGATTCCTCCCTCTTAGGCGTAATTCCTAATACACCCGGCGAAAGGACGCCGTCTAAATGGGAAGAGTCGGGTACGGATTCCTCGTGGCTTTCGTCGTGGTCATGCTCGCCGCCTCGGAAATAGCCATTGAGCTGATAGCCGAAAAGAGCTAATCCCGCGATCAGCAAGAGGGCATTCGCGGCACCGCCAAATTTCTTGAAGGAGGGCGTCTTCCGCCAAATGGCAAGCAAGGCCGTCAACACCGACAAGGCCGCGACCTGGCCCAGCTCCACGCCTACATTGAAAGACAGGATGCGCGCCAATAATCCCTGGGCGGGCAAAGGCATTTCCTGTAGCCGGGTCGAGAGTCCAAAACCATGGATGAGCCCGAAAACGAAAATCATCGAAAGTAAATGAGGCGATCCCACCTTTAAATATTTTCGGAATCCGTCCAAATTATCGAAAGCCTTATAGCAAACACTGAGGGCAATCACCGCGTCCACCAAATAGGAGTTTGCCGTAATTTCCAAAAAGGTGGCCAGCACCAGAGTAATGCTATGACCCAAGGTAAAGGCGGTGATGAATTTGAGAATGTCCTTGAGGCCTGCCAAATAAAAGATCACGCCGAAAAGGAAAAGGAGATGGTCATAGCCCGTGACCATGTGAATGGCCCCAAGCCACAGATAACGAAGGTTACCCCCTTCCAAAATGGCTTGCTTGTCAGCCTCCGAAATACCATGGGCTTGGGACAGCGAAGCCAGAACCAGGATTAGCAGAATAGACGTGACGGTTTTGAGCATTTCCGTCAAAGTAGCTTGCTTGATTTTCGAAGGCTGAGGTTGAACCCCATCCACCCGCCTAAGCGCTCCGGCTTTAAATCACTAGAGCAAGGAAGGGGGGCGGGCCAGCTCCGAGAGTCGAAAAGGGTCCGTTTCCTTCAAAACGGCGAATATTCGTGGCCACAGATTTCTCGACTGAGATTATGATACCGCCGGGAGGGAATTTCGATGAACGGCAAATTCAATAAAATGGCTTATGGGTGCGCAGCACTTGCGGCTTTGGTGGTTTCAACGACGGCACAAGCGCAATCCAATGTGACGTTAACCTTGCAAGTAGGCGGGAAAACTCGCCATACGGTCTTTCACGTCCCGGCAGGTGCTGAAAAACCCGCAGTGGTTTTTTTCATTCATGGTGCCAATGGGAGCGGCCCCAATTTCAAAACAGAAACTCGCGGAGATGCGGCAGCCGATCGCGATAAATTCATCGCGGTCTACCCCAGCGCCTCAAGCAATGGTAATGCGGGAGTCTGGGAGGACATGCAAGGTACTGGAAATTTCCCCTTCTTTTTCGCCGTACTCGATACCCTGGATGCGCGTTATAAGATTGACCGCAATCGGGTTTACATGACCGGCTTCTCGCAGGGCGGCTTCATCAGCTTTGCTGCCGGGTGTTTTTATTCCGACAAGTTTGCCGCCATCGCACCCGCTTCGGGACATACCATGGCCAATTGCACAATCAAACGTCCCGTACCCGTTTTCCTGACTTTTGGAGCCACCGAAGGTATCCCCTCGTTTCAAAAAGACATCGACTCTTGGGTGAAATGGAATGATTGCCCAACGACATTCAAAACGGTAGCCCCATTCCCAGCCTCCAATGCAAACTCTAAGGCGACTTTGAATAGCTATGGCCCCTGTAAAGAGGAAAGCATGGTGCTCATGAATTCCATAGGCAGCCAAGGGCATCAATGGCCCAGCTCGAACAATATGGTCTTGGCAGATGAAGCCTGGACATTCTTCAAGAAATACTCACTCCCGACCGGGACCTCGATTGCGCCACAGGACGTCTCTCAAAATGGAAACAAGGGACACCTTGCTTTCAAGGCAGGCCTCTTGCGTTTAGAGGGTTTGGAAACCTCAGCCCAAATCGTCGTCACCGATATGTCTGGGAAGTTGGTTGCATCGCAGCATGTCGGCAAAAGCTTGAATGCGGGCATTCATGAAATGGAATTCGCGGGGCATGCCCCAGGCGTGTATCAGGCTACCATTCGCGAAGCCGGAAAAACCTGGTCGAAAAATTTCGTCATACCTTAACAGGTGGGGTAGCGAAGGCCGACCGGGCTTGCACTCGACAATCAGGCCGGAGCGAGGGGCGGGGGCGTCGGCAGGAAGCGGCACTGCCCCTTTGTAAATCCTAGGTTCAAAACCGGCTTCACAAG
The DNA here is from genome assembly GCA_043753995.1 of Fibrobacterota bacterium. Lineage (GTDB taxonomy): Bacteria > Fibrobacterota > Fibrobacteria > UBA11236 > UBA11236 > JAYUVP01. Next base: position 12,479 of record JAYUVP010000182.1, read on the forward strand.
CGGGAATGGGCCAATTCCATTTTGCGCTTTTCCAGATACGGGTTGACCGGCAAAGGGCCGGCACTGGGCAATGCATCGTGGAAGGTATAGCCGAAAGCCTTGATTTCAGGGCGGGAAATGTGGCGCACCAATTCCTCGGTTTCGGGATTGTAATAGCCTTGATATTCCGGATCGCGATCGGAAGCATTGCTACGCGGTAACTCCCCGGTTAAGCCCATGAGCCGGGCAACAAGTTGGAAATCCCGATCCAAATGCTCGAAGCGACCCACAAAATCCATGAGGCAGCGCCCATGATAATCTTGGATGAAATGACATTGATCACCGAGAATACCGCGCTTTTCAGCCCTCAGTTCCAGAAATTCCTCGAAGGTCATTTCCTTATTCCATTTCACCGATTCATGGCCGCGGTGATACCATTCACGTTTGTATTGATACATGGAAACTTCCAAATCCCATGGATTGCGCACAAAGGCAAACTTAAAGTAGGAGTTGAAGATTTCCGGCAGGGCGCGGCGCGCATCCAAGGCCGTGGCATGACTGGTCAGGCCATATTCTTCGCCAGCATCCGCAAAGGGCTTGAGTGCCAATTGCACGCTAGTGCCACCCGTTTTGGGTATGTGAATGAAAATGAATTTGAAGCGGTGGGAAATCAGCATAATGGCCTCGGGAGCGGGGTTTAAGGAATAGGGCTCCTTTCGCAACACGTGCGGGATAGGGTCTTCATCGGAAAAAACTCAAAGGGACTTGAGGAGTATTTATCCGTTAACCGCTGGCGAGAAAATCGAGCACGGCGGGATCGACTAGGATGTCGGTGGGCGTGAGGGGTCTCACCAAGCTGAGACCTTCCAAGGTGGTGCAGCGGCTCAAAGCCACATAGGCTTGGCCGGGAGCGAAAGCGCCGCGCCCCATATCGATGCGCACGCGCTCCAAGGTGAGGCCCTGAGCCTTATGTATGGTCACCGCCCAAGCCGCCCGCAGGGGAAACTGGGTGAAGTTACCTATGGGCTTGGCTTCGATATTTCCGCTCGCAGCATCGGTTTGATATTGCAAGCTCGACCATGTTTCACGCACCACCGGAACCGGTGGCAAATGATCGCGTCCGGCAATGGCGACAAAGACTTGATCGGGTTCCAGGCTCGTCACCGTGCCCAGAGTGCCATTCACCCATAGGCGTGAAGCGTGATTGCGTACGAAGAGCACTTGAGCTCCGACCTTGAGCTGCAAAAGGGGGTCTGCGGGCATATGGGTCGGATCGCATTGACCTTCGATGCGGGCAGGGTAACGCACAGGTAGACCTGGTAGGGACTGCAATTTTTCGAGATTACAGGCTTGAGCCGCTTGCACCGTGGCGGTTAGCATCACCTCGGGAAGGCGAGGCGGGTCGACGCTTGCATCTTCAACCTCCGATGCATCGCTCAACCTGTTCGGCGAAGCCAACTCGCCACGGGAGGCCCGGAGATTGAGTGAATCCAAATCCTCAGCCTCCGTGTCTCCCCGGCGCAAGGCATCGAGCAAAGCCACGAAGCTCGCGTCGCGTTGGCGATAAACGCGGCGCAAATGCACCTGGGTCAATTTCAAACGACGAAAGGCGGCGGCCTGGAAAAACCAAGGCCCTTCCCAGAATCCGCCATAGAGTGGGGCCTCCGAAGGCGTAAGCACCGGGGGCAATTGATGCAAGTCCCCGAAAAGCAAAAGCCTGACGCCGCCAAAAGGCAAGCCTTTCTGGGGGCCATAGCGGCGCAGCAGGGAATCCATGGCATCGATGATATCGGCGCGTACCATGGAGATTTCGTCGATGATGAGGGTGTCGAGGGAGCGAAAGGATGGCTGTGCAAAGAGACGCTCGACTTCGTGAGGAAACAAAATACGCGGTGGCAATCGGAAAAAGCTATGCAGGGTTTGTCCGCCGATTTGCAAAGCCGCCGAACCGGTAGGCGCAAGTATCACGGCTTTCGGTAAAAGCTCCCGTCGCACCCAGCGCAATAGGGTTGATTTGCCGCTGCCGGCACGGCCCGTGATGAATAGGGGATCGCGTGTATCGCGAATGCGTTCCCAGGCTTCGGAGAAATCGGGATTGAAATCCAAGGGCTCAGAGGAGGAGCCTTCGGGAGGGCCGTTCACGCGCTTTGCGCGGTGGCTGACCGTTTCCGGCGCAAAGTAGGCGAGGGCAAGTCGAGTGGCTCCAAGGCCAATTCACCGGATTGCGGAGCTTGGTCTTGGACTATGCCCTTGGCATCGCGAACCAAGTCGCAAAGCAATTCGGGGGCGTGTATGTCGGACCAAGCTGAAGCCATCAACTCGCGCCCCGTCTCAGCCAGGGGACCTCCCGCTTGCTCGTGGGCAATGGCGGCCTGCATTAAGTCTTCGGCGCGAGCCAAGTAATAAAGCCAGTCCCCGTCGTCGCGACGCTCCAGGAAAAAGCTCTGGCTTTGCATGCCTTCACGCGTGAAAGCCTGGGTCACTTCTGAGTTACGCAACCCCAGTTCGCGTACGAATTGAATCACCTTGGAGGTGGTGCCTGGCTTGAGGCGTATGCGCAAAAGCTGTAACTGGGACATGAACCAATTGTAGCAAGCGGATGCATTCATGGGTATCACAAATAAATCCCAGTTGGGATTCGAATCTATCATCGCCCTAGGGCTTGCGCAACCACCAAGTCGCCATCGAACGACGCCCATTTACCCAAGAGGTCTTGAGCGGCTTCCACCGCCGCGCCGCCAGGCTTTGTTCCCATGCGTACAGCTCCTCAGCATCAGGTAAAAACCACTCGGCACCATCGGGTTGGCGATAACGCCCCCCACCTAGATCTTGCACCTGGCCCTCCAGCCCGATGCGGCAACCTAGGCGTATCAAGGCCGTTCCCTGGGGCGCTAAAACTCGCCAAATCCCGGCTAGCATGGATTGAAAATGATCACGGTCACGGGCGAAATGCAAGACGGCATTGCAGAGCACAGCGTCGAAGCTTGCCTCGGCGAAGGTATTGCTTTCGAGGTTTTCAGCTCGAAACCGCGATTCGGGCAAGGACGGGTCAAGGCCCAAGGCCAATTCTCGGGCCACATCGAGGGCATCCTCATCAGCATCCAGAGCGCTCACCACAAAGCCATGCCGCAAGAAGTAAGGGAGATTGCGGCCCGTGCCGCAGCCCGCATCGAGAAAGCGCATGGGTGGCTTCCAATAGCCCTGGAGCAAGGCATCGAAAGCATAAATGTCGATGTCGCCGAATTCCTGGCGAAGCAAGGCATGGGAGTCAGGGTCAGGAAGGTTCGTAGGCGATGGGGACATGACCGAAGCTTAACCACCAAAGCCTCAAATAAAACGACGGGATCGCAAATCCATTGTTTTCGCCGAAACCAGGTTGCCTTCTGAATTCTCTGCCATCCTCTAGTTTATCGATGCGGAACCGGCCGAGCCGATACATTCCCCTCGACATTCACCTTATGGCCTCTAACCTTTTTCATCGCACACGCGGCTGGACTTTGAACTTGTCTGGGCATGGCATGCTGGCCATCCATTGCCCCATCTCCGCCGAACAAGCCGCGAAAATTCACCCCCCTGGCTTTGCCGCCCAAGTTTTCGAGGGAAACCGGTATGTCACCTTATTTACCGGCATGGTCGACCATATTTCTTTTTTCGCTGGCATCGAGAGGCCTTTGACCTCACCCTGCTACTTAATAGCCATGCCTGTTTCAACGGGTGAATTACGCGGTTGGTGGGTTATAGAAGCAGGCATGGGCACCTCCCTGGCTGCCAATTATGCCCAACGTTTCCTGAAAATGCCTCTGCGAATCGACCTCTGGCCTAAAACCAGTTTGGGAGCGGAAGGGGAAATCGGTTTGCGCCTCCCCAAACGCTTGGAGTGGCTATTCCCCTTGAAAATACAGGGACAAAAGCGCGATACGGATTTCAAGGCCATGCCCGATTCCCTGGACGCCATTTTGGCTGCTCAGCCCAATTTGATTTTTGCCTCGACGCAAAACGCACTGACCTTAAGCCCCACCTATTTGCCGCCCATGCTTTTGCATCGGGTGGATTTAATCGGCGAATCCATCCCAAGGTCGGCAACGGCGCATTGGATGGATAGGTGGAGCCTTATCGCTTGGAGGCCTCAGCGTCTTCCCACGGCCCAGCCCATTTCATTCACCTCGGAAGGTCGCTTCTAAAATTCGGTTTCAGGCAATCGCCAAGGACCCCCGCGCTCGGCGAAGCGTCGCACGGGTAGAATTTCCACACCCCCAACCGACTTCAGGCAGAGTAAAAGCTTATCTGCTGTGAGCAAGGCCTCGGCTCCGCCCGCCAAGGCCGCCTCAATAAATTTATCGTCACTTGGATCTTTGCAATAACCCGGCCCCGGCTCAGGATTCACCCACAGGGTTTTGCTTACATCTTGCCAGGCGGTAAGCCACTCCGCCAATTTATCGGCCGGGCAAAGCGGATGTCGTCCCAAAATGCTGAGGTATTCTGCCAAGACGGGGGGCGACATTACCAAATGCAGGCCATCCGCTTTCCAACCGGTCAAGACCAAGGCCGCATGGCCGCCAAAGAGCGCGGCCACAAAGGCATTGGTATCGACCACGATTTTCATGCCAGATCTTTACTCCGAAAATTGCAAAGGAACGGTCACTTCATCGACGCCCAATTGACGCACAGGCTCGAAGCGCCATGACTTAAGAGATTTCAAAATAGCTTGTTCGAATTCGACATTTCCCGTGGTCGTTCCCAGCAAGGCGACATCCACGACGGTTCCGCGGGCATCAATGCTGAATCGCACCGTCACCTTGCCTTGCAAACCGATATCGGTGCGCAGGTGCTGATTATATAAATGCCTCAACCCCGGAGCATGCGATCGCACTACGGCGAGAATGGAGGCTGTCGAGCGTTGACCGGTTTCCTGGTCGCGTGTGATTTCATGGCTGCCCATATTCGGGGCGCTGGGATTCTTCGTGGGCGCGGTTTTAATACGCGTCACCGCATCTGTTGGCGGGGAAAGATCCACGTCCTCATCGCCATCATGAATGTCGTATTGAGGATTGAATTCGGTGCTCATTCGGCCCGGTCGACCGGACAAACGGGTAGTGCCTTCGCGCGTGATAACACCCACCATGCTCAGCTTGGGAACATCTCGAAAAGCTTGCTGAGTCAATTGATAAGCATTCAGCATGGCATTCTGGCCCAGCGAAGTCACCACCGAGGTTTTCAAAGTGCCTAAAGGACTTTTCGGCGTTTGCGATAAAGCTGGAGCGCCCGCCTTTGGCTTCGCTTGGGGGCGCTTAACAATCTTGGCGGACTTATTCAGATAGGGCTTTAGAATTACGGTGACCGTGGTCGTATCCGGCTTAGGGACGACAATGCAGCATTCGGTAAGGTCGGGAGGTATCACTCGTATCGCCACCGGAAGGCTAAGCAGGAAAGCGAGACCTAAAGCTCCCAGACCACCCGAAGATCCCAAGCTGGACCAAAGTCGAGTATCGTCCTCAACAGCCAAGCGTTTCTCCATTGGAGAAATTTCGCTTCGGCTTTTTTGGGTCCAAGACCAAAGCGATTGCAAATAGGAATTTCCCATGCCATGCCTCCTTGTATATGGGCTTTTTCTTATAGTATTGCTTTCATATGGAAATGCTTTGCTTAGCCATGCCATTGTCCGGGAACTTTCATCCCGACTCCCTGGGCTCGGGAGGAGGTTTGACTCTATACTATCGCAAAGAACCGAGGGTTAAACCGATGGGCCACACTTCACTACGAACCTTTACCGCCTACACATTTCGCTTGGCATTCGGCTTGGGCATGGTCCTTGGGGCCTCGCCCACCGCCACGGCGGCCAGTTTCGATTGTCCGCCAATAGCACCGGGATTGATTTTTCCTACCGACAATCCCTGGCACTTTGATATTTCCGCCTTTCCCCTGCATCCCAATTCCGCCGCCTTGGTTGCTTCCGTGGGAGCAGGAACGTCCTTGCATCCTGACTTCGGCACGGAATACGAGGGCCAGCCCATGGGTATTCCCTATGTTACGGTAGGGTCTACCCAAGCAAAATTGCCAGTGACCTATACCGACTATGGCGATGAAAGCGATCCGGGGCCATTTCCCATTCCCTTGACGGCGCCGATTGAGGGCGGGCCACAAAGCGACGGGGATCGCCATGTCCTTGTCGTCGATACCGTAGCGCGAATGCTCTATGAATTGTATGTCGCGGTACCAGGGGCTCAAGGCTGGTCGGCGGCCAGCGGTGCCAAATACGATCTCAGACGCAATGATTTGCGACCCGAAGGCTGGACGTCCGCGGATGCCGCTGGCTTACCCATACTGCCCGGCCTGGTACGATGGGATGAAGTGCAGCGTGGCGAAATCGACCATGCCATTCGCCTCACGGTCCAGGTGTCACGCCGAAGTTACCTGTATCCTGCCCGTCACCAGGCGGGTAGCACGACTTCGGCCAATGCGCCTGCCATGGGCCAGCGCTATCGCCTCAAGGTGAGCTTTGACATCAGCAGCTATCCCGCCTCCATGCAAGTGGTGTTACGCGCCTTGAAAAAATACGGATTCATCGTAGCCGACAATGGTGGCAATTGGTTTTTCTCCGGTTCTCCGCATTCCCAATGGAAGGATGAAGAAATCAATACTTTGAAAAAGCTAAAAGGGTCTGACTTTGAGGCTGTACTTTCCGTCAACGATCAGGGCCAACCTATTTTACCGGCCCCGGTGCGCCGGGAGTGGGTGACTCCAAAAGCGAAAAATCGACCGAGGCTCACCGAGGTAAAAACCGGTTTTTGGATCATTTCCAGTGACAATGGCCGAACCCGCAATCTTTTAGGGGCTAATGCGAGCCTTCCCATTCGGCTAAAAACTCGGTGACGAAGGCCGCCATGACCGCATGGCGGTTTTCGGCAATGGCGCGAGCGGCAGGGGTATGCAATTTGTCTTTGAGCTTGAATAGTTTTTCGTAAAAATGATTGAGTGAGCTTTGCTTGCCTTCGCGATACTGGCTCAAAGTCAAGCCTTCGCGCGGCATTAAGTCGGGATTGTGCATGGGCTGCCCCTTCCGCCCACCATAAGCAAAACAGCGTGCAATCCCTATCGCGCCAATGGCATCCAACCTGTCGGCATCCTGCACCACTTGAAAAGCAAGCGGGGTCGGGCCATCCCCCGCAATGGCGCCTGACAGCGAGGCCGAAAAACTTTGGCCCGTCACGATTTGAAGGATTTGATGTGCCTCATCGCCTTCCAAAGGCATGGTAGCCAAAATTTGCCGCAATCGGGACATGGCTTCGCCGGGATCTCCCATCAATTTGGCGTCCGTGGCGTCATGCAATAGCGCCGCCACTTCGACTATCAAGGCATTTGCACCCACGGCCTCGGCCAAATGCAAAGCCATGCGCCGAACCCTATCAAGATGAAAGCGATCGTGGCCACTCGAATCGCCCTCGACCAAGGCAAAGGCGAAAGTTTCGGCCATGGACACGCAGCGTTGATGACGAGAAGAAGAATCGATGAATGACATGTCGGCGAAGATAAAAACCCGGGACAAAATCGTGCATGAAATAGACGACCTCGCTCTTGCCTTGTAGCTTATCTAGCATCAGGCGGAATTGAATAGCATCATGAAAATCAAAGCCCTCGGCCTTTTCCTTACCTTATCCTTTTTGAGCTGCACCTGGGACGGGGTCACCGACAAAATCACGAATGCCACGCCGCCGCCGCCGGACACCTTGGCCTTGCAATCCCAAAAAATCGCGGGACAAATTCAACGCTATCAAAACCAAATCACCACCTTGCGCGGCATGGTTTATAAGCGAGACGTCAAATCCACGGTGATCACCCGTGAAGACTATCGCCGCATGACGTCATCTGAAATCGACGCCTCGCTTAGCGATAGCCTATCGCGCAATATTTCCATTGAACTGGCCCAATGGGGATTTTTCACCGACACGACCCTGAATTATAAGGACCTTTTCAAATCCTTCGAGGGCGGTTTTGCAGCGGGTTTTTATATCGGCGGCAGCGACTCCGTTTTCGTGCTGTCGGAATACGTTGAAAATGAAATTCATTTGCTTCATATCCTGCCCCATGAATTGGTGCATGCCCTGCAAGACCAATATGGTCGGCTGAGGCGTCCACGTATCACCGATTCTGCGACCGCCTTTTATCAGAGCGATGTCGATGCCTTTCACCGGGCTCTCATCGAAGGCGAGGCCGCGTTTCTA
>JAYUVP010000183.1:0-50287 GCA_043753995.1 Fibrobacterota bacterium
TTCTCTTCGATATTTATCCCGAAATTATGGGGGTGCCACCATAAGTGGTAATTGAAATCTTGTTTGGCTGCGGCATTCATTTCCTTTCGTATACGCTGGAGCCGCAAATTCTCCAATCGCCGAAAGCGGTATGAATACGGACGAAGAAAGCGGCTAGCACAAATATCGACAGGTAAATTGGCCTTAGATTGATCCCTAACATTCGCGCCCACTGACTTTATCGGCAGATAGGCATCCAAAAATCGCGCACCCCTCTTAAGCCAATGATTTCCTGCTTTTTCTGAAGGATATTCCATCCAAGAATGACCGTTTCCACGAAAGGCCGTAATTCCATGCTTGGTTAAAATGGGAAGATAATTAAGATTAATTTGATTCCGAGGAAAGATAAGGCTCGTGGGCTTTACGCAAAGTTGTCGGTGCATGATTTGAATTGCCGCTTTCAAGTCCTCTTCGAAGTCTTCCGCTGTCTGTCCTCTCTCTAGACAATAGAAATGTGAATAAGTGTGGGATGCCAACTCTTGGTTCGGGCAGTTCACAATGGCCTGAGCCAATTCTGGCGCGAAGTGAAATGATCTTTCCAGGGTCCTTGATTCATTCAAATAATAAAAAGGGGAAAGGGAGCGCTCTTGGTATGCTGGCTGCCGCAATGGTAGGGCAGCTAAAGCATCCTCAAGATCCGAATGCAGCAATAGACCGACAATAGCCCACGTCGCATGAATGCCACGCTTAGCGAATAAATCTAATAGCCTGGGCACCGCTATCCAAACCCCCTCAAGATTTCGCCTATACTGCTCAAGCCCGCGGTGGTCGCGCACCCCCCAAAAAAGTTCGAAGTCGAGCGAAATGGTAAAAGACCCTTTTTCATCGTGCTCTTGGGCTCTCATCGGTGCTCCGTCATCAGCTCTCGATAAATCTCTAAATGTTTTTCCACTACCTTGGCAATATCAAATTCTTTTTCTGCCAACAACCTCCCTTTTCGCCCCATGTCAGCTCTCAAGTCACTTTGCATTGCTAGACGTTCAATCGAGTCAGCTAGCGAGGCCGAATCTTTGACAGCTACTAATACTCCAGTCTCATCTAGGGCGATGGCATCCCGACAACCGGGAACATCGGTTGTGATTACCGCCCTTCCGCAGGCAGCTGCCTCTAACAACACTTTTGGCAACCCTTCACGGTATGAAGGCAAACACACAATATTCGCGGAGGCCATTAGTCTTGCTATATCATCTCGGGGTCCTAGCCAATCGACCCAACCCTTTTTGACCCACGACAGGATTTGCTCATGACTCAGGCTGGCTGGGTTACCTGTATCTATATCCCCAACCAGTATCATTTGCACCGGCACCCCTTTAGCTTTCAATATTGCCGAAGCTTCCGTAAATTCTTGAACTCCCTTATCACGAAGCATACGTGATACAAGTAATACTTTTGGTATTCCATCTGGCTCAGGAACATATACAAATTTCGAAAGATCGACACCTGACCCCCTAATTAGTGTCACTTTAGCTCTATTTGCAATTCCATGACTCTGAAAAGTTCGCTGATCATCAGGATTTTGAAAAATGATTCGCTGGTTGGGGTGGCGAAGTAAAAAACGGAATCCCAATACCATCATGGCTCTCAGGATTCTCTTTGTCAACCCATCACCAATGAAGACGTATCCTAGCCCGGCAACGGCATTAACAAGGCAAGGGACGCCGGCAAATGTGGCCGCCAACGAACCAAACAACATCGGCTTCATGGCAACATTGTGCACTACGTTTGGTTTTAGAGCTCGAAATAGCGAAAACAAGTGAATCATAGAGAGGGAGTCGCGGAACGGATGAAAACCCGAACGCTCCATTGCAATTGGATGGAAAGTCAAGCCATGGTTTACAATTTCCTTATACCGCCCTTGCTTAGGTGCGGCAATATGGACGGAATACCCCGCATTTTTTGCTTGCAAGGCGATGGGGAGTCGGTGCGATAAGAAAAAATCTGGGTTATTGTATACCATCAAAAGCACTCTCGCCGAGGACGGAGGTACCGCCAATGCTCTCGATTTCTTGCCCTTTCGAGCAGCAAAAGGTGTAAAATTGGAGATACTAGGTATGATTGTCTCCCATCCTCAAGACCGATCCGCTATGATTCTATTTCGCCCGATTTTCGGTCGATGCAAACCATGGCAGATGGGCCTCATTTCAGTAGCCATACTATTCTTTGCGGGGTGGCATTGGCAAGTGCCAACCGAAATTTCAATCGAAGATAGCAATGCGATCGATTCCTTACTTTCAATAAATCATATCCCTCTCGTATCGAAACTTAGTGCCGCGGAAGATGAGTTTCGATTCATATCCAAAGTTCAACATGCCGTCTTGAAAAGGGTGTCTAATGGGCCTGGGATTCTCAAAGGACAAGGTCGCGAGCCAGCAACCCTTTGGAAGATCCAGGAAGGACTTTGCTATGATCGCTCAAGATTTATTGAAAAAACCCTTGAGCATTCAGGCTTCAAAGTCAGACATGTTTTTCTAATTAAAAATAGGAACCTCGGACAACTTTGGCCCTTCACCTTATTTCGGAGTCAGGGCACGCATGCTGTAACTGAAGTTCAAACTAAGGCAGGGTGGCTGGTGGTCGGCTCGAACACCCCCTGGCTTTCACTTGATGCCAACGGCAAGGTTTGGTCGGGAAAGGAAATTGAAGGGTTGGAAAGCATGGACAAGGTTAAATGGCATCCTGAATTGAGCACGCATCCTGATGTTTTCTTCCAATCCAGATTCAAAGTCATCTATGGTCTATATTCCCGTCACGGCGAATTTTATCCGCCTTATGATCGGATTCCGGACGTCTATTGGCCGGACTTCATTAAAAATTTCTATTGATACTTGGCATACCAGGCCTGAAACATCAAAACAGGCCAAAGAATGGAATGCCGATCAGCCTTTCCTGAGAGATGTAATTTCCATTCTTGGGAAACTCTGGTTTTATTCAATAGACCGTGCCTATTCAAAGCAGACTCTGATAGCAAGTCTGAAGCCCACGTTTTCAGGGGACCTCGTAACCAATCTCCTGCAGGAATTGCGAATCCCATCTTGGGACGATCAAAAAGGCCTTTAGGCAATCTTGTACGAAGAACTTGTTTAAGGATCCATTTTCCACCATTCGATCGGATTTTTTTGCTCTCCGGTATCCGCATTGAAAATTCCACCAAACGGTGATCTAAGAATGGCGCGCGAGATTCCAGGCTTACGCCCATAGTAGCTCTATCGACCTTGGTGAGAATATCCGCTGGTAAGTAATGAATCATGTCCGCCAACATGACACGCTGTGCCAGGTTTTCTGATTTTCCTGACAAAAAGGATTCGAACGCTAAGGAGGGAAGCGGAGCCGGGTGGTCCAGGATACCTGTTCCAGGACCAAGCATTTCTTGATACCAAGCAGAAACGCTTGGTGCCTGCAAAGCAGCGCCAAGTTTTCGAATTTTTTGCAGCGGCAATCTCACCTTTCCAAAAGGAGATCCAATAAGATTCATCGAAGCAACAATGGACTTCAATACGTCCTCGTCGAGCCGAGCCAATGAGGCGCCAATCGTCGATCGAGACCATTTAGGCAATCTGGAAATTTTAGGCCAAACTCCCGCAGCAAAAATATGGCGATTATATCCGCCGAACAATTCGTCTCCTCCATCGCCCGACAGTGCAACTGTCACCTGGCTGCGAGCCATTTTGGCGACCAGAAATGTGGGAATCTGAGAAGAGTCAGCAAATGGCTCATCGAATAATTCTGGTAGATTCGGAATCACTCCGTAGGCGTCTTCGGGACTCAACTCAAATTGCGTATGATGGGTTCCCAAATAGGCTGCCACTTGGGCTGCATACTTGGATTCGTCAAATCCGCTTTGATTGAAACCAATGGTAAAGGTGCGTACCGGAATGGATGAGTGAGCTTGCATCATCGCCACTATCAGGGACGAATCGATACCTCCGGAAAGGAACGCGCCCAAGGGAACATCTGCAATGGTTTGCCGCTTTACGACCGATGTCAATAACGAAGTCAGCGCTTCAAGCGCATCCTCATCGGATCCACGAAATGGATCTTTCTGTGCCTTTTCAAATGCTTGGGCGATAGACCAATAGGGAGAAGGACATGCTGATTCTGCATTCTTTGGTGATATACGCAAGCAATGCCCCGGTAAAAGCTTTTGCACACCTTGATATATTGAATAGGGGGCCGGAATACAGCTATGCCGAAAGAATAAAGAAAGGGCGATCGGATCAATTTCTGCCGAAAACCGGGGAAATTTACGAAATGCCTTTAGTTCAGAAGCGAAAATGAAATGCCCCGCAAAACACCCGAAGTACAAGGGTTTTTCACCCAAACGATCGATCGCCAAGTCTAAAACCTGTTCTTTCCGATCCCAAACTGCCAAAGCAAACATGCCTTGCACCTTTTCCAACGTGCGCTCCAAACCTATCTCATCAATTAATTCGATCAAGGTTTCCGTATCGGATAAGCCTCTCCAAGGCTTAGGATTTCCTGCCTCCAACTCTTTTCGCAGCTCTAAGTGATTATAGATTTCTCCGTTGAAAACTATTGAAAATCGTCCCGAATTAGAAAGCATGGGTTGTTGCCCCGATTCGGAAAGCTCTACAATGGCAAGGCGCCGATGACCCAATGCAATGGGGTCGTCAAACCAATGCCCATCACTATCTGGCCCGCGATGGCGAATCGCTGATGTCATTTCCCGAAGGGTTTCCTGTACCTGGGAAATGGGGTGGCCCGTCCGCAAGCGAAGCATTCCGGCAATACCACACATTTTATTTCCCCAAGTCCGAATTCGACTTTAATGGTTTTTGTTGGTAAGCAAGTGCTTCGCGGTATAATTGGAGGGTGGCTAGATGCATTTTTTCGAGCGAAAACACCTCTTGGCAACGGTGATGACCACTATTTCCGAGACGCCTACGAAATTCAGCATCCTCCATTGTCTCAATGGCGACAGCAACACCTTCCGAATCACCTTTTTCAACAAGAAGCCCGGTCTCACCGTGAATCACAATTTCAGGAATCGCACTCACTTTAGTGGCAATGATTGGCAGTTTCGCAGCCATGGCCTCAAGGAGGACAAGCCCGAACCCTTCATATTCCGAGGTCATTGCGAAAATGTCAATTGAATTCATGACTAGAGGCATATCCTCCCTGAATCCCGCGAATAGAACGGACTTACCAATTCCCAAGTCATTAACAAGTGCCTTGAGACTGTTTTCCAAGGGACCACGACCAACAAGCACCAAACGCGCCTGCGTTTTCGATTCTCTTTTGAGATATTTTCCAAATCCGTGAATCAAAGTGGGCAGTGCCTTTTGCGGCACCCACCTGCATACCGCTCCGATGACAAGGCATTCAGGGGAGATTTGCCACTCGCTTCTAAGATTATCTGTCTCTTTTCTACTTCTTTGAATAAACGGCGCACTATCAATTCCATATGGAATCACGTCTAGTTTTCCCGAGAAGGGTTCTCCTCGCTTATCAAAGAATTTTTTAACCGCTGAAGAGATTGCAATAATACGAGGAGCCTTAGTCGCTGAATATGCAGCGATTTTTTCAGCACAAGGAAACGAAGCGAAACGCTCGTCATTATGTTTTGAAATGATATAAGTAGGTTTATAGCTGGTTATGGATCTTGCCAGGATTGAGTAAACCTCTGCAGGCGGCATATGTGCATGCAAAATATCAGGTTTCCAGGTCCTTAGGTACGCAGCAAGTTTGAAGACCGGACCGAAGTCTCCATACCACCGTAAGCCCAGCGCAATGACTTCGACGCCCAATTTTTCAAGGGCAGGTTGCCAATAAGGGGCTTCTTTTAAATACGCAACTTTTACTTGAATTCCGCTATCCATCTGCTTATGCACCAATGAAATTAGATGTGATTCTGCTCCACCCTTGGTCAAGGTGGTAATCACATGCAGCACCTTCATGCAGCCTCAAGTTGGGTTCTGGAAAAAATCTTCATCACTAAGACTATCAAAATCAAGGGTAAAATCACATTATAAAGCATTCCAAAAGTGACCATTTCCTGGCAAACTTGAAACCCAAAGGCACTGACATGAACATAGAGCAAACATGCAAAAACACTTTTTGAATCTTGCATCCAACCATACGCTGCGCGCCATGCCACTCCGAGAAAGTAGGGGATCACAATAACTCCTGGTAGGCCGGCAACCATCCAACAGTCCGCAATCCCAGATCCACCCATTCCTGCACGAAAAAACCTAGGATCAAACCCAAATATTTTTGCTGAAATAACGTTTCTATAATCGTTGTAATTCATGAACATTTTATCGAAGGGGCCAAAAATACTGACAAACCAATTTAGCCCGAGATCGAACTGTTGATTCGCCAGGGAATACCAAATGAAAACAGCCAGTTGCTCAAGCCTTCCTACTTCAGTCATGAAAAGGTAACGCCATTGGTAATTGAATGCCGATGTAAAATCCCATGCATCAGTCATATAGGGAGCCAAAACCATTTGAACAGCGAGGACTAATATTATTGGCATACCTAATACGAGGTAGTTAATCCATTTCTTTCCATCTGCATAATAAATGTAAAGCAGGAACCAAAATATTGCCATCACTGCTCCGGCCCTCCCTCCGGAAAGCATAAGGAATATCGCCGAAAAGAGCGAAGCAACCACTCCGATTATTCGCCACCCTCTAGCCCAAAAAATCATTGGGGCGGAAAATGATAAAAGTATAATGATTAAATTTACCCATCCGGACCCGGATTGAATTTTGAATTTTGAAAAGAGTTGGTATACCCCGTTCTGAAATAAAAAAAATGACCCTAATGTAAAGATATAGATCAATGCCGTGACCCATGAGGCCTTTTCCAAACTATCACGATCCAATCTAAGCTGCGTCAACCACAGGGGCAAACGAATTTTAAAGGTAAAGCCAATGACAAAAAAGGAAAGGAATAAATTGGTCATCCATATCGCCCAAGGAGCGTACGCGATGATTTTCGTCTCGATCCCCCATCTTTTACCAAACGAGGAACTCGGTTCTATGGAAAGTAATGCCGCAGGCAGCAAATATTGAATAAAAAAAACATAAAAGACAAAATTGATGGGATGCCAAAAATCACTACGCGATCGACTTATAATGAAAAGGCCAATCATATAACCAATTCCTAGCAATAGCCAATAGTTGCTATACATGCTAGGTATCCGCCATTCTCGTCACTTTATACTTGAAAACGCTACTTTCGAACATAAACCAGCAGGCGGCGCTTACAGCAAAAAAACTAGCGGTGACAACTACGGCCATGGCCAGCGAAGACTTCCCGAAAAAAAATCCGCCCGTCATCATCGCCGTAAATAAACCGCCATAAATGAACACGCCAAGACGAGGTGAATTTTGGATAATAACCCAAAACGAAAACCATCCTGTACAGCAGCTCCAGATTCCAATTCCTAGTACCAAAACCAATAATGTCGACGCTCCTTCACTGTATGAGTCGCCATAAAGTGAAAGCACCCAAGGAGCCACCAGGAGGGCTATTGGTAGGCAAAAAATTCCACCTATTAGGATCCAAAGAGCCACCTTTCGAATTTTTTGACGTACGCATGTAACATTTCCTTGCTCAAAGTCAGCAAGAATTTCGGGTCGAAGACTCGACCAAATGGGGGTAGAAAGCCGGATAGGGAGGCTTGCTAGGCTTTTTGCGACTTTGAAAATTGCAGTACTTTGTGGCCCAAGATGATAGTTGATTAAAATCAGATCAATATTTGCTGATCCCGACAGAAACGCGTTTCGCACCAAAGACATCCACCCCCAATCGGCTTTTCTGTCGTCGATATCGCTTCCCTCCTCGATGGATGGTATCGATTTTGGCCAAAATCTTTCGGTTCTTCGCCATGCAATCCAGTTCTTAAACCCACTCGAAAAGACGATTCCATATATTAATCCAAGAACACCAAAATATGCGCAAGCCACCATACACAATATGGATTGAGTGATTGCAAAGACTGCCTCAAAAAGTGCCTGCTCCTTCAATCTCGCACTTGCAATGAAAAGGCCTTTAAATGCGCCATATCCGCTTTGAAGTGGAATCGACAGGGCAAGAACTATGACATAGGCTGAAACCAAGCCGAACGAATTGGCGAAAAACACACCGAAAAGTGCTAGGGCACAAAATACTACCGTATTAATTTTAAGATCTGTTAATAAAATGTTCTTGGATTGCCGACGTGCCTTTGCGAACCGGCCGCCGACCCAACTTCGTCCCAAAGTTTGTAGGGCAATTTCTCCACCTCGGGATACGAACATAGCCTCAAAGATCAGGACAAACGATTGAGCAGAAACAAAGTCTCCGTATTGCTTAAGCGAAGTCACCCGCGTTGCGACGATTTGTAGACCAATAGTGCCTATCGTTGCCAACGAACTAGCCGCGAATATTGCACTCGAATCCGAAAAGACCTTTTTCATTTTGGTTTTAGAAATATTGCGAAATGCTCGAGTGCAAATCGTTGGGCGACCGATTTGCCGTCAACTTTCGGGCTGAGCGAAAGCACTAAATCAAATGGAAATCCCACCCAAAAAAATGCTGCAGTCAGAATATTTTTCCCGGGAAACGGCCAGCATAGACGAGGCAGCTTGGCCAAGCAGGCCGTAATCGGTCCGTAGCCAATCGCTTCCATATGCACACACCTGAAGCCAGCCTCTGACCAAATCTTATAGATTCCAGAATCGGTCCAACGGAAATAGTCATCAGCATCGGCATGATACTCATGCATAAAGGGGATAGAAAAGTAAAATCTTCCACCCCCGCGCAGTATTCGATAGACTTCTGCAGGGGCGTTCTGAAAATGGAATACATGTTCGAAAAGGTGGAAGGACATTACTGTATCGAAAGTTTCGCTTTCAATATCGAATGGCTCTTCTACGTTCACTTGGACTATATTCTTGCCAGGTTCCAAATCAGTATAAACAGTTTCACTACCTGATGCAAACTTCAGGTGACTATAATAGGAGCCCTTACCGTCCTTACTTCCTAGGTCCAAAATACGTCCACTAACTTCAAACTTAGAAACCGAAAGGTTGAACAAGGCTCGAATCAGAGTTTTTCCAACTAGCAATTGCCAAGTGACCTTGAAAGGATTGTGAAAATTATGTTTGAGCAAACCAGCAAAGGCCGTTTTTTTTTCAGTGGCATCTAAAGATTTCATGAGTTTGAATCCTTATGAATAACATAGAAGGATGCCCAGGCCCACCACTCTGGTCCGAGGCCAAACAGCCTAGCGGCACGAGCAAAAATTCTCTTTTTTTTAGTGTCAACGATTCGAATAACTTGATATCTGGCGCCATTAGCATTAGCAAAGGCGGAAACATAGTTGTCAATTTGAGGGATAGTTGTCAACCACCGATGACGGTCCTGGCCCATTCCGTAAGACAAATCATACTTATCAGTCAACCTGCCTGATTTCAAGAATTCCCACCTGAAGAAAGCATGCGCCATATTTGGAAGCATCAAAATAAGTGTCTTATCTGCTAACCGAAATAATTCTTTCATGCCAGTATGAAAATCATCCAAGTGCTCCACTAAATCCAACGCCACAACCACGCTAAAGCTACGATCCTCAAATTGAACACCATTTGAAAAATCTGCTACATGCTCAACGGAGTTGTCTGCATTCTGAAAGAGGTCCATTCCATGATAGTCTATGTTTGGACTCAGATAGCGTTTTAGTACGCAATCCCGGCAACCCACATCCAACAAGCTTGTCCGATTTTTATTGTCGTTGCCTATTTTTACCAAGGCATCCTTTACTAATTCAAACTTGTTCATGAGCGACCTTAAGATTGATGATTTCTTGGGTGAGCTTATCCGCAAGCAGGTTTAACGAATGCCCCACTTCGACTGTCCTGCGCATTTCGGTGCATAAAACTTCAAATTCATTCGCTGGCAAATTTGCGATTCGAACGATCGAAGCCGCCATTTCGCTTGAATCATTTCTTCCAACTAGATGCTTCTGAGATTGGCTAATTGTTAATATTTCGCGCATGGATTCATTGCAAGTGACAATTGGAATTCCACAACTCATTGCTTCAAGCAGCGTTTTGTCTACGCTGCCTGTTTCACTGGCGCTTATGAATATATGAGCATCCATATAGCATTGATGGACTTCTCGAAATGGCAGCGGACCTGTAAAATGGGTTTTTTCTGAAACCCCAAGCGAAGCCGCGAGAGCCTTCAACTGTTCGACATAGTTGACATCGTCGGGAACGAGTGGCCCTCCAACTATGGTTAGATGCACTTCGACTTTACCCAAGCGCTCCTGGATTACTTGTAAGGCTCGAATGCAAGCCCCCACATTCTTGATTGGGGAGATTCGTCCCACGGTAAGCAGGTTTAATTGACGACCCCACTTTTCAGAATAGTGCTTCCTAGAAAACCGTAGTGTGTCGATCCCTTGACCTATTATTTTCAATTTAGGGGTTACGACTCGAAATCCACTTCGACTTGATGTGACAACTCTATCTACAAGCATTGTTGCTATTCGCAGAATTGGTGTGGTTGACTTGTGCGCATACCAAAGCACAACTGGTTTATTTGTTACTCTCAGAAGTGGCCAACCCATGACTGCAAAAAGCGGCATCATATGCGCAAAACAGGCGGTCACATCTCGTTTAGCCAAGAAATATACTAAGTGCCGATAAAAATCCACTGCTCTCCGAAACTCCGAATATCCTTTTTCCTTACCTACGCTTCGTACTTCTACGTTGGACTTTAGTCGAAGTACCCCCTGATTCATTGTAATTACATAGACTCTTGCAAACCGCTCGGCCAGCTCGTTGATCCAATCTGTTGTAAATCCCAACACATCATCATCCGAATCCGTTTTCAGGTTAAAGATCAATAAGCTTCCGGATCCTCGGATCATGTGAATCTTTTTGCTCCTACCGTTATGTTTGTAGTGCATCGAAGCCCGGACTCACAAGGGGATTCCACTCCGTGTAAACTACGATATCCATAAAACAGATAAACATTACCGACTTGATAATCTATTTCTCGGCGACTGTAGATAGCTTTGAATATTCCTGTCCTGCATAAAATGGGAACTACCCATCTATCTAGCCAATTTTTTTTGAAGGACCTGATGTTTGGATAAATGGTAAGCTGCCCTCGATTCGGGCCAGCCAATTTTGGAATAAAAACAGGAACTAGAATATTTAGAAACGTCCCGTCGAAATGAAATGCTGTCACGTCTCCTGGACCACGCATAATATTTAGTCCCGGCACCACTTCATCGGAATTAATGGGTTCCGTTATTATGCTCTTAGCCTCACCTTCGAAATCACCTAGTAATTCATTGATTAGTCCCAATATGGGCTCAGCTGTGGCTAACCGTGCAATAACACTTCCTTCAAGGGTCGTAGATTTGACACTATATTTACGATTTTTACCTTCATTACTTGGTAAAGACAACGTCTCTATTTCAAGCACCTGCTTTTGTAAAAGTTCCAGGCCCTCTTTAGTCAAAAAGCCTTGGATACAGGCAAAGCCAACGTTATCCAGTTCATTTCGAAGCTTCAGTAGGTAGGCTTTATCCGCAATCAATTTCCTGCATTCTGGACTTATATGTTCTTCCGCATTTACGATTTCAGTTGTCTGCATTTCCAACCTCCTTCTCAAAAGTCCAAGCATCAACAAGCCGCTCACTTAAACTTTCGATCGAAAAACCATTTTCCATTTTTCTGCGTCCCGCTTCCCCAAATGCGTGGGACATTTCCGGTTGATTTAACAATTCGATTGAGGATCGAATTAAGCCGTGCTCATCCTGCACTTTCATCAATCGTCCATTGATCCCATCCTCAACAAGATCCTCCGGCCCCGTACAAGCCGTCGCTACGACTGCCACGGATGACAAAAAGGCCTCGACTATGACTCTTCCATAGCCCTCATAATTTGAGGTGAGAAGAAAAAGATCCGCCGCTGCATAAATATCTGGCAGCTCGCGATGCCCCACCCTACCCAAAAAATGCACTTGCTTGTCCAACTCTTGTTGACGAACTAGAGACTGGATCTGCGACATGCATTCTCCGTCTCCCACCAATACAAATTCAATTTCTTTTATGTGAATGGATATTGCTTTTGCAACCTGAATCCAAAGCGGCAAGTTTTTTTGCTCGCAAAAGCGGCCGACGAAAAGCACTAGTTTTTTACCAATAAATTGGTTGCCTAGGCGAGCCTTGGCTTCGTCTGGTTTTAACTCACTTCGCTTGAAATCAACTCCAACCGGTACGATGAATACGTTTTCACGGCAGAGGCCAAGGCGCTCTTCCAATTTCATGCGCTGAACCTGTGAAACAACTCTTACTAGGTCGCTTCTCTGAAATATCCACTTGGCAATCAATAATTTTATTGGATTGGACCAGTGTTCATGTTTCCAGTGCGAAGAAAAGATGTCAAAGTGAAGTTGCGGCATAAAGCGCGCCCCTGTCGCCTTCGCCAAAAAATATCCCAGTAAACCCTCCTCCCAGGGCTCTTGTACAGTGATTATGTCAGGTCGCCACCCGCCTCGTAATATGCGAGGCAAAAGCCCGGCAGCGCCAAACAAAAACCGCCAACGCGCTTTTGAGCCCGTTCCAAAGACAAGCAAACCCGGGATGATCCGTTCGAAATCGCTTGAACTCTTTTTAGTAGAGTAGGTTAGAAATCGAATCTCTCCTTCCGGGTATCGTGTTCTTAAATACTGGGAATAGATTTTGTGCCTGCTTCGGGTGTCGCCGAAAGTTTCCTTACCTTCGTGAAATAGGGTTTCGTCCTTTCCTATTACCAAAACATTGAACTTTGTTCTGGGCTTTTGCATTTTCAAACTTTGATGCATTGCGCGAATCATTTCGCGAGCTCTATGGAAGCTGGAACGAATTCGAGATTGCCAAAAACAGCCTTTGCTGTTTTTTCAAACATGATTTCCGCTGAAAACTCACCTACCATCATCTGGTCTGCCCCGAAGATTAATCGATCCGCAAGACCAACCTCTTCATGGATTCGTTGAATTGCATGAATTAAAGGCAAGGTTTCATGTGGCGGAACTAAGAGGCCGGTTTCGTCGTGCTTAACGATTTCAGGTGTTCCTCCCACATGTGTTGCAATAACAGGCACATGGCATGCCATCGCTTCAAGCACAACATGTGGTAAGCCTTCATAGGTTGAGTTTAAAACAAAGATGTTGGCATTGGAGATTTGAGCCAGCGTATCATGTCGCGACAGGTTACCAGTCCAAGTTACGCGTTTCGATATTCCCTGTTCGTGACATTGCGTTTCGAGGTCTTTTCGGAGCGGCCCATCGCCAACGATGATGAGCCTTAACTGTGGAAGTTTTTCCATTGCTGCCAGCAATCCTGCAATACCCTTCCACGGCACCAATCGACAAACTGTAATCACAGTAGGTTCTGCTTTTGAAGGCTTCGGAGACACTTCAATCCTATCTACTGCATTGTATATCACTTGAATTCTCGAAGGAGAGATTCCCCATCCGGCAACGATTCCCTTTAAATATTGGGAAGGCACGATTATTCGTCCTGAAAATTTGAGCGGCCAAGTTCTGACCCACTCTAAAATCTTTAATTTTGTGCCTTTGACCTCATGTTGAAATGAGTCGATTGTTCCCTGATACCAACCATTGTTTCGTGCTTTTTCCCAAGCTAGGTCTCCAACTATTTTGAACACTGGCTTTATTCCCAAAAGCCAGCACACGATTGCAGACTCAAAATTCAGACCATTCACATACATGCGACCCGTCTTACGCGCACTTTTAAGAATGACAAGAACAGTTATTGGTATTCTCAACCATTTAGTTAGCGTTCTCCGAATTCGAATGACCTTGAAAGGATATTGGTCATCCGATTTTGTACGCTCTCCCTCATCGCTAAGGGTGATCACCTCAGGCTGGATACCCATCGAATAAAAAGCTCTAGCAATTGTGGGAACATAGCTAGCGGGCCCCCCGATATCAGGTGGAAAAATTCCAGTCACGAGGGTTAATTTAGGCTTCATGGAATTTTCTTCTGAACGCGCGGAGCGCCGAAAATTGGATTAGAAGAAATGGAATTATTAATCCGGTAAAGCCTCCACCTAAGGCTCCAAGCATTAACAGTTGCGACCTTCTCGGCTTCCATCGAGATTTAGGGGCAAAGGGCGGATCAAGGATGTCGAAAGCTTTTGAGCTGATTAGCATTGTTTTTTCAATTTCGCTACCAATCAACTGCTGAATTTTCTCTCGCACCAAGGGATCAAAAGATTGATTAAGTTGAGTCTCCAAGAAGTCTCGATTCAATTTTGCCTCATCGTTAACTTTGCGATGCAGATATGAATTCAATTCTTCTAGATACACTTGCATTAGAGAAAGCGAAACCTGACGACTATGCGACATTATTTTAATTAGAATTGTCTGTTTTTGAGTATTTAATGTCGTTTCAATCATTTCTCCAGTAATTTTCTCAATCCCGCTTTCAGTATCAGCCACTTTTTTTCCAGGCCTTAACTTCCATTCTTCCCCATTTGACTCCCAGATATCGGGGTAAATCGATTCCAGCATCCCTTTTCGTTCAAGTACAAACTTTGCCAAGGGCCTTCCATCCAACAATATTTCCAATCGATCCGCATTCGCGCTCCCTGATCCCAGTTGAGATGCGACCATATCGCCAAACCCCCCGAGGCGGCCAATGAGAGATGCATTTCCGTTTTGATTTTGAATTTTAGGAGAAATGGATGCCTGTGCAACGAAAATCGAAGGAACAATGAAAGAATATCCCAAACCGATCATTGCACCGAGGATGGTGCATATGGAAATAACATTACGATAATCCCAAATGAACAGAAGAGCATGATAGATGCTCAGGTCTTGTGTGTTCGATGATTCGCGATTCATTGGTAAAAAAGTTGCCTGACGACACCGACAGCAACCGCTAAGTTGTAAATTACCTGTGTTGTTTTCAGCACCAGCTCTAAATAATCTTTCTTTGGGCCTTTTGGTGGCACAATAATCGAACCCCCAGGTTCGACACTTCGCCAGGAATAGCGCTGATACCACTCCGAATTTCGTGGAGTGGCAATTGAGCCATCAGGTGAGACATAGTAGGTATTCGAGTAATCTCCATACTCACTCACCCCACCGGCCTTTGCCAAGCACTCACCCACCGTATTGGTTTTGCTAGTGAATATCACATTGGTCGGCGAATAAACCTCGCCGAGAATTGACACAGTATTTGGTCTGCTGCCTACCCATAAGCTGTCACCGTTCTCAAGACCAACGTCCCACTCAGTTCCTTCTAGGTCGCGGGTATCATCAAGCATGATAATCACACGCCCTAAATACGGCGCATTGCGTATATCCTCCAAAACCCCTTTGCGCTGCTCGATGGCCGCTCGTATGCCCACACGGTCCTTCTCGTCAGTGGTACGCTCAAGCATGATTTGCATTTGACTTTCGAGTCGCCTCGCGATTTCTTCCACATGTCGCAATTGCTGCTCCTTCACGCTTTTGCGAATGAAAACCGCCCCGCGTAAATAGGCCTGCGGGCCAAATCCGCCCGCCCGTCGAATCACACTCGAAAGTTTTTCGCCGGTGGCGAATTCATACCTGCCTGGAAAGGCGAATTCACCCATCATCCATACATTACTACGTGCTCGCGAATTGACTACTTCGCGAACGTACACTCCGTCGCCGTCTTGCAAATGGAATTGTTCCCGTCCACTTTCTATATTTTTAAGATTTACTTGTTTCACCTCGCGGCGTGCCACGCTATCACCATATATCTGTCTCCTAACAACCTCGACCGTGATTTTATAACTGTTTTGGCTTAATCCACTGGCTTGGCTGATTAAGTCGTTCACTGTCATATCCTCGGTCAATTCGAATTCGCCTTCTTGCTTTACTGCACCGTAAATCGTGACCTTTTTAGGTAGGATGAAATTACTACGAGGAAAAACAATTAACGAATCAAACGGAGACAGTTCCAAATTGTTCTCGTCACCGGGATTTTCGATGATGCCTGTGAGATTAACCTTGATAAGCTTAGTGCGCAGGGAGTCACTTTGTTCCACCTTGAGGATTCTGAATATTTGTGCTTCGGGTAAATAGGCCTCCACCGTGAGCCCCCCTCCAGCCAGCACGAGATCAGAGACACGCATATTGTCTACAAAGACATAGCGGCCGGGCTTGCGCACCACGCCACTGACCGAAACCATGGGTTGATCCATGATGTCATAACGACTATAAACCATGATCGTATCACGCGGCTCCAGAGGTATTATGGCGCCTTTTTCGAAAACATCTTTTAGCGAAAAAGGTAAAAGCAAGGCCCGCTCATCCTCTTCGGCAGGGCGTTTGATATGGCCATAGTGGAAGTAGGTCTCTGACTTCAATTCTTTCGCCGTCGGTATGAGGTCCTTGATGCTCATTCCTTTTTTCCATTCATAGCGGCCAGGGCGATTGACATTACCCTTCAGATATACCACATCGAATTCTTTCGATAGAACTTCTTCAACATTGAGTATGTCCCCATCTTGAAGAATCACATTGCTGCCTGCGCCGACTTTTTCCATGGCGATATCGAGAGCCACCTTGCGTTTGTGGCTTTCGATGCGATCGAGACGCATACGTCCCTTGAAGGCATTCGATGCGAGTCCGCCCGCCAATTCAAGCGCCTGCAAGACCTTAGTGCCCGGCTTGACCTCGTAAATGGCCGACCTTTTAACTCGCCCGGTGACCGCAATTTGAATCGGGGCTACCGGCACAAATATCACATCACCCGATATGAGTTGCTTGTCGCCTTTATTGTTGCCCGTCAAGAGCATGTCATATAGGTCGAGCGTGGCGATGACCGCGCCGCTTCGGCGCACTTGAATGGCACGTAAGCTGCCTATGTCTTTTATGCCCCCGCTTTGAAACAGGGCTGTCACCACGGTAGCACCAGCGGGTATGGTGAAAGACCCCGGATTAACCACTTCGCCCAGAACGAAAACTCTCAGGCTCTTTAGGCGTCCCAAGGTTACCGAAGCCTGCAAGCCATGGATTTTCTGCAATTCGGCAACAATGCGCTCTTGAGCCTGCGCGAAGCGCATGCCCGCTAATCGCATGGGCTGGAGTGGCGGATAGGTGAAAACGCCTTCGCTGTTCAAAGTGATGGCTTGGTTTTGGTTTTCGCGGCCCCAGGTTGAGACTTGCAATTCGTCGCCGGGCGAGAGGATATATTCAGGCAAGGCGGGCATATTACTGCCCATACCCGGAATATTTTGATTGTTTTGAAAGAAGTCATAGCCGAAATGCCTGAGTCCTAATGGAAACCGTTGGCTAGCCACGGCTTCTGATTCGACGGCAGCTTGGGCTACCCGCGTCGCCTTTTCGGCTGGGTCACTTGTGGTTGGCATCGGCGTATCATTGGCCTTGTTGTCATTCAACCCGGCTTCACCCTCGCCTTTCACCTTCTGCTCAATTAATTGCCTGATTTGCTCATTCGACAGACTTTGCAATTCAGGGTGGAGGGCCTTTTGCAGGTTGATGAGTTCGGGGGTGACCTTGACTTCTCCACGTCGAATAGCCTCTATCATTTCGCGCTCTTGCGGACCGAGAGGAGTGCCCGACTTTTGAGCCTGGGCCGCTGAGATTAGAGCTACTAATGCGATAACGAGGGTCCTTCCTCCGAGTAATCGCAAAAATTGACCTACACATGCTGATCTAAAGCCGGGGTCCGGGGCCGATAACCTTCGATTCAAGCCAACCTCACGAGGAATAAGTCCCCTTTTTTCAAAGACTTAGGTGATCTAGGGGAAAATAGCCACAATCCCCAAAAAGCCCCAGTTTATCAAGAAACCGGAATATGGCTAAATGCTATCATACCTTAGTACGGAGGATCAATGATGAGTTGACAGAATTTTCACTGTTGGATATTGGCCAATTTATACACATAAATTTTGCTATAATTGGTACATGTTTAGACGCATTAGCGGCTATTTATTTGACTGGTTCTCTCGATTAGACAGGAAACCCCTATTGCTGAGAGGGGCTCGGCAGGTGGGAAAAACCTGGGCACTTCGGGAATTGGCTAAGGCCGCAAGGGCTGCGCTCGTGGAAGTGAACTTCGAACTTCGACCGGAATGCAAGCAGGCTTTCAATAGCCTTGAGCCCGACAAAATTCTGCAAAACTTGGCTCTGCTGGGATTTTCAAAACCAGAAGCGGGCCGAAGCCTCCTATTCCTCGACGAAATTCAAGAATGTCCGCAAGCCATAGGTGCGCTCCGTTATTTCTACGAGCAAATGCCTGATCTTGCCGTTGTCTGCACGGGCTCACTCCTGGAATTCGCACTTGAGCAAGATCGCTTTTCCATGCCCGTCGGTCGAATTGAAAGCGCATGGCTTTTCCCCATGAGCTTCGGGGAGTTCCTGCGTGCGAAAGGCAATTCCAGCCTCGCCGAGGCCATCGCACAAAATCCGCTGGAACCCAAGATTTCAGAAGTGGGTCATGCACAAGCAAGCAAGGAATTGCGCGAATACCTTTTTTGCGGAGGCATGCCGCAAGCCGTTCTGGCCATGACCGAAGCCAAGGACGTGGAAAGCGTGCGCCGCGTACATCGCAGCCTATTGCAAACCTATCGGCAAGACTTTTATAAATATGCGCCGCGTATCAAGGCACACCTGGCAGAAAGCCTATTTCTCAAGGCTCCCGGACGGGTAGGCGGCCATTTCAAGTACAGTCACGTCGATCCCGATTTGCGTTCTTCCGAAATTCGGCCAGCCGTTGAGGCTCTCGAAAAAGCCGGCGTCATACGCCGCGTCATCCATTCTTCCGGTGGTTTGCCACTGGCC
Organism: Fibrobacterota bacterium; assembly: GCA_043753995.1. Taxonomy (GTDB): domain Bacteria; phylum Fibrobacterota; class Fibrobacteria; order UBA11236; family UBA11236; genus JAYUVP01. The sequence continues at coordinate 18,851 of JAYUVP010000183.1, forward strand.
ACCGATACCAATCCCCGCATTTGCAAGCTGATCATGCTCGATGTGGGCTTGATGCATGCGTCTTTGCAAATCGAAGCACAACTGGTGCAGGAGCCCGACTTACTTGCCATTCAACGGGGTGCGGTCGCCGAACAATTCGTGGCGCAAGAGCTTTTAGCCTGCGCCCCACCTGATGAAGATCCCACCCTGTACTTTTGGTCACGAGAAGTCCCCGCTAGCCAGGCGGAGGTCGATTACCTCATTCCCTCGGGGCGCTTTGTCCTTCCCATCGAGGTGAAATCCGGGGCTTCGGGCACACTTAAAAGCTTGCGCATTTTCTTGTCTTCACATCCAGGGAGCCCGATCGGCGTTCGCCTATATGGCGGTGAGGCCTTTAGAGAAGAGTGGAAAGGGGAGGAGTTGGGAGGCGAAGAATTGAAAAAATCGATTTGGCATTTGCCGCTTTATACCGCCGGATTCTTGACACGTAACAACCTTTACAACCACCTCACGCCCACCCAACCCACTGGCGAACCTCCTCCGGCGATTTTCTCATAGCCGAAATCTCCCAGCACATGCAATGCCCCAAAGGAATAAGATCCTTGCCCACTCAACCGCAGGATTTCCCGCACCGTACCGGATAGGAATTGCTTCGACCTGCTATTGTTCGGATGACTCCCCATCAAGTCCGCCGCATCGGTACCGCCTTTTTCACCCAATCGCAATCGCATGCCAAGCACCCAGGGATTTTGATCAGCATAAACACTGAAATCGAAAGTCCAGGCATCCGGGCCCACGGAATTTCCCAACGGATAGCCACGATTGAGACTCTGCGAGGTGCCCGGGCTATAGTGGGTATAAACCCACGGTTCGACGCGAGCTACTTCGGCGATGGCTCCGAATTGTATGGCCTTGGCCATGCGAGGCAAGGTTCGCGAAGTGGCCAAGTGCATGCCTCCCACCGCAGCCCACTTATTTCCCCAATTGTCGTCGAAGAGCGAAGACGGGCTCTGAATATCGTCAATAAGAAACTCACCATAAACGCGGCCCCAAGGGGCGAAGCGCCAATTCACATCGGCGGCGATATTGCCATTGTTCAGGCTTTCATAGGCGCCGCCTTTAAAAATGAACAAAGGCAAAATAGGCAAGAAGGCGAAAGGCTCTTCATAGGAATAAACAATGAGCTGTTCGGAAATGCCGACAAGCCAATCGGATCCGAAGGCCCATTCATAACGGTGAGCATAAACCGATCGCGACTTGGCCTTTTTGTCGGACTCCCTATTGTCCTCAGTTTGCAATTGTCCGTACAAGGTCATGACTCGCAAGGGTCCGATGCCGGTTTGATAGCTGAGATAATGAAACGGGATGGCATCGCGATGAAAGACCAAGTTTCCATAGAGCGCCGGTCCCCAATGCGGCGTGTCACGGCCTGCGCTGATTCGGCCAATGGCGGCGTCATAATTCAATTCGCCACGATAACGACTATAACTCGTATAAGCGACACTTCCCGAGGCCGATTCATCTTGCTTTTCAATGAATTCGCGATCATAACTGGCATGAGCGAAGTCTTCATGCATTTCCGTGGTCATGCGCGCATCTAAGCGAAAAGAAAGTACACCGCGATAACCTTGGGCCAGTATGCCCATTTCCATCGCATGCGTCTTTTCCTCGTCCGTTCGCCACTCATAACCGGCAATGGGCGACAGACCGAGCCAGGCCGACTTCGAGGAATCGCTGAAAGCGAGACCTTTCCCCTGCTTGCATGGCATGGCGGAAATGCCACAGGGTTGGGGCATGGTAAACCCCAGGGCATGGCCAGCTTTTATGTCGGCACCGATTTGCCTTTCCAGAACGAAAGGCTCGCCTAGCCTAAGGGAATAGGGCCGGTCTATGGGTTGATACACGTTGCCATGCGCAATGGCGACGCTTTCCGACCTAGCTTGGCCCGAGGCCATGGATGCCAGGGCCAACGAATAAAAGACAGGCAGAGCAAATTCAGCTTGCAATCGCATGGGCCTGCTTTGCTGTGCAGAATTCCGATAATGCCGCGACAACAGTCTCTCTCTCATTTGCTTTCAGCTTTCCATGCAGGGGAAGGCTTAAGCACTGTCGACTGACCCTAAACGCGACAGGATAAGCCATTTCTATTGCTGATTCGAGTCCAAAAGCTTCCACTTGGGAACTATCAGCAAAGCCTGAGAATGCCGGAGACTCCGGCAATAACCGAGGATAATGGCAAATGACAGGCAGGCCTTTTCCCGACAGGAATTTTATCAATTCATCACGATATACACTAAGGACAGTGAAGAAAGACCACGCGGAGAAATGGCCGAAAGGCTCTTCCGGTATTTTTAAGTCCTCATCCAAATAAATCAAGGCCTGCCGATATTCCTCCGCGACCGCTCGCCTTGATTTCAACTCTTCGTCGAGGCTAGGCAGCATTTCCAGCAATACCGCCGCCTGAATTGAATCAAGCCGGCTATTCATGCCCACTTCCACATGCCAATATTTTTCGGCCTGGCCATGATCCCGCAATTGGCGCAAACGTGCAGCCAAATTCGAGTCGGCGGTGAATACGGCTCCACCGTCTCCGAAGCAACCCAAAGTTTTCGTCGGGTAAAAACTGGTGGTGGCGATATCGGCAAGGCTTCCGGCTCTTTTTCCGAAATAGGAGGCTCCCATGCTTTGGGCCGCATCCTCAATCAAATACAATCCGTCGGCAACCGCGACTTTTCGCAAGGCCTGATAATCCGCTGGCAAGCCGAAGGTGTCGATGGCAATGATGGCGCGAGGCAAAATCTTTCGGTCCGAACCCGCGGGGGTTTTCATGAAGGCATGTAACCTGCGCGAGACGTCTTCGGGATCGAGATTGAAGGTCACAGCATCGATGTCCGCGAAAATAGGCGTCGCTCCGACAAGCATCACGGCCTCCGCGGCGGCAGCAAATCCGAAAGCGGGGATCACCACGGCATGACCCGACCCAATGTCCAAAGCCATTAATGCGAGGCGCAAAGCATCGGTTCCGGAGGCGCAGGTGATGGTGTGAACCGACATTGTTAGTGAAGGCACTGCCGGAGCGAGCGCGCCAGGGGAGAGCCATTCTAAGGGGGTCCCGACCCATTGCGACAGGGCGGCTTCCAGCTCCTTGACCTCGGGGCCTAGGATGAATTTTCCATGATCGACCACCCGGGCCATTCTCGCCAAAATGGCTTCGCGATGCGCCTGCAAGCGCGCATGCATTCCTGAGATTTCCATTGGCTTCAAATTAGCCCAAAATGTTAGAGCCGGTCTCAAAACTTTAGAATTATCGCGCCGCCAACCAAATAATTAATACCCAAATCGGAAGCATGAGTATTCCGAAAAGGAGGGTGTTTTTCACGAAAATATTCTCAATCAACATCTTGTGATGCGAAAGAGCCCGAGTCAAAGTCAGTTTCAAAAAGTCGGTTTTCAACGGAAGATTCAGAACATCGTAAGCGCCTAATCGCATGTATTGAAAGGCCGAGATCTCTTCCTTTTTCGAGGCGGCGATGAGAACTATGGTATTCCGGCGCACCAATTGAAAAAGTTTGAAAAGTCGCACCGGCCAATGCTTTAAGATGGGGATGTCCAAAATGACTATGGGCTGCTTGTGAGCGCGAAATTTTCGAATTCCATCGACACGAGAGTCGCTATGCTCCACGAAATATCCATACCCGGAAAGCAAGGTCACCAATTCATCTCGCAAAGAGGAATTGTGGCTTATCACTAAAACGCGGTGGCGATGGCTAGTGGTCATAACAACTCATTAGACCTGGGGAGGCTGCTGGCGCATGGCAAGCTCGGCCAGGGAAAAGCGCGTCCCCTGCGGCACTGCTTTTAAGGCCTTACTGCTCTTGGCCGGCCGACTGGTCATGGTTTCCAGGTGCCGCATCAATTCTTGAACCTGAATCGGTTTAGATGCGAATTGAATGTGCTGAAACCCCTCTTTATTCCACTGCTTCACCCTGGCGATTTCGGCTTCGCCGGCAATGACAATGGCGGGAACTTCCTGGAATTCTTCCGCACGCAATAGCGCGGTCCATTGCTCATCGAAATTGGCTGGGTCGGAATTGTGCACGATGACGGCAGAAAGATCGGCACCCATATAGGCCGTGAGCTTTTTCGGCACCGACAAGAAATCGAAAGAGTCTTGATTATAGCTCTTCAAGGAATGCAGGAAAACTTCATCGGGTTCGACAATGCCGACAATGCGACCGGGCATGGCCTTCACTCTAGGCACAAAGAGCCAAGCACGTTGGCCGATAAAGCCCAGCCGATTAAGCAATAAAAAGCTGCTGAGGATGAGGTAAGCCATTAAAAGCTCTCGGCCCGTCGACGACAAACGCGTCATGGCAAAGCCCGCAGCCGTGAATCCCGTGGCAACTATGATCAATAAAAACGTGGTCTGCAAATGCGATAAGCCGAGGTAGACCAAGCGATGATGCAGGTGATCGTTGTCGGCGGCGAACATGCGGGAGAGGCGGGCGGCCAAACTTTTTTGACCCTTTTTAAGAAAGCGACGGCTCATGGCCACCGAAATGTCGAATAGGGGATAGCCCACCAGCAGTAGGGTAGCAGGCAAGCTAAAGCCCATGTCGGGCATGCCATTGACTTCAATGGCGAGTATGGCCAGCATAGCCCCGAGGAATTGCGAGCCGGTATCGCCGAGAAACACTTTGTGACTGCGGTGAAAATTGAAGCGGAGAAAGCCCAGCACGGGGCCGGCCACCAAGCAACAAACAAAGGCCAAGTCCTGAGCGCCATTGCTCCAGGCCACCATGCCCATGCCGACCAAGGAGGTCAAGGTCACGCCGGCGGCGAGACCATCGATGCCGTCAATGATGTTCACGGCATTCATTAAAGCGACTATCCAGAAAATCGAGATGAGTAGGCTGGCATCACCTAAAAGCATTTCATGGCCTAAGAAGCGAAGCACCTCGAATTTGGCGCCGAACACGCAAACCGCCACCCCCGCCAGTAAAAACTGAAGCAAGAACTTGGCTTTATAATTCAAGGGATGAACATCGTCGAGGGTACCCGCCCCCAGGAGGAACAAACCCACAAAGCCGAGTAAGCCCAGGAATTTTCGATCGGTTTGAGCCAGTGCGGCGACGTCCAAAAGGCCGGCCATGCAGACCAGGCTCAAGAAGGCTACGACAATGGCAAGGCCTCCGATACGGGGCACAACCCATTGATGCACCTTGCGATGATCCGGGGTATCGGCGAAGTAACGGACCAGAGGCGTGCGCACCAGTACCCAGAGCAAAGAGGCTGAGGCGAAGAAGCCGAGTGTCGTGATGTAGAGGTAGGTTAGCATGGTCGGATTTGTGTCAAATGCAAAGCTATTATTGAACTTGTTCGGTTTCGATGCAAGATTATTTGCGCCTTGTCTTTTTGTCGCACGGAAAGAAAATCAAAAGAGGACTTGTCAGTTGAACCGAAATTGTAGTAGTAGCCGATGCGGGTCCTTAACCGTAGCCATTTTGTGTTTGAGTTGGGGCCTGTCGGTGAAAATTTGCGCGCAAATGCCTTCCCCGGGTTGGAATCTCGCCCTTTTGCCTTCACCTGCCTCGCCCGGAGCATATTTCCCTTTGGATCCGGATGCGGCGCTTTGGTTGACCGCCCAAAATCGAGACGCTTTTCAAACCGTTTGGCCTCTCAACTGGGGAGATTTGCCGCCCGATTCCGCCTTGCCTCCTGCAATCTCGCAAGCCAAATTGCGATACCCCGCACGTTTGTCAGGAAATTTTGGCAGCTATCCAGGTGGCAAAATTTATCCGTTCGGGAAGCCCTTCGAATTTTTTCATGGTGACTGGGGGTCTATGCGCCTTTCCGCCGAACAAGGCGTGGCGAATGCCTCGGTGCCCCCCGCGTCCTCTTTGGAATTAGCCTATCCCCTGTCGTCCCAGGTTTTCTTCGCGGCTCGCGCCTCGCTCAAGCGCGATATCCGAGCTTGGCATCAGGACGAACTTGGGCGGAATTGGCCAATGAAAGCCGACGAAGTGGATTTGAATGAGCCTAGTCTAGGCTATTTGACGGCTCAAAACGACTGGGGCCGCTTTATTTTCGGCCGCTTTCCCGTGCATATGGGCGCATCGCCTGAATTCAGTCTTATGCTGGGTGGCCAAAAACCTTGGCAAGACGGCGCCCTGATCACACTGAAAACTCCCTTGGTTCGCTATCACTTTTTCTTCGCTAGTCTCAACCCTTGGCTACAAGGCTCACCGCAAGGCAAGTTTTCCAGCGACTCGGTGCCCGTGGGCTCCGAAGCTTGGCAACAAACGCATTATCCCAACGCTTGGGCCGAGAATGCCCATAATCGCGTTTATGCCGCGCGCGCCAAAAGCCTTGTCATTCACCGTTTGGAATTTCATGGCTCTTGGCGCGATTACGGTATCACTCTGGGCATCAGTGAAATGCAAGCCATAGGCGGCAAGGTTCCCGACCTATATGACATAGCGCCTTTCATGGTCTGGCACAATGATTTCAAATACGGATACACCAATAATCTCGTGCAAATCGACGCACGTCTCCACTTTCCTTATGGCATCACGGCTTTCGGAGAATTGGCCATGGATGATTTACCCTATGCCCCCAAGGAAGGTCCGAAACAGCATGCCATACTGGGCACCTTGCTTGGCTTGGAAGAGCGCGGCGCTTCCTCTCGTCTCTCCTGGGTGCAGCGCCTGCATTGGATACGCACCGATCCCCTGCTTTACCGCTTCTTGCAACCACTGAACACTCTCTATGCCAGGCAAACTTTAAGCAGCAATAATCAACCGGCCAGCGAGGCGACCTTCATCGATCGCTTTGTCATCGATTATCCTGCTGGCTATGTTCGCGGCGGCGACGCCGAGGATATTTGGTATTCAGGATCGGGCTATTTCTCTCCATTTTCGATTTTGTCCCGCGGCCTTTTCGCCACCGTGAAAGCAGCCTATTTGCAACATGGGGAAATCAACCTGGATACACCGCATCAGACCATCAACAATGCTACGTCACCCCCCTCGGGCCGAGTTTTGGAAGAATGGCGCGGCGAACTTTCTGCTGCCCTGCCTATGTCGCGAGGCTTTACCTTACGACTCGGTTTGGGAGGTTCAAAATGGGAGCGCGCCGATTTAGGTGGCGAACATTTTTGGGGCGAAGCCGGTTTGCAATGGCAATGGGATGCGAGACGGCCATGAATAAAGCTTCGATTCGATTCCGGTTTTGGCTGGGAATCTCGTTACTGCTTCTGGCTCCCATGCTGTGGGCGCAAAATGACATGGACACTTCGGTAGCGACCGTGCCACCCTCGGAAAAAATTTGCGGTCAAGTCGATTCGCTGCAGCGGTTGGCCTGCTTTGACTCTTTGCAAGCCGCGCGCTTAAAGCGAGATTCCTTGTTGCGTGCCGAAACAAAGACGACGGCGAAAGACGCTACGGACGATCCCGTCGCTCAAGAGAGAACATCGAACTATGCCATTGGCCTAGCCGCGGATTTAGGCCGCACCGGCTGGGTTTCCGACGATTTGGCCAAGGCCGTTTTCGTGGTGGCGGCCGTGGCGGCCGTGGGAGGCACCTTGTTTTATCTCCCCTATTTGGCTTATAAAATGATTGTGAATCGTGAGAATTATCCCATTGAGCATGAAATCGGTGCTTCCTACACCTATTCCAGCATGAATTGGGAAGGCGGCGGATCGACCCTGTATCGCGACACTCATATGCCCGGCTTGCGATATACCGTTTTGATTGCTCCACCCAAGGTGGGCTTGGGCTTAACCCTTGAAGGCGGCTATCTCGCCCCAAGTTTCGATCGCAGCTTGAATGTCAGGGACAATGTCGACCTAGGCGGAGCCTATGTTCTCGTGGGGCCCATTTTGCGTTTTGCGCCGAGGTCACCCATCGGCTTTTCCCTGGAGTTTTTGAACGGAACCTCCAGTGCAGAAGCTGTGGGCTGGGTTTCGAAGGCCCGCGCCAATTTGCAAGCGCGCTTGGGTGAGCATGCCTTGATGGGCTTGAATCTCGGCTCCTTGTTTTATGACTTGCATTTCTTTGACGGCACAGTATGGCGGCAAGGGGCTTTCAATCGCGACTTGTCCCTGACCCTCGGCTTAGAATTCGGGTATCGCTTCTAAGTCCACGCTTTCACCCTGTGCAATCCCCCCTTCCAGGCTCTACCTTGGAGGGAATGCCCGAAGCTGTCCAAAATTCACCCGGGCCTGTGGTCCTGGTCCTAAATCGTCTCTCTGACTTGCTGCAAGGCGCGTCGCGCGAAATTTTTGAAGAACAAGTTCTACCTGGATTTTTAGCTCGGCAACGATGGTTTGCGGGCAAAGGACGCGTTCTTCGCTTCGTGCGCATTTTCAAATCGACTTCTTGGAAAACCGCGACGGCTGAAACACTTTGGCTTGCCGCGCGCGTCGATTATGCCGAGGGGCCCTATGAGCTCTATCAAATTCCCTTGTGCTTCGCTTTTGAATCGGGCCCTTGGCCAGATAGCGCCAGCTTCGGCGCAGCCCAAGTGGATAGCAAGCCCGGCCATTTGATCGATGCCTTAAGCTTGCCGTCCTTCATCGACGACTTGGTGCAGCGCATGATAGGCGGACCCAATCGCAAGCCCAATGCGGGGCCCGAGGCCATTGCCCTGTTTGAATCGGGCGATAAGCTCGAAGCCGAGGTTTCTCAGGTATTACGGGAGGCCGCCTCCGACATCGCTTCGCGTGTCTTGAATGCCGATCAAAGCAATACCGGAGTCCTATTGGGCTCGCACTTTTTCATGAAATTCTATCGTCGCCTAGAAGCGGGAGTGTCGCCCGAAGCCGAGATGGTGCGCTACCTGGGTGAGACCGCGCATTTCACAGGCACGCCGGCTTGGCGCGGCGAATTGCAATTGCGTCCTGCCGGCGGCGAAGCGTCGGCCCTCGCCATGATTACCGATCAAGTTCCAAGCCCCACCAATGCCTGGGATTTTTTGCTGACTTCCTTGCGCAAGGGGACCCAAGATGCGCAAGAGGGAAGCTCGCGCAAGACCCTGGATTTGGCGAATGCTATGGGAAGGCGTACCGTGGAAATGCATGCCGCCTTGGGACAAGGGCAAAGCGCGGCCTTCGCCTCGGAGCCCTTCGCCGTAGGCGAGCCCTCGCGTTTGGCGCGCGCCATTACCGCCCAGGTCGAACTTTCCCTGGAAGAATTGGCGCAGCAACGCTCCAGCTTAAGCGCGGCGTGGCAAAGGGCCGCCGAAACTTTGCTCGATCAGCGCGAAAGCCTGCTCGCCCCTTTGCAGCGCCTTGGCGAAGCCCCGGCGGCGGCCCTTGGGCTCAAAATCCGCACTCATGGGGATTTTCATTTGGGCCAAGTACTCGTGCATGCCGATGGCGTCGCCATACTCGATTTCGAAGGCGAGCCGGCGAGGACTCTGGCCGAGCGCCGCGCCAAGCAGTCTCCTCTGAGAGACGTGGCAGGCATGTTACGTAGCCTGCATTATGTTTCCGTAGGCGCCCGCCTATTGCCTTCGGAAGGCCACCCCGTCCCCGATATTGCCACCCTGGAGCAATGGCATCTTGCCGCGCATGCCGCCTATATGTCCGGATATTATGCGGGACTGGCCACCCAGCCCAGCCAGATCGGACATTTCGATAGCCTCTTGCCTACCAAGGATTTATCGCCGGTATTGCTGGCCGCCTTCACCTTGGAAAAAGCCGCTTATGAATTGCGCTATGAATTGCATCATCGGCCCGATTGGGTGGGCATACCTCTGGGTGGCTGGCTCAGCCTGCTGCAAGCCAAGTGAGCCTTGAGGATGGGGCATGAAATCTCGTGTTCATGCTTTCATGTTCATGCGCTTCTTCAGGGTTTCGACTAACTGTCCCATATGAATAGGCTTGGGGATGAAATCATCCATGCCTGCCTCTAGGCAATGCTGCATGTCTTCGCTTTGAGAATTGGCGGTCAGGGCAATGATCAATTGATGTGACGGGTCTTTTTCCTCGGCGCGAATTCTTTTTGTAGTCTCGTAACCATCCATGACCGGCATTTGGCAATCCATGAAAATGACAGCGTATTCTTGCTCAACCAGCTTTTCCAAAGCGATGCCCCCATGCCGGGCAATATCCACCTCAAACCCTATGCGTTCCAGAAATCGACGCGCCACCAATTGATTTACCGGATTATCTTCGACGAGTAAGGCGCGTTGACCTTTGAAGTCGGTTGATTCTTCGAAGGCTGGCAAAATGGAATGAACGGAATCAGGTACCGCCGCTTGTAGCTTGACCTTGAAAGTGAAAACACTTCCCTGACCCGGAACCGACTCAACCAGGATATTTCCGCCCATGGCTTCGGCCAGCCTTTTTGAAATCACCAAGCCCAAACCGGTGCCGCCAAATTTCCGGCTTGTTCCCGTATCTGCCTGACTGAAAGGCTTGAATAATCGGTCAAGAGTATTCGCTTCAATGCCTATGCCGGTGTCCTGGATGGCGATGCGAATTTCGTGAAAATCCTCCTTGGTCGGAATCGAGGAAACCTGGATGGAAATACGCCCCTTCTCGGTGAATTTGACCGCATTATTCAGCAGATTCATGCAAATCTGTCGGCACCGAATCTCGTCGCCGGTCACCCATTCGGGAATGCCCGTTTCCCAGCGATAGGTGCATTCCAAGCCCTTGGCTTTGGCGGGCTTTTCCGCCAGGCTTAGACATTCTTCCACCATATTGCGAAAGTGAAATGGGCGCGCGTCCAAGTCCATGCGCCCCGCTTCGATTTTCGAAAAGTCCAAGGTGTCATTGATGATGGCCAGCAACAATTCCCCCGAACTGCGCATGAGGCGCAAGTCGGATTGAACATGACGCGGAAGATCGGAAGCCCCCAAAGATTGGAGAACGCCGAAAATACCGTTCAGGGGCGTGCGTATTTCATGGCTGACAGTCGAAAGAAAGCGGCTTTTTTCCTGGCTATGGAATTCAGCCAATTGTTTCGCTTGTAGCAATTTCTCATGGGCCGTGTGAAATGACCAAATGAGCACATAGGAGCAGGTGAACAGCATGGCGCCAGTCGTGCCCGTAATGGCGTGACTGATAATGGCATGGGCATCTGCATTCAAATGGGTAGGGGGAATGAACCACGGTCCTTTCCAGAGGAGCAGGGCGAAAAATCCCAAGGGCTGGGCCACCGAAAAAAGAATGCACTTCCATTCGCGGACATGAAAAAGCATGAGAGGCGAAATTAGGGTGAAGAAAAAGACATGGTGTATCGAAGTCCCTAAACCGAGGGAGGCGGTATACAGGTAAACGGAAAAGTTGATGGCGGCGAGCAGAGAGAGGCGAGAAAAGGTGGTGAATCCAGCCCAATTGATGAATGGGATGGAAGCGAAAAAAAGAGACAAGGGAATGACATAAAAGGAAAGCCAGGTGGCGCCGAAAGAACGGAAAACCCAAAAGTACGGGAAAGTAATCAGGAAATGGGCCGCACCTGCATAATTGCAAATGCGCGTGTGACGGGCCAGCGACTGGCTCATATCCTGGGTAACACCCAGGTTTCCTATGACCCAAACCGCCCTTTTCCAGACCGAAGGCCTCAGGCCTAAAATCGTCATGAATCGCCAACCCTCATGGTTTCTTGCATGGCATTGCGTTTGAACAGCCTAAAAGGATAAAATAGGGACTGGTCGGCGCTATTATCCAGGTTTTCAAATCCAAAGGAAAGCATTATGGAGTCCATCCTTCATTGTCCAGACGGTTTGGTGAACGATCCTGGCCGTTTCCTGAACTTTACGGATAGGAATTGCGTCCCCTACACTATCCCCGAGCTGATTCTATTTGCTGGCGGATGCCTCATGTGGGTGGTGGCCTATGTGATCCTCATTCGTAATGCCCGCAAGTTTAAATCCATGGACATGGCGGTCCTAGCCGTCTGCAGCAATTTCGCCTGGGAAGCCCTGTGGTCCTGGCCATTCCACACCGACATGGGTTGGTTTTTGGTTTGGACCTATCGCGCCTGGTTTTTTCTGGACATCTATATCTTCTGGCTGACCCTCAAGTATGGCGCGGACCAAATCGCAACGCCAGCACTAAAGCGACACTTCAAATCGGCAACCGTGGCCACCCTCACGGCCTTTACGGTCGTGTATTACTTCTTTATCGCCGAAGGTCACGACACCTTGATCGGGGCGAACTCAGCCTATATCGCACAATTGCTGGTTTCAGGCCCTTGTCTCATCCTGCTCCTGCGCAATCCACAACTGGTGGGGCTCTCCTTCCATGTGGCTTGGTTGCGAAGCTTTGGAACCGGTGCCAATACGGTTTTCATGTATTTGCATTATCCGGCCAATCATTTCGTGCAGGCCATGGCCACTCTGGCCTTCGTGCTTGACATGATTTACCTCGTCCTATTCTTGAAATTTAGGCGGGCCAACCTACCTTAGCGGTTGAAGCCTAGACAAAAAAAAGGACGACCCGCGAGGGTCGCCCGAAACCGAGAATTCAGATCTAAGAAGGCTGATTACGCTTTTTTTCTTTTCGCCAATCGCATGCCAGCGATGCCAACAAGGCTCAGGCCGAATAAGGCCAAGGTGCTGGGCTCAGGAACGGCGCCGTAAACCTTGATACGATAGATTTCCGTTTCACCCTGGAATACGTCCGAGCCGCCTGGGCCATGAACATCGGTAGCCCATGCATTCCAGTCGGCTGAAGTGGGTTTGCCATCGGCTGGGCCGGACAGGCCGGAAAGATCGGCGCTGCACATGACGCTCGCCAATAAGTCAAAATCACCTGCGGTGGCAAAGGTGTAGTTAAAGGAAAAGGACTTATCGCCACCGTTCCAAGCTTTATACGAATAGGAATTCGATGTCATATTCACGTTACTAACATCAAAATCCCAAATGAAACTATTCGAATACAGGGTCGAACCGCCGATGGGGGCATTGTCAATCCAAACCTTCAGGGCATCAAAATCATGCATGCCCCAATTCGATTTGTGCATTTTGACTGAGAAGGTGACGCTTTCGCCAACATCGATTTGGTTATTGCTATTGGCATCAGCCCATGTATAGGACGTGGACTTGATGTCCTGCCAAGACCGGTCGGCAGTATAGTTCTGAGTCGCGGTCATGGTGATAGGCGCAGCATGGGCCGCCCCCACAGCTACCAGGGAGAGAATCCCAACTTTGAGTTTTGCAAGACTTTGTTTCATAGTCACATCCTTGGAGATATTCGGATAAAAAAAACAACTACGGATGTTTTTCGAGGTCTTTAAATAGGTGTAAACGAAGACTTTACCCTGGGTTTCCCGGGTTTTGGCCCAGATTGTAAAGTTCTCCGGCAATTTTCACACGGATTCGCAGCCTTTTTGCCTTTTTGGGCCATGGTCCTTGAATGGAAATTGAGGGCGAATAGAACGAGGATTTCCCGCCTTCGATCTACCTCTTTGCTCCATGAGCAAAATCGGTCGCAATGACTTAGCCCTGCTCCCTTCGGGGTGGTGGGAAGTCGTGCCCGAAAAATTTCGCAAGCATTTCGAGCGCAAAACCCTGCGGCAAGGCTATTTGCTCCACCTGGAAAACAAAGTCGTCGATGTTGTTTTTTTTCGGATGGTTTATCGCGCCGAGGTGATTGACGGCGATCGTCGCTATGTCTGCCATTATCGACATCGACTCCCATCGATTCCAACCTTGCTTGGGAATAGCGAATGTTCGTGCGGCACTTCGACCGTCACGCATTCCTGCGCGCATCAAGCCGCCTTGCTCTTTCGCGTACTGGCCACACCCACTAGTTTGCCTATTGCTGGAGGAAAAACCATTGGCGAGGGCTATTCCGCGAGCCTCTGGGCCACTCTGGCCTTGGGTTTATGCCGGTCTTTTGGCGCCACGCCCTTGAGGTTTGCGCCGGAGCCGGGGCGAATCTCCCTGGTCACTGCGGAGAATGTCCCTGTCTTCGGATTTGATATCGAAGGTGAAATCAATCACGTTTTAAATGCTTTCCAAGAAAAATGGGAAAGCGCGCCTGCCGGGCATCTCTTTGTCGCCTGGGCGCGCGAAGAAATCCTGTCGCAAGAATTGCATGAATTGAAATTGCTTGGTCACACGCCCACCAAGCGCGCCGAATTCGGCGCCGCCGGACTAGCCTGTCGCATCGCCTATTTGCTTTGCCCCCAGCCCCGATGCCTCCTAGATTGGCGAGAAGATCGTGAATTATTTCACATTCAAGTCGGAGACACCGCTTCGGATTTTCAAGCCCTAGCCTGGATGGGAGTTGAGCCCGCTTTTTCCCTGCACAAGAAATTCCCGCAAATAGAACTGGGAGAGGGTTTCGGAAATGAGCAGGAAGTTTGGCGCAAGGGCTTGGAAATTCGCGTCGACCAAGGCAGCCGATTGCGCATTCGCCCCTTCGCTGCAGGCCCAGCGGATTCTATCGATGAGGTCACACCTATGTTTCCTGCGGCTACGGGCGAGGGACTATGGTTCGGCGATCGGAATCACTTGCCGGGTCTTGGATTTCGTCGCTTGCAACCCGGATCGGGAGCGCTCTTTCAGCGCTATTCCGGATGGAAAACCTATTGGGTAGAGGCTGGGGCGGTTCCCGGGTTTTTAGCCAAATACCAATCGGAATTATCCGCCGGATCCGATGTCGATCTCGATCCCATTCTTGAGCAGCCCAAGCCTGCCACGGTTAGCCGCATGCGCGTCCATTGGATGGGCCGGATGGAAAATCGATTTCGCGTCAAACTGGAATATGCTCTGGGCAATACCACTTTGGATTTGCAAGCCCTGCATTCGCTTTTGGATTCCGGACAAAGTTGCCTTATCACCGCCGATGGATGGGTGGACATCTCGGTACCGGAGTGGTCTTGGTTAAGTCGTTTGAAATCCGACGACTGGGTTCGCGAGGGGGATGTCGTGCACGCCCTGCTAGACCGAGCCCTATTGACGCGCATTTGCGTCATGCATGCCCCGACCACCATCGAAGTGATTTCCAAAGGGGATGATAGTCTCGATTTCCTGACAACCTTGCCCCAGGGGAATTCCGAAGCGCCTGCCATTCCCCAGGGCGATGTCCAGCTTCCCATCGCGGGACTGCGCGCCTATCAAGCCGATGGCCTGCGCTGGCTGGCCCAACTGGCTGACATGGGGCTTTCCGGCATTCTCGCCGATGACATGGGCTTGGGAAAAACCCATCAAGTGATGGCGCTTTGCGCCTGGTTGCATGAGCGCTCCCAGGGTCGCGATAAGTTTTTGATTGTTTGTCCCACTTCGGTGCTTTATCACTGGAAGGATAAGATCGAGAAATTTCATCCCGGTTTGAAAACCGGCATCTACCATGGCCCGCAACGCGATGCCGCCTTACTCAACCTTCCGCTTTGCATTACCAGCTATGGCATTGTTCGCAATGATATGGCGCTTTTTCGCAAGCGGGAATATGCCTTGCTGATTCTCGATGAAGCGCAATACTCGAAAAACCGCGACTCGGAAACGCATAAATCCCTGCGTGAATTTCCGGCGCGCAGCATTATTGGATTGACGGGTACCCCGCTGGAGAACAATGTCTGGGAGGTGAAAAACCTTTTCGACCTGATCCTGCCGGGCTACTTTCCCGGCGAAGCCCAGTTTCGCAACGAAATCGCCGCGCCCCTGGAAGCGATTCCAGTCCGCAGCGGCGGGATTAGCGTTCCCATCTCCATGCGCGCAGAAGTCGATTGCGCCAGGGAACGCTTTCTGCGTTTGACGCGGCCTTTCATGCTGCGACGCCTCAAGTCGCAAGTTCTCGAGGACTTGCCTGAAAAAGTCGAAGAGACCTATCACTGTGAAATGACGGCCGATCAAGCCGAACTTTATCAAGCCTCACTGAAACAAAAGGGCGGTCCACTCCTTCGTGAATTGCTTGGCGCGCGGCCCGCATCCTTGCTGCATGTTTTTCAATTGCTCAATCATTTGAAGCAGATATGCAATCATCCCATGACCCTTGCCGGGGCGGATGCGCCCGATAGGGAATTCGGCAGCGGCAAATGGGACCTTTTCCAATTTCTATTGGAAAAATCCCTGAGCTCCGGCCACAAGGTCGTGGTCTTTAGCCAATACCTGAACATGCTGGCTTGGATCGAAAAGCACCTGGAAAAATTGGGTATCGGCTATGTTACCCTCACTGGCGCCACCGGCAATCGCCAAGTTGTACTGAATCGTTTCGCCACCGATCCGGAATGCCGGGTTTTCTGCTGTAGCCTCAAGGCCGGCGGCATAGGCATTGATTTAACCGCCGCCGAAACGGTCATTCATTACGATCGCTGGTGGAATGCCGCGCGGGAGAATCAAGCCACCGATCGCGTTCACCGCATCGGTCAATTGAAAAACGTGCAAGTTTTCAAACTCGTCACCCGCAACACCATTGAAGAACGTATCGACGCCATCATCCAAAGAAAAGCAGACTTCATGGATTCGCTAGTCCCTGACGCGGAAGGCGGACTCAAACTTTTCACGCGCGAAGAGTTGGTCGAGCTATTGCGTGGCTAGGGTCGGGGTTTAGGGCTTCGAAACCCATCGCCGGCGCTTAGCACCGAGGCTAAGGCTTCGGGGCCAAGCTCCGTGGCCGCCACTCCGTCACTTGCAAGGTGTCCTGCACAATTTGGCGCTGCAAAATCTGGCTGCTGCGGAAGAGCCAAATGGAAAAATCGCCAGCGCTTCCCGAATAATACAGGCTATCGAGGTCGCGCTCATAAACATGGCAGCGAGTGAAAAGACGAAACTCCAATTCATCCTTGAATCGCTGTCCCGTGTAAGCATTAAACAGAATTTCGGAAAGTTTGGGATAGCCCAGAAAATGCACACCCGTGGCGCGAAAAAATTCGGCGATGGTGTCGGTATAAATCTGCCGGTGCAAGGCCGCCACTTCGAATCGCGCCGTATCGACGTGATAGGGCTTGGCGTGAGCCTCGTCCTGGCCCAAGTAAGCGCGCAAGGTATCGGTGAGTGCCGCGAGTTTTTCCTGGTCTTGTCGCCTCTCGCGTAATTCTGGGCTTTTCAAGCGTATGACGGCAAAGCTAAGCAGTACCAGAAAGGCGAGGAAGAGCAAGGCGAACAGGGGTTTTTTAGACATGAGGGAGTTCCAAGATAACCGAAGTTAGATTTTCCATTCCCGCCCGCAGGAGTCGACATGTTCGGTTTTTCTTTCATCAAGTTTCAGCCCAATGTTTTCGTCATGCGCTATAAGAATGGTCAAGTCATCAATGAAGGCAATGGGTTGTCCTTCCTGTATTACCGTCCCACGACTTCCTTGGTGGCGATTCCCATGGGCAGCATTGAGACACCATTCATCTTCGAGGAAGTGACGTCGGACTATCAGGCCATCACCATTCAAGGCCAAATTGCCTATCGCGTTAAAGATCCTGCCAAAATATCCAAGCTTTTGAATTTCACGCTCGATCATAGCGGCAAGAATTACAGTTCGGAAGATCCCAAGAAATTGTCGCAGCGAATTGTGAATTATGTCCAGGTATCCACTCGCAAACAAATCCTGGATTTGCCTCTGCGCGAAACCTTGAAGTCAGGCGAAAAAATCGTAGAGAGCATTCTTTCCGGCCTCAATCAAAATGCGGACATCGCCTCCTTGGGCCTAGATATTTTAAGCCTTTCCATACTCGCTATCCGGCCCAATCAGGAAACCGCGCGCGCGCTTGAAGCCGAGGCCCGCGAGAAAATCCTAAACGAAGCGGACAATGCCATCTACTCGCGGAGAAATGCCTCGGTGGAACAGGAAAGAACCATCAAGGAAAATGAGCTAAGCACCGAAATCGCGGTCGAGAATAAGAAAAAGCAAATCCGCGAAGCTCAGATGGAATCGGAAAAGCTGGTGCAAACGAAAAAGCACGAATTACAGGCCTCGGAAATGGCTTTCTCGGTAAAGCAGGAAGAAGAAAAGAAAAAATTGGTCGAGCTTTCAGTCCTAAATGCCCGTGCCGAATCGGATGCCAAGGCTTATGCCATTTCAGCAGCCATGGGCGCGTTTCAAGGTGTCGATCCGAATGTTTTGCATGCCCTGGCAAGCGTGGGCATGAAGCCCAATCAAATGATTGCCATGGCCTTTCAAGGCTTAGCCGAAAGGGCCGACAAAATCGGGGAATTGAATATTTCCCCGGAGCTATTGAGGGAATTGTTCAAGAAATCCGATTGAAATGAATAGCTCCTCCGATCGCAAATTCATTTTGATTCGACGCAGGACGCGTTTGAGCGATCTCATCGTTCGCTTCAATTCCGTATCCCAAGCCCGCTTTTACATTGAGCATTTGGGCGCGGATTTTGAAGATTATCAGAAAGAGCACGATGAATATGAAGCGGCCATTGCCCAAAGCGAGGCCACGCTTCAAACCTTGGGGCGCGTGCAGGTTTTAGATCGGAATTATCTCTCCAACTTTCTATTCGGCCAAGAGGACATTGTCGTTTGCGTGGGACAGGACGGCCTCGTCGCCAATACCTTGAAGTACTTGCATGGCCAAAGCCTAGTCGGCGTCAACCCATCTCCCCGCCGCTGGGACGGCGTTTTGCTTCCCTTTCAAGTTCAAGATTTGCCGAAGCTCATGCCGGACCTGCTCAAAAACAAAAGAGCCCACAAAGAAGTGACCATGGGGCTCGCGGTATTGAATGGAAGCCAATCCCTGCTGGCCGTGAATGATTTTTTTATCGGGCAAAAAACGCATGTCTCCGCACGCTATCAAATTCGCCATGGCGAGGCCAGCGAAGCGCATTCTTCCAGTGGCGTGATCGTTTCGACGGGACTGGGCTCCACGGGTTGGATGAAAAGCGTGCTTACGGGCTCACTGGGTGTGGCCAATATATTGGTAGGCGAAACCAAGGCCCAAACGGTGAAGCAAAAAATGAGCTGGGATGCGGATTATCTGTATTTCTCGGTGCGCGAACCGTTTCCAAGCAATAATACCGGCACGCAAATCATTTTCGGAAAAGTGACCCGGGAAAAGCCACTCACTCTTTTGTCCCAAATGGCGGAAAACGGCGTTGTATTCAGCGATGGACTAGAGAAAGACTATTTGGAATTCAATTCGGGTGCCAGCCTGCAAATATCGCTTGCCGACCAAAAAGGCGCTATCGTGATTTAATAGCGCCTAGGGAACCGGGCTGAATTACTTGAAGTAGGACATCGCATCCAACCCTAAGAAAGGCGCGGGAGGAGCGAATGGGGCAGAGATGGCTCCATAGGTGAGCGTAGGCGCCCCCGCGCCAATACGAATGATATCCCCATCGGTGAGAAACGGGCCGGCATTGAGAATTTCAGTCGAAAAATAAATGTCGGCGATAGAACCCGATCGTGGTGCAATCAAACCATCCAGGCCACGATCAACGCCGGGAATACCGGGTGCGGGCGCAGCAGCCATCAAGGCGACCTGGGGAACAATCACTCCGCCATTCACCACGGACAATACATCGCCATCCAGAAATCGCAGGGGCACACCAGGAACACCGATGTCGCATGTTCCTTCGGCTGAGAACCACAGGTCGATATTCAATTGGCGCATCAATGCAGGAACCTGGGCATCGGGCACGGGATTCGCTGCCATGATGGTAAGAAATTGGCGGATATCAGCGACTTTGCCGATGAATTGTATGGCGTCCAAACCGAAATCGCATTTCGGTGTAGCAGGGGCGAAAGCAGCGAATAGCGCGGCATTGTGAACGACAGCCCCATTGGTGGCCACCAGATCACCGGCGTCGAAAGCGCCCGTGCTAATCGGTAATTCGGTTGAAAAAGCCACTAAACGGGAAGTGGTGGGGGTGTCATCGATGATGTCGAGGGCATCAAGACCGAGATCACAAGTATCTGGGCGCTGAAAGCGCACCAGCAAGTCGGCATTGCGCATGAAAATCGTCCCCGCGCTCCAATTAAGCACGTCCCCATCACTCACGTACCCACCCGCGGGACCGGTTCGGGTGAAGTCCTCTTCAGTCGAAACATAAAGCGGTTGGGCTTCGGCCAAACCGATAGCGAAGTAAGCGAGAAGAACCGTATTCAGTATCTTTTTCACGTTGCACCTCTTGGTATTTTGTGAACCGAAACGGCAAAATCCTTTTCGCCGCCCGGAAAATGAAATCCAGCTATCCTGTGCTACCTGACGGTTTCAGACGAGGGCTCGTTGCGGTTTCATTGATGTAACGTTTGTCCATCGGATTGCAACAAGTATTTCTTCACCCTGGTTGGAGAGTATTTTTCTTCCATGGCCCATCCCAAGAAGCGCCGCCCCGAAAATGTCCCGGGCTTGTTTTATGTGGACAGCACCTGCATTGATTGCGATACCTGCCGCTGGCTCGCTCCCGAAACCTTTCATGCGGACGGCGATCAAAGCGCCGTGCATGCCCAGCCTTTATCTCCAGAAGCACGTCATCAAGCCGCTCTGGCCTTGATTGCTTGCCCCACCGCCTCCATCGGAACCTCCGAGCCGTTCGCGGAATTGCCCGCCATTCGCCGCGAATTTCCCATACCCATTGAAGACAATGTTTTCTACTGCGGATATCACAGCGAGAAATCCTTTGGCGCGGCCAGCTATTTGATCGTGCGCCCCGAAGGCAATGTGCTCATAGACAGCCCGCGACTTTCCTCGACTCTCTTCGATCGCCTCGCCGAACTCGGCGGCGTGAAAACTTTGTTTCTGACTCATAGCGACGATGTCGCCGAGCATGCCGCCTTGCGCGAGCGCTTCGGCTGCGAGCGTATCCTTCATGCCGGCGATGCGCAGGGGAGTTTGCGCGACATCGAACGACTTTTGCGCGGCACCGACCCCATCGCCCTGGATGCCGACTTGCTGGCCATTCCCGTGCCGGGCCACACGCGGGGAAGCTGCTGCCTCCTGTATCGCGGGCGTTACCTCTTCACCGGTGATCACTTGGCCTTTTCGACGAGGCGCGGCCATCTCTATGCCTTTCGCGATGCTTGCTGGTTTTCCTGGGAGCAACAAGTCAAAAGCATGCAGGCCTTAGCCTCCCAGGATTTCTCCTGGGTTTTACCCGGACATGGCCGGCGCTTGCATGCCGAAGGCGAGGCCATGCGAGTGCAAATGGGCCTTTGCTTGGCTTGGATGCAAAAATGACCCCCGCAATCCAACCGGAACTGCCAAAAATTCGCTAAATTCGCGGTTTTTCGTCTCTGAGGCTGAACGATGGACGGGTTTTTGCCCACCAAATCGGCTTGCGGAATCCATGCCCCCTCCCTATTGGGGGTTCGGCCTTGAACCTCCCAGAAGGACTACCATGCAGTGCGGTTATTTCGACGATGAGAAGCGTGAATATGTCATTACCACGCCCAAAACCCCCGTTAAGTGGATCAATTATCTAGGCACCCTGCAATTCGGCGGTTTTGTCGATCATACCGGCGGCATGCTTTTGTGCAAGGGCGATCCCGCCCTCAACCGCATCACCAAATATTTGCCGCAATCGCCGGCGAGCCATTTCAAAGGCCAAACCCTGTATTTGCGCTGGCGCGAAGACAATGGCGCCGAGCGCTATCACGTCTTTTCCCCCTTTTTCACGCCCACCTTGAAAGCACTCGAAAGCTTCGAATGCCGCGTGGGCATGGGTTATACCCGCATCATTTCCCGTTATCGCGGACTCAAGGTCGAAACCTTGATGTTCGTGCCCCAAGATGATGCTATTTATGTGATGAATATCACCGTTACTTGCGAGAAGGGCGCGCGCAAAGACGTGTCCGTCATTCCCACCATCGAATACACGCATTTCGACGCCTTGAAGCAATTCACCAATGCCGACTGGGTTCCGCAAACCATGCAGAGCCGCCTCAAGACCCAGCCCGACGGTTGGAAATTGCTCACCCAATACGCCTTCATGAAGCGCGAAACCAGCGTCAATTTCATGACGGCCAGCATGCCCATCAGCAGCTTCGAAAGCGATCGCAAGATTTTCCTCGGGGACAATGAATACGGCGACTTCGCCAATCCCCTGTCGCTACAGAACGATGAGCTTTCGAATTATGAAACCCATCGCGGCGACAATATCGGCGCCCTCTTGCTCAAGCTCGGCGATCTCGCCGAGGGACAAAGCGTGCGCTTCTCGGTTTTCATCGGCCAGGAAAAAGACGACGCGGCCGCCTATGCCCGGGTGAAGCCTTATTTCAAGACCGGCGCGGTCGACGCCAAGCTCGCCGGCATGGCCGCTTTCTGGCAGGAATATTTGCAGCAAATGCAAGTGCAAACGCCGGACGCCGCTTTCAATAGCATGGTCAACGTGCACAATCCCCGCCAGTGCTTCATGACCAAGAATTGGTCGCGCGATCTTTCGCTGTATCAGCTTGGCTTTGGTGGACGCGGCATGGGCTTTCGCGACAGCTCGCAAGACACCATGGCCGTCATGGGGCATATGCCCGACGGCGCCAAAGACCTTTTGCGCAAACTGCTCTCGGTGCAATTGCCCGAGGGCAAGGCCATGCATCAATTCTATGCCTCGACCATGGAAGCCAATATGGGCGACGCCCGCGAAGGCGAAGCCGAGGGTCGTCCGCAGTATTATGGCGACGATCATCTCTGGATAGTGCTGGCGGTATCGGCCTATATCAAAGAATCCGGCGACTTCGCTTTCTTGAAGGAAGTGCTTCCTTTCTACGCTCCCAAGAAGCATGGCGCAGCGGCGGGGCCCGTCGATTCGGCCACCGTGCTCGAACACTTGCAGCGCTCGCTGGCCTTTACCCGCGGCGACGTGGGCAAGCATGGCCTGCCTCATCTGGGATTCGCCGACTGGAATGACACGGTGAATTTGCCCAAGGGCGCGGAATCGCTTTTCAATGCCAATCTCTATGGCAAGGGCCTCGTCGAGCTCATCGAATTATTCGAGCATCTCGGCGACCGTAACCAAGCCGCTACGTATCGCACCTGGTACGAGGAGATGAAGGCCAAGGTGAACGAGCATGCCTGGGACGGCGAATGGTGGATTCGCTGGTTCGATCAAGAAGGCAAGCCCATCGGCTCCAAGCAAAACGACAAAGGCAAGATTTGGACCAATGGCCAAAGCTGGCCTGTGCTTTCCGGCTTCGCCCCTGCCGACCGCGCCAAGGCCGCCCTCGACTCGGTGCAGCGCCTGCTCAATACCTCCAGCGGCATCAAGCTCAGCGCTCCGGGCTATGATGGTTTCGACCCGCATAAGGGCGGCGTCACCACCTATCCGCCCGGCGCCAAGGAGAATGGCGGCATCTTTTTGCATGCCAATCCCTGGGTGATTATCGCCGAATGCATGCAGGGCAATGGTGAACGCGCCTGGCAGTATTACAATCAAATCAATCCCGCCGCGCGCAATAACGAAATCGAAACCTTCGAGTGCGAGCCCTATGTTTATCCGCAAAATATTTTGGGCGACGAGCACCCGCAATTCGGCCTCGCCCGCAATAGCTGGCTCTCGGGCACCGCTTCGTGGAGCTATCAAGCCGCGACGCAATACATCGTGGGCATTCGCGCCGCACTCGACGGCTTGGTCATCGACCCCTGCATTCCCAAGGCTTGGAGCGGCTACACGGCCTCGCGACGTTGGCGCGGCGCGGACTATGCCATCACGGTGAAGAATCCGAATGGGGTGAACAAAGGTGTTAAGTCCATCAGCGTCGACGGCAAGGCTCTGGCGGCAGGCGCGCAAGTCCCCTCTTTCGGCGATGGCAAAACGCATCAAGTCGAAGTGGTGATGGGTTAAACAAGTAAAACCTGCAGGGGTGGCTCTGCCTCCCCTGCCTTCGGCCCGTATCTCATCGGCGCTTTACGCTCGGCCCTTGTCGGCCTCAGGCTCCCCACCGGCGATGGCCGGTTAAATCGCTGGGCAACATAAAGCGGCGCCTATTCTCGCCGAATCAATATTCAGCATCGATTGGTTTATCAGGTTTTGCCGGACGTCAAGGCTGTGAAAGTTCTAAGACTTTGGAGCCCCTACGAATAAGTAGAATAAGCAATCAACGCGAAAACGCCGATATAAAGCAAAATCCTCAGCGCCGAATAGCCGTACCGAAACGCCTTGCTTCGCGGACTACGCAGAATACGCGCCGTCGATCGAATGGAAAGCAAGCCGATTAAAATACCGGCCATCCCACCGAAGAAAACGAAAACCAAGGGAAAGCAAATCCACCCAACTTCCTGCCAGGTGAAAGGCGGGGCAATCGAAACGGGATGCCCGTCTATCCACAGGTCAGGCAAAGGGTCGAAAGTACGTCGACGCAGGGTCAGTTCCACGTTTCGGCCTTGGTCGTCGGTAGTAAGGAACACTTTATTGATTCGCCGGAGCGCAACTCCGTTACGCAGCAGTTTAGGCGAACTGAACCATGTGCCCATGCGGAAGCGAATCGGATTCGATTCAAAGTCCGCGTGAGGTATCGGGAAATCCATATCCGGATTATGGGTTAGGTCGGGTCCATTTGCACCGGATTTCTGGCCACCATGTTGATCAAGATCACATAGTTGGTCAGTCGAGAATGCTACAATCACGCCATGCCATTTGTTTCTGCTTCACTTTTTTCCGGCTATCGCGGGTTTTGCTTTTTTTGCCTGATTGGCATTGGCCTCCTCGGCGCCTGGCCTTCTCCCGCAATCGCCGCTTCCGGCGGCACCCTCATCATTTCCTCCATTTGCGAAGGCGATCGTTCGGTGTCGGCCACCCTGAATGCCGATTCGGCCATTGTCGACGACCCCACGCAAAGCCAGAATGCCCGCCAAGTCATTCACTTCGGCACTGACAAACAAAGCACGGCCGACACCTTATTCGCCTTGATGCGCGGCCTCGGAGGCTCCTTGGTATTGCGCTGCCCCAATGTCGAGTCGGTGAGCTGCCGCTTCGAAGCGGTGCTGGCGGACAATAAGGTCGAGTGCACCAATTGCTCCGCCTGTAGTGACGACCTCGATCGCATGAGCCTCGCGACCTTGCATCGCCTCAAGGCTTTGCTACGCGGCCTGAATCTTTACCTCTGAAAACCGCCCCTAGGCCTTAACTTTAGGCCGTGATCGACTCCGAATCCCTTGCCCGCGCCGAAAAGCATGTGCGCGATATCCTTAACCTAGCCCTGGAGCACAGCCCCGGCGAAGCCTCCATTCTGGTGCATGATAAGCAATGCCCACTGGCCTGCGCCTTGGCCGAAGCCTATAGCCGCTGCCTACCCGAAGCCACCGTCATCGACTTTGATGCGACAAGCCCGGAAAATGTGCTGGCGGCCCTGCGCGACCTTAGACCTCGTGACTTGGCCATATTGATTCAAACCACCAATTTCCGTTTGGAGGCTTTCCGCCTGCGAGTGGAACTTTTCAAACGTGATATCAAGGTCATTGAGCATCCTCATCTCGGACGCATGGAGGGTGAGGAGGCCCTGACTTATATCGACTCCTTGGCCTATGACCCGAATTATTATCGCCGCGTGGGCGCGAGCCTGAAAGAACTCCTGGACCATGCCGCCGATGCAGCCGTGATCAGCACCGGTGCCCGCCTCCACTTCGCCTCTCCTTTCGAGTCGGCCAGGCTCAATGTCGGCGACTATCGCGGCATGAAAAATATCGGCGGACAATTTCCCATCGGGGAAGTTTTTACTGAAGCTAGAGACCTTAAAAGCGTGCAGGGCGAGGCTCGCCTTTTCGCCTTCGCCGACATTCAATTTCGCATCATCCTTCCCGAGCCCCCCATCACCCTAATCATCAAGCAAGGCCGAGTCGACGAGGTTTTGGATTCGACTCCGGAATTCGATTTGGTGCTCGAAAAAATTCGCGCCGACGAGGGCGAGGTTTGGGTGCGCGAGTTTGGTTTCGGACTCAATCGCACCTTTACCCCCAAGCGATGGGTAAGCGATGTCGGCACTTATGAACGCATGTGTGGCATTCACCTATCCCTGGGGGCCAAGCATGCCATTTATGCCAAGCCCGATTTCAAAAGAAAAACCGGACGGCATCACGTGGATGTTTTTGTGATCAGCGATTCAGTGAGGGTGGGCGAAATCGAAGTGTATCGGGACGGCGCCTATCTTTTATAGCCATTTTCCGAATTTTCCACCCTAGTCCAAGGTGACTAGCTTTGGTAGGCGGTCTCAATCTTAAGAGGTGCCCTAATTTTCGGCGCAGCCAGTAACACAAGTCGCTGGCCATTCGTCCTAATAAGGTGAATGCCGGGCTTTATTCGGTTTAATCCTCCGAATGGGTCTTCGCACTTTTCAATTTCAGCTAGGAGCTTTTGTGTCGGACTCTTTATCTCGCGGAAATCCGCCAAAAATGGCGCGCAGAAAACTTTGGCCCATAGCCGCCGTGCTTGGTTTGTCTTTGTTCACCGCCGGAGCCCACGCTCAAGATTCCGTGCCTGCGAAAAAAGCCCAACCTGTGTCTGCTCCGCATAATCAAGTGCTTTATATCGAGCCCGTCACCATGTGGATAATCTATAATGACGACGACATCAATGTCTTTTCCTTGGGCTATGAAAGACTATTAGGCAGAGGATGGTCCCTACTGCTCAATTTTCATGGAAATTATTACTCGGATAAAGGTTCGGACAATGATTATTACACCGAAGAACATGCCGAAGGCATTGGTCTCGGGCTGCGCCGGTATATAGCGGGTGGTTTTTCTGGAAGCTATTTGACCTTACAAAGCGACTATATCAATAGTGAGCGGTCAGGTAAGGTTTACAATTATTCCGGTGGCTATTACGACCAATTCGGCAATTGGGTTTATGCGCCATCCGGCGGTGCCACCTTTCACGAATATCCCCATCTTTGGTTAACGCAATTCAGCTGCGGCTATAAGTGGCAAATGAAATATTTGGTCATTGACATGTCGGTTGGCGGCGCGGCTTATGTCGGCGCGGAAATTTACACCGGTCTTACGACCTCGGGAAGCATTGGCCTGCCCTTCAACTCCTCCACCTTCGCCTTCTGAAAAACATGAAACGCATGACTTCTTTCCTCCCGTCTATTTCCCGAGGCCTATGCCTTTGGGCCTTCGCTGGCATCTCCGCGGCCATGGCTCAAACGGACAGCACCATGGCCCGCAATACCCTTTTCCTGGATGTCACTCGAACCATCACTAGCTGGGTTGGCGCGGAATTGCCTCTAGTGGGTTTTGATTTCGAGCGGCAAATTTCACCTCGGGGATGGAGCTTACTCGGCACCGTGCGTTTCGGATATACCGAAGACGGCCCCGATGTGGATTGGGGCTGGGCCGGCGGCATGGGATTTCGCAAATATTTGTATCGACCTTTTTCAGGAACCTTTCTCCAGCTTTATGGTGATGTAGGCGAAGGCCATTCGAAAACCGAATACGAAAGCTCCCGAACCCGCTTTGCTTATGGCACTTTGGAATTCGGTTATAAAATGCAATGGGACGATTTCATGCTGAGCCTACATAGCGGCCCGGCCTATTTCGGCTTCAGCAATTCGAAACGCGTCACCCTCACCGGCGGTATTGACGTTGGCTTTCCTTTTTCCGCCAAAACCTTTAACCTGCCATGAAGAACATCCCACTCTCTTTGCCCGCGCAGGATAGCTCGACCATGAAGTTTCGCTTTTTTCATACACCGATTTTCGCCATGGCCAGCCTCATGCTGGGATACACCATCGCTTCCGCTGATTCCTCATCCGTCGTGGACACCGCAAAAGGCAAGCCGGCCTTGACCTTGACTGATAGCCTTGCCTCGAAGTCGGCCGTGACTCCAACCGATTCTCAATCCCTTGCAGCTACACCCGAAACGACGACCACGGTGCGCCGGAAACGACGCGTTCGAGCTCCCATAGTCGATGGTCCGCCCCGAGAGGCCCTGACCATCCATCCTATTTCCAGCATTGCGATCTCGGGTTTCAGCCTGGGCTATGAATTTCCCTTGAAGCCGCGACTTTCACTAGAAGTACCGGTGTATTTCGGCATAAGCAGCCGCCAATACAATCAAGGACGCATCTTCGCCGGATCAGGATTAGGCATGCGTCTCTATATGATGCATCCCGATTTCGGCGGCTATCTCAGCCCGTCACTCGAATTTCTCGATATGCAATTCTTCAAAGACACCGAACAACCCGGAGGTAATACCTTGGTTACCCTGGCTTGGTTGCGCTATGGCTATAAATTCTTATGGCCCCATTTCACCCTCGACGTCGGCGGTGGTTTTGGCTGGTTACAAACCTTCGGTGGATCGCCGAGCGGCCCCACCGACACGCCCATCAGCGGCTTCATCCCCATGGGTCACTTTGCCTTGGGCATACCCTTCGGTGGGCCGAATTAGCGGTTGATTTCATTCTGCGGTTCATTCGATCGTCAAGACGGCCATATCCCCTTGGGATTGACCCGGTCGAGTGTAAGTGTTTCGGATAACCATCCAGCACGACCTGCGAGACTAACCACGATGTTCCGAAAGCATCATCCGCGAAGCGGATATGCTTTTCCGGAGAAGCACCGAGGGAGTCTTGCAAATGGACATGACCTGGATTTGGATTGCATTCAACGTTTTCATTCTCGCCATGTTGGCCTTGGATCTCGGGGCTTTTCTCGTCTTCGCAGGACTGAAAATGCTATTCGCCAAGGAGAAGGAATACCATCCTGAAGGCAGCTTTTTCTATCGGCAATTTCAGCGCATTTCGCCGGTGACCAAGCACTTTGACAATGACCGGTTTTTCGTGCGGCGCGAAGGCATTTTCATGGCCACGCCTTTGTTCATGGTCTTGGTTCTTATCGAGGCCACCGACCTTGTCTTCGCCGTCGATTCCATTCCCGCCATTTTCGGTGTCACCACCGATTCCTTTTTAGTCTATGCCTCTAAAGGCAGGCCTCACTTTAGACGTGAAGGACGAAGTAAGCCCTTAAATAGGGCCACCCATTTATAGGTCGCAAGTGGTGAGAAAAATTGCTTGGTAAGGTCGCAGTTCTAAACTCAAAAGGTGCGCATCCCGAAAGAGATGCGCACCGATAGAAATATTACAGTCCAGCAGCCATGGATACGCTGCCCTTGATCAAATCACCCTTCACACCGCGATAGAGGTAGAGGTAAACGGGAGCCTTGAGGCCTTCGGCCTTGGGCTGGGACCATTTGCCTTGAGCTGCATCATAGCTTGACTGAAAGGCCAATTGGCCATTGGGTTCAAATAAGGAAAGGACACCCGAACCCAATTGTTGGTTGCTATGAATGGTGAAACCCTGGCCCTGCACCATGAATTGCAAATCGCTGCGGGGCTGGGCGATTTTCGAGGGCATGGGAGCCTTCACGGCAACAACTGCGGGGCCACAGGGTTTGGTCGCAGCCGAGGTAAGAGTCGAAGCGGTAAAGGCTGTGGTGGCATAGCTGTCTACGTTCGCATAGGTTGACCACATCGCAGTCGCATTGGCTGGCTTGCTCGAAATTTCTGCCCAAGCCACCATGGCTTGCAAGCGAACATGGCCATGATCGTCATTGACCGCGCAAGCATCGCTAATCGATTGAGCGCTAGCTGCCGAACGGGGCATGGCTTTGAGCACATTCATTCGCACAGCCCAGGCAGGATGGATTAGCAGGCCCTTCAAGATGGGATCCCATTTGGTTGGATTGCCCGATGCTTCGAATTGACCCAATCCCTGCAAGGTCCAAATGGCATGAGTTACTGCGGGGTCATTGCCCACATCGTCGACATAACGGCTCTTAGTCAAGATGTCTTCGAGCAGGGTTCCCATTTCGGCAGTAAAACCTTTGGCGATGAGCAATCTTTGGGCCTGCAATCTCCATAGGAAATTTTGATTGCTCAGAGTGGCGACAAGCTGGGGCACGGTGGCCGTGGTCAGATTGAGAATGGGCTCACGCGTGTCATTTTCAGGCGTAACGCGGTAAATGCGATAGCTGTTTTTCACACGCAGCTTATTGTTCCAAGCATTTCCAGCGCCAGCGGGTTGGGCAGGATTATGCAAAAAGAGATAGTTGTTCCAATCCATCACCCAAACCGCTCCATCGGGACCCGTTTTTGCCAAAACTGGTGCAAACCAAGCATCGGTGGAAGCGATGATATTGGAACGTTCAGGACCGGGCATGCGTACGGCTTTCCAAGTACTTCCCGTATTGGTTCCATTGGTGGAAACAACCATGCTGTCTTGATTGCAAAGCTTGCTGGCTCCTTCACAGGTGAAGGCAAAACGGTTCCAGTATTTCTTGGGAAATAGCCGCGAAGTATAAAACTGTAGGCCTGAAATAGCTGAAGTGCTGGAGACAGTCCAATTTCCTGATTTCTGGGTTGTCGAGCCTTCCCACAAATAACGATCGTTGGTGATTGGATATAATTTATCCCTATTACCACTGGTAACCGGGTCATTACGAATATCTATAGCCGCCTGACCACGGCGTAAGGAGTGGTTTATATGCGGAGTGCCCGTGGCACCGGATTGAAAAATTTGTCCATCTTCCATTTGGCCTACGCCCCAAGCGTTGTATGGTCCAGAACTGGTGAATTGTTGAAAGGTTTTGGCACCATTTCCAATGGAAGGATGCTTAAAGCGCCAGACCTTGCCTTGCGAACAATTCACTCCATCGACCGTGCAGGTATTATACCCCGTATGCCCATACACCCAATTATCGAGGCCATACATGAGGCTACCAATGCTTCCATGGGTATCGTGATTGCCATTGCCGCCGCCCAAGCCCGTAAACAAAATTTGAGGGGTGCCAGCGACATCGTTGTTATTGGGGAAAAAAACCACATAGGGCACCATGGTCACAACCACACCACCCGTCACCACTTCAATACTCTGCGGTAAATTGAGACCGGTTTTAAAAACCGTCACCTTGTCCATGACACGGTCGCCATCTGTGTCTTCTAGGATCAGGATGCGATCCTGGCCACCCACAAATTTATCATCGGTGACGGTTCCTGAAGCTGTGCGAATGATATTCGGATAGCTGCGTGGTTCGACCAGCCACAAGCGACCACGTTCGTCGAAGGAGAAATGCTGAGCGTAGGCTATGGGTGTGGTAAGCCCTGCGGTGATTTTCTCCGTGGCCCAAACTTCCGCTTTGAGACCGGCAGGAGTTTGAATGCAATGAATGGATTCCTCGGGCGTGATTTGCTTTTGAATGGTTCCCGTGGGATAGGTAGAAGGGGGATTGGGTTTTACTGGGAATCCGGCCCAATTATCCCCTGGATCAGCAAGTTCTCGCAGCTTAGTCAGGTCTGGGCATGTTCCACCTCGGTTGACAAGGGGAGTAGCGCTGTAACCCATGGTCCAGGTCATGCAAAGAGTGAGTGCAATCTTAAGGTGGTTATTCATGTTTTTCCTCTGATCAGGGAATGTAAGGGTGGTCAAGATTTCCCGGTTGAGAAAAAGCCTGAGAATTTGACAAACCCACCCTGATTGACGCGCAATTTGAGCAAATAGCGTGCCTTTACAAATTTTGGCTTAATCGAATGAATTGATTCATTCTTTGGCCATTCGCGGTCAGGTTACGAATAAAACACGCAAGTATACAGTGCAACTATACAGAGCTATCCATATCACTTTATTGCTGCTGAAAAGG